>JAZRRQ010000098.1:0-5345 GCA_045650885.1 Vescimonas sp. | reverse complement strand
CTTGATGTAGTCAGCAGCGAAGCCGGCCTTGACGACCAGATCGTTGTTGACGATGATGCCGTAGCACTCATAGCAGTAGCCGATGGAGCACAGCTTGCCGTTCTCGTCATAGACGTTGTAGGCATCGGTGTTCAGCTCGTTCGCGATGGGGGTGCCCTTCAGATCCAGGCAGTAGTCGGACCAGTCCTTGGCAGCGGCAGCGTTACCGACGACGAAGATGGTGGGGGCCTCTTCCTTGTCCATCTCAGCGGTCAGGGTGCTGTTGTACTCGCCGGAGGCAGCGGTAACGACCTTGACGGGGATACCGGTCTCTGCGGTGTACATAGCGGCGATCTCCTGGAGAGCGTCGTTGGACTCGGGCTTGAAGTTCAGCCAGTAAACAGAGGGTTCGTCTTCCTTGCCGCAGGAGATCAGGGACAGAGCCATGACCAGGGCCAGGATCATTGCAAGAAACTTCTTCATGATTTGTTTTGCTCCTTCTAAAATGTTGTTTTCTTATTTTCACTCCCTTCGGGGAGTTCAAATACATCAGATCTTGCGCACCGAAGCGCCGGCGCGGTATGTAGTGGGCAGTGTCTCCTGCCGGTTGGTGCCGGTGCCTTCCATCAGTTCCAGCAGGATCTCCACGCTGCGCCGCCCCATCTCTTCCATGGGCTGGCAGAGCGTCGCCAGCGGCGGGTCGATATATGCGGAAACCTCCAGACCGTCGATGGCAATCATCGAGCAGTCCTGCGGCACCTTTCTGCCGGCTTCCCGCAAAGCGCGCATAGCGCCGATGGCCATATTGTCAGCAATAGCAAAGACGGCGGTAAACTTCACATCCTCGCTCAGCTTCTGTTCCATGGCGCGATAGGCATCGTAAATGTCATAGCTGCCTGCGCTGATCACCAGTTCTTTGTCCAGCTCCAGACCGCAGTCCTGCAGTGCCTGACAATATCCCTGATAACGCAGCTGGCTGATCGCCCGGTCATCCACACAGGAGACCAGCGCCGCGATCCGCCGGTGGCCGTTGTCATACAGCTCCCTGACGGCGTGATAGGCTTCTTTTTCATCCGCGATAGACACGGAAGAATAGTCCGTGGAATCCAGACTGCCGTAGTGGTTGGCGTAAGAGCAGCACACAAACGGCACATTCAGCGCCGCCAGCTCCGCAGGACTGTAGTCACTGCGTCCACCCAGAAAAATGATGCCGCGCAGACGCTTGTCGCGCTCCATCATGGCGCCGCACTTCACCTCATCATCGTCGGTGTTAATCTGCTGTACCACCATCGTCAGGCCATTTTCATTGAGCTTCTGTTCAATGGCACGGATGATGTGCGTATAGAACGGGTTGGCCACACCGCGCACCACCAGACCCACGGCATCGGACTTGGTTTTTACCAGGTCGCGGGCACTGTTGTTGGGAATATAGTTGGTGCGCTCCACCACTGCCAGCACTCGCCGGCGGTTTTCTTCGCTGACGTCGGGCCGATCGTTGAGCACACGGGATACCGTGCTGATGCTCACGCCGCACAGCCGCGCAATGTCCTTAATTGTCATACCGTGCCACCCTCTGTCTTTCTTTGTTTCTTTCAGATGAAACCTGCCGAAAACCTTCCCGGTAACGTTTCCAGTTCGTGCGCACAGTATACTATCAAGTTTACCCCCTTTTGTCAATCAAAATTTACAAGTTCTCCTTTTTCAACAGTTTTACTGATCCTTTTTGTGCATTTTATATATGTTCTAAGTACAAGTTGTTCCAAACATTCCGCACATCACGTGTTCCGCCCCACGTCCGCGCCTTCTTTTTGCAAGAAAAAGCGGAAGCGGGGTGCTCTCCCCGCTTCCGTCTGCCGAAACTTTTTTCAATTTTCTTCCAAAAATGCCGCCAGCTTCGATTCGCCGTAAACGCGAATCCCGGCATTTTGCAGCACCTCGGCCGCCACACCAAATCCCTCCATCAGCGTGCCGGTGAAGCTGCCATCATAGATCTGCCCACTGCCGCAGGAAGGACTGCGCTCTTTCAGCACAGCCGCGGTGCAGCCCAGCTTCTGTGCCAGACGCACCGCTTCCTCCGCACCACGCAGATACTGCACCGTCACATCGGCGCCCAGTTTTGTCACCACCCGCTCACCCTGCCGCTCGGCAGGGGTACGGGGCGTGGGCAGGCCGCCCAGCTGCTCGGGGCATACCGGCACCACTTCGTGGCGGCGGCACAGCTCAGCCACCAGCGGATATTCTTTGCTCTGCCCATCGTAGCGGCAGGCTGCGCCCAACAGACACGCACTTACCAAAACCCTCATGCGTAGACCTCCATTTCCCGCCCGTCCAGCGCGGCGTAGGCCAGCGTTTCGCCCTCATAGCGCAGTTTCAGCGAAAAGAAGGGTCCTTCCTCGCGCAAAAGCCGCAGGAAGATGCGATCGCCCTCCCATTGCGGCAGCGCCGCCAGCGCATCTTTACCGATCCACTCCAGCACGCCCTCTTCACACTCCTTGATCTCCCCCGTCCAGCCGGTGGCGGTGAACAGATGCATATACTCCGTCTCCCACCGGTCGGATACAAAGGTCACAAGGCCACGGTAACGGTACTCCGTCAACGTTAGCCCCGTCTCCTCCCAAGCTTCGCGCACCACGCACTCCTCGGGGCTCTCACCCGGTTCAAACTTGCCGCCGATGCCGATCCACTTGTCCCGGTTGGCATCGTTCTCCTTCTTCACCCGATGGAGCATCAGGTACTCGCCCCGCTCATTTTCAAGGTAACACAGAGTGGATAAAATCATACGCCATCCCTCACAAATACAATCTCGTCGTAGCCGGTTTCCTCATCCTGCTCCACACCGCAGCGCCAGCCGTCCACCACACCCAGCACCAGCTCGCAGGTGGTGTTGATGATGCAGCCTTCCATCAGGTGGCCGCCCACGGTGGAGAGATCCTCTTTGGAAAAGGACACATGGATGTGGCAGCGCTTATGGCTCACCGTACCGGTTACCGACACAATTTCGCAGTCTTCGGCAATCTCGCGTACCACCACACCGCCGGCGTCCCGCACACGGGCGCGGCTCACGCAGCCCACCGCCGAGAGAATCACCGCCAGTTCCAGATTTTCTTCCCGTGCGATCTTTTGCACTTCCAGCAGCAGGTCATCTCCCCGCCGCAGCCGCTTGCAGATAGTTTTCATGGCTGCCATTCCCCCTTTTTTCTTTTATCATACCATACTCTTTGCATCCGCGCCAGTTCCGTGATAAAATAAAGAAAAAACACAGGAGGCTTTTATCATGGCAGAGATTCAAATCGGTAAGTACCGCCACTTCAAAGGCAACGAGTATCGCGTGGTCGGTATGGCCCGCCACAGCGAAACGATGGAAGAAATGGTGGTCTATCAGGCCCTCTACGGCGAAGGCGGCCTTTGGGTGCGTCCGGCCCACATGTGGTCCGAGCAAGTAGACCGTGACGGCTATAGCGGCCCCCGCTTCACCTATATCGGGGAATGAGTATGCCCTATCGCCTCGTCCGCTCCCGACGTAAGACCCTGGCAATCGAAGTGACACGAGATGCACAGGTTGTCGTGCGCGCTCCGCTGCGCTGCCCACAAAGAGATATCGACGCCTTTGTGGAAAGCCGCCGCGACTGGATCGAATCCGCCCTTGCCAGACAAAAAGAGCGCCTCGCCCAGCATCCGCCCCTGTCGGAGGAAGAGATTGCCGCTCTGCGTCAAAAAGCCAAAGCCTATCTCCCCGGCCGCGTGGCCTACTGGGCCGGCATCATGGACCTCTCCCCTGCTGCCGTGAAAATCACCTCTGCCCGCACCCGCTTCGGAAGCTGCAGCAGCAAAAATACACTGTGCTTTTCCCTCTATCTCATGCAGTATCCGCCTGAAGCCATTGATGCCGTGGTGGTACACGAGCTGTGCCACATGCGCCAGCGCAACCACTCCGCTGCCTTTTACGCGGAGGTGGCACGCTGGATGCCAGACTATCGCACAAGGGAAAAATTGCTGAAATAATAAAAAAGGACGGCAGCAGCCGTCCTTTTTTATTTAAAACTTCACTTCCCGATACACTGTGCCGTCCATCTCGCAGAAAGCGGCACGCTCGGCCTCCACCAGCAGATAACCGCGATGTCCCTCGTCCTTAGGCAGGGCGGGCGAACCGGGGTTGAGATAAAGGAAGTCCATGTGCCTCGTGCAGGCCGCCACATGGGTGTGGCCGGTAATCAGCACACCACCCTTGGCCATGGCAGGCGGGTTATCCTCGCCCCATTGGTCACCGTGGGTCACGAACGCCAGCTTTTCGCCCAGATCCAGCAGCAGATAGTCAGCCATCATGGGAAACGGCAGCAGCACCTGGTCGATGGCGGCATCGCAGTTGCCCCGCACACCCACCGTCTTATCTCGCAGCGCACCCAACAGTTCTACACAGCGTTGCGGATTATGTCCCTCCGGCAGCGGATTGCGGGGGCCGTGATAGAGCGTATCACCCAGCAAAATCAAGCGATCGGCGCCCTCCCGGCGGAAGGCTTCCACCAGCTTTTCGCACCAGTACGCGCTGCCGTGCAGGTCAGAGGCGATCATCCATTTCATAAAAGGTTCCTCCTTGGCGTTTTCTTGGCTGTATGATATCACAGTTTGCCCCGCCGCGCCACTTCTTTTTTGCACAGCTCAAAATTGCCTCGCAGAGTTTCGCCGCTTAGGCGGCGAAAGAAAATCAAGTCCGTTTTCCGGAGCGACATGTGCGTGACAGAAAACACTTCTCAGCGCACAAGTGTGCGAGCGCAGCGAGTACATGGTAGTGCGCTGCAAAAAAAGCTCAAAAAAGGCATCGCCTTTTTTGACGCAAAAAAAGACGGCTCATGAGAGCCGTCTTTTTTATGTATGGAATTAACTTACCACTCCAGGTTCAGGCCAGTCTCCTTGCCGAACACGTGAGCCACGTTGCCGTCGAAGGTCATATTGACCTCGCTGCCCATGGGGAAGTTGGTAGCAGCGCCCAGGGTGGGAACGATCACGATGACGTCCTTATCACCGGCGGTGATGTGCAGGTGGATGGAGGAACCCATCATTTCGGACACGTCGACCTTGCCCTTGATGCCGTCTGCGCACAGAACGATATGCTCGGGACGAACGCCCAGAACCACTTCCTGCTCAGCAACATCCTTAGCAGCCAGACGAGCCTGCTTCTCTTCGCTCAACTCGACGCAGATGCCACCGGCCTCGACAGCATACTTGCCATCCTTCTTGACCAGCTTGCCATCAAACAGGTTCATGCGGGGCATGCCGATGAAGCCAGCGACGAACAGGTTGGAGGGATGATCGAACACTTCCTGAGGAGTACCGATCTGCTGAATGAAACCGTCCTTCATGATGACGAT
>JAZRRQ010000097.1:0-5827 GCA_045650885.1 Vescimonas sp. | reverse complement strand
AAACGGCGTTCCTTAATGGTATCTGCTTCGTTTGAATATCTGGAAAGATATTCGCGTTGGGGATGCTCCTTATACGACACATAACTACGAGAGAAGATGCTTGTGAAGATATCCTGCTTTAGGTTCCGAGTACATCCGATTACAAATTTTGCTGACAGTCTCTTATACACAAAGTAAAAGAGGACTTCGCAAAGAATGAAGGTAATCAACAATGCACCATAAAGAATGGTATTGCTCATATCTCCAGCAACAGCATAGTCCAGCACATCGCCCTTGAAGAATTGCAGGGATACAGCAAAAAGATTACTGCAAAGGATTGAAACCAATGCTCCGATAAAATATCGGCAATTTTTATATTCGTATTTTTTCATGTTAACCTCCTATGTTTTTACAAACGATAGAAGGGTTGAAAATTTTTCCTTCTATCGATTAGAAGGAAGAACGAAGTCTAACCATATAGACAACCTCCATTTCTTTGCTGAAAAGCAAGTTTTCATAATTATAGCACATTGGCGTATAGTTTTCTAGCTCTCTACGACAATTAGTACATACCTATTCAAATTTTGTAAACAGTTAGCCAAATTCTTATTTATCGTTCAGTTTACTCTATCATATTATTCTGTTCGCATCAATACCGGGTGAAAATGCCGGAGTTGAAAGGCATGAATCCAAAAGTAAAAGGGGCAGTCCGGTAGCCCTTCCTCTTGCCCACAGCGGCAAAGTTTGGTATAATAAATCAATTACCGAAAGGGGAGGGACCTGCATGCGGATACTTGCCACAGTGGCGCTTTCCTTTGCCGTGGGCTGTCTTGCCGCGGCATATCTTCCCTCCGGATCGTGGTTTTTGTGGACATCGGCTGCCCTGTTGTGCGTTGGTGCGGCTGTGCTGTTTTTTCGGAAGAAGCTGGGGGAAAAGCTGCGCCTGCGTGTCCTGTTGATCCTCTTTTCGCTGGCGGTCTCTTTTCTCTACGCTTTCATCTATGACAGTGTCTTCATCGCGCCGCTGGCGGAAAACTACGGTCAGGTTCTGTCCTTTGAAGGCACCGTGACAGAGTACCCGATCGCCACCGATTCCGGCGCAAAAGTGACGGTGCGCCTTGGTTTTGGCCAAAAGGCCGTATATTACGGTGATGAAACGCTGCTGACACTGCAGCCGGGTCAGACGCTGCGGGGCAGTGCCTATTGGCAGAGCGCCCTGCGCATCCATGAGGACGATATTACCACCTTTTCCTCCCGCGGCGTGTATGCGCTGCTGTATGATCGTGACGATGTGTCGGTGGAAGAGGGAAGTGCCGGCAGTCTGCGTTGGCTTCCTCAGCGGGCAAAGCGTACCGTGCAGCAGCAGGTCTGTCGAATCTGGTCAGATGAGACCACCGCCGGTTTCGTCAGCGCCATGCTGACGGGTGATCGGAGCGGCATGAGCGATGCCGATGAGACGGCGATGTCGGAGGCCGGATTGAGCCACCTCTTTGCGGTGTCCGGCCTGCATTGTGCGTTTCTGGTCACGCTGCTGGGTCTGCTGATCCCGCCAACAAGGCGGCGACTGTTTGCCGTGTGCGCCATGTCGGCGCTGGGTTTCTATGCATTGATGACGGGTCTGTCCCCGTCCATTGTGCGCTCCTGCGTGATGCTTCTGTTTGTGCTGACGGCGCCGCTCGTCCGCCGTGACAGCGACGGACTCACCTCGCTGGGTGCGGCGCTGCTGGTGATTTTGCTCTGCAACCCCTATGCAGCTGCCGGCATCAGTCTGCAGCTGAGCTTTGCTGCCACAGCGGGTATTCTGCTGGTAGGTCAGCGGATTTATGATCAGCTGATGAAAGGGAAGTCGGGGGACGGTCTGCTGCATCGCGTCTGGAGTTTTCTGGCGGCCAGCATTTCTTCGTCGCTGGGTGCGCTGCTGTTCACCATCCCGCTGACGGCGTATTATTTCAATATTTTCACCCTGCTCTCGCCGCTGAGTAATCTTCTGGTGGTACCGGCAGCAGGCTGGGCGTTTATGAGCGCCTTTGTCACGGTTTTGCTGAGCTTTTTCTGGCTGCCGGGCGCGCAGTTTGCAGGTTGGCTGGTTTGGGCACTGGTGCGCTACGCCCTGTGGGTGGCGCGGCTGGTGATGGCCGTTCCCGGCCATGCGCTGTACCTGTCCAACCGCTATTTGAAATATTGGCTGACTTACGCCTATGTTATGCTGGGTACCTGCTGCCTCGGTCGGGGACGGCGGAAATATGCCGTGGCAGGTGTGCTGGCGGCGTTGACTTTGGCGCTGACGGTTTGGCTGGGTACTGTCGAATACCGTGACGGCAATCTGGGCGTGCTGACATTGGATGTTGGTCAGGGTGAGAGCGTGATTCTCTATAGTGAAAATCATGCAATTTTGATGGACTGCGGCAGCAGCAATACGTATGTGAATGCCGGCGGCGTAGCAGCCGATCAATTGGCCACCATGGGCTTTACGCATCTCGATGCCGTCGTGGTGACCCATTACCACGCTGACCATACCAACGGCCTTTGGGAGCTGATGACCCGTGTTTCGGCAGACCGGCTCTATCTGCCCCGCATCGACGATGAGTTCGGTGTGAAAGAGCGGCTGCTGGACCTGGCACAGCGCTGCGATATGGAGATTGTCTATGTGGAAAGCCCCACGGATTTTGCGGTGGGAGAGGCTGCGGTGACCCTTTACCCGCCGTTGGGTGAGGGTGATCTGAACGAGCAGGGTCTGACGGTTTTGTGCTCGGCGGGCCAGTATGATGCGCTGATCACCGGAGACATGGCCGGTTCTACGGAAAAGAAGTTGGTGGAGCGCTATCCGCTGCCGGATATCGAACTGCTGGTGGTAGGCCACCATGGTTCCAGATACAGCAGCAGTACGGAGTTTTTGGAAGCTGTGCAGCCGGAAACGGCGGTAATCAGCGTAGGAGATAACAGTTACGGGCATCCCACCGATCAGGCGCTGCTGCGTCTGGTGGCGGCAGGATGTGAGATCTATCGGACCGATTTGCAGGGGCATATTCTGCTGACGGTTAAAGGAGACGAATGATGGCAGGCAAAGAAAAGGAAAACAAGAGCGGCGGCTACGACAAGTTCCTTCGGGATCTGAAGGGCGGTACGCTGGAAAATGTCTATATCTTCCATGGCGAGGAATCGTATCTGCGTCAGCAGTATCTTGAGCAGCTTCGTGCTGCCCTGGTGCCGGAAGGTTTTGAGGAGTTCAATTACCACCGCCTGCAGGGTAAGGGTCTTGCCATGCAGGAATTGGCCGACGCAGTGGAAGCTATGCCTATGATGGCCGAGCGCACGCTGGTCACCGTGTCGGATCTGGACATTTTCAAGCTGGACGAGAGCGGCCGAACGGCGTTGATGGATATTCTCAGCGACGTGCCGGAATACTGCGTGTTGGTCTTTCTCTACGAAACCATTGCCTATAAGCGCGACGGAAAGATGAAGAAATTGTGTGCCGTACTGGACAAGTTCGTGCAGGAAGTGGAATTCTGTGAGCAGGAGCGTGCGGCTCTGGTCAAATGGGTGCGCCGCCGTGTGATGGCCACCGGTCACGATATTGACATGACCACGATTGACCACCTGCTGTTTACCTGCGGTACACTGATGACGGATCTGGTACCGGAGATTGCCAAGATCACCTCTTACGCTAAGGGTGAACAGATCACCGTTGCCGATATCAATGCCGTGGCAGATCCGATTCTTGATGCCCGCGTATTTGATATGACAAACCGCATCACCGAGGGTAAATATGACGATGCCGCCCGCATTTTGGGTGACCTGCTGCGTATGCAGGAAGAGCCTATCCGCATTCTGGCCGCCGTTGGTAAGGAATTGCGCAAGCTGTATACCGCCCGTCTGGCGCTGGATAACGGAAAGGACAAAAACTGGCTCAAGCAGGTGTGGGGGATTAAGGATTATCCCGCCGACCTTCTTCTCAAGTCTGCACGCAAGGTAGACCATGCCTGGTGCAGCCGGGCGGTGCAGAGCTGTCAGGTGCTGGACCGCCGGCTCAAGAGCGAGACCGGAATGGATAAAGAAGCGGCACTGAAACTGTTTTTGATGGAGTTGGCAGGCACAAGATGAAAGAGAAAATCCGTGAAGTTATCGTGGTGGAAGGCCGCTACGATAAAAATGCCCTCTTGCAGGTGGTGGATGCCACCGTGGTGGAGACCGGCGGCTTTGGCGTGTTTAACGATAAGGAAAAGCTGGCATTCTTCCGCCGCTTGGCGCAGAGCCGCGGCCTCATCGTGCTGACCGACAGTGACGGCGCCGGCTTTGTCATCCGCAATTATCTCAAAGGTGCGCTGCCGAAAGATCAGGTCAAACAGGCCTATGTGCCGGATATCTACGGCAAGGAGCGGCGCAAGCAAAAAGCCGGCAAAGAGAGGAAACTGGGCGTGGAAGGTATGCGCCCGGAGGTGCTGCTGGAAGCGCTGCGCCGCTGCGGTGCTACCTTTGAAGGTGCGGTCAATCCTGCGCCCCGCGCCGCCATTACGAAAGCCGATATGATGGAAAAAGGCCTTGTGGGTCCTAATTCCGAGCAAAAACGCCGTGAATTGCTGCAAAAACTGCAGCTGCCCGGTCATATGACCGCCAATGCGCTTTTGGAGGCGCTGAACCTGCTGATGACGCGAGAGGAGTTTGATGCCCTGTGAGCCAGCCGCTGGAGATTGAACGCAAGTACCTGATTGCCTATCCCGATACTGAAGCGCTTCGCCCTCGCTGCAGCGCCGTGTATGAGATGGAGCAGATCTACCTCAAGTCCCGTCCCGGCGTGACGGCCCGTGTGCGCCGCCGGGTAGGGGAGCGTGAGGAGTTTTTCCACACTGAGAAAGAGCGCATCACCGACCGTACCCATGTGGAACGGGAGCGGATCATTACCCGCGAGGAATACGAGACGCTGATCCTGCAGCGCGATGAAGCGGCGCTGACGATCCGTAAGTGGCGCTATTGTCTGCCCCATGAAGGCTTTCTTTTCGAGATCGATGTCTATCCTTTCTGGCA
The DNA here is from genome assembly GCA_045650885.1 of Vescimonas sp. Classification (GTDB taxonomy): domain Bacteria; phylum Bacillota; class Clostridia; order Oscillospirales; family Oscillospiraceae; genus Vescimonas. Next base: position 826 of record JAZRRQ010000097.1, on the reverse strand, counting down.
GAAGGTGGCCATCATGGAGGTGGAGCTGGAGCGCGAGGACCAGCCGTTCGCCATGCCCGATGGCATTACAGTCATCCGTGAGGTAACCCACGAAGGGTTCATGAAAAATGCCGCCCTGGCCCGCCATATTCCGGACGAGGCGGAGCTATTGTGAAACGAAACGAAAAAGGACGGCCTGACTCTTGCAATTTGACGACAGACAAGCTATAATATATAACTGCGTTTTACGCGTAAATTCATGATTTAAGGAGTGTGAGAAAATGACCGAGGAAAGAAAGACCCCCGAAACCGCCGAGGTTTCTGAAAGCAAAAACTTTATCCATACTTTTATCGACGAGGACATCGCAGAGGGTGGTCAGTTCCAGGGAATGGCCGTTCACACCCGTTTCCCGCCTGAGCCCAACGGCTATCTGCACATCGGCCATTGCAAGGCCCTGTGCATCGACTTCGGCACCGCGGAGAAGTTTGGCGGCCTGTGCAACCTGCGCATGGACGACACCAACCCCGCCAAGGAAGACACCGAGTATGTGGAGGCTATCCAGCAGGATATCCACTGGCTGGGCTTCGACTGGGGTGACCGTTTCTTCTACGGTTCCGACTACTTTGAAAAGACGCTGGAGTACGCCTTCGAGCTGATCGACAAGGGCCTTGCCTATGTGTGCGAGATGACCCCCGAGGAGTTCAAGTCCGACCGCGGCGATATCGGCGTGCCTGCCGTGTCTCCCTACCGTGACCGTCCCAACGAGGAGAAGCGCGAGCTGTTCCGTAAGATGATGGCGGGCGAGGTGGAAGAGGGGAAAATGACCCTGCGCGGCAAGATCGATCT
>JAZRRQ010000096.1:0-8421 GCA_045650885.1 Vescimonas sp. | reverse complement strand
AAAAGTGCGGTCTCTCGCCCATGCGCAAGTTCCACCCCTACGCCGTAGTGGCCCGGGAAAAGGGCCGCACCATCTACCATCTGAACATCGGCCAGCCCGACATCGAGACCCCTGAGGCCTATTTTGAGGCAGTGCGCGGTTTCAACCAGAAGGTGCTCGAATACGCCCCTTCCGGCGGCGTACCGGAGTTGGTGGAGGCAGTGCAGAAGTATTACGCCAAGCTGGATGTCCACTATGCCGCCCATGAGATCCTCATTACCACCGGCGGCAGCGAGGCACTGCAGATCGCCATGAACTGCATCCTCGACGACGGTGATGAGATCCTGATCCCTGAACCCTTCTATCCCAATTACAGCACCATGGTTCATACCTGCGGTGCCGCCATCCGCCCTATCCCCACCTGTCCGGAGGAAGGTTATCACTTTGCTGACCGGACAAAGATCGAATCGGCCATTACCGACAAGACCCGCGCTATCCTTGTCACCAACCCCGGCAACCCCACCGGCACTGTGCTGACGGAGGAGGAGATGGCGATGCTGGTGGATGTGGCGGTGGCGCATGACCTCTTTCTCATCGGCGACGAAGCCTACCGGGAGTTTGTCTATGAAGACGGCGCACCGCTGCAGTCATTCGCCCGGTACGAAAAGGGAAGGGAGAACATCATTGTCATCGATACGGTGTCCAAGCGCTTCTCCGCCTGCGGCGCCCGTGTGGGCTGCCTGCTGAGTCATAGCGCGGATTTTCTGGCCCACGCCATGAAGTACTGCCAGTGCCGCCTGTCGGTGGCTACGCTGGATCAGGTGGCAGCCGCCGCCCTCTACAGCGTGGATGGCGACTATTTTGCCGCCGTGCGTGAGGAATATAAACGCCGCCGCGACACGGTGATGGCCGGCCTCAAGAAGATCCCCGGTGTGATCTGCGAATGCCCCAAGGGCGCCTTCTATATCATGGCCGCTCTGCCGTTGGATGATGCCGACCGCTTTCAGCAGTGGCTGCTGGAGGAGTTTGAGGACAAGGGTGAGACGGTGATGTTTGCCCCCGGCGCGCCATTCTACGCCACGCCCGGTAAGGGAAAAAATGAGATCCGCATCGCCTACGTGCTGGAAAGTGCCAGACTGGAGCGTGCTATAGAGCTTTTGCATCTGGGCATCGAGCGCTACAACAACCGATAAACTATGAAAACCCGGACGCTTTGTCCGGTTGCTCGTAAGACAGCTAATCCTCCCTGCGGATTTCTCGCAGGGAGGATTCTTTTTGCACTGACGCTTACGGCGCCCAAGGCTCCCTTGTGCAAAGGGAGCTGTCAGCGAAGCTGACTGAGGGATTGACAACCCCTCCGAGCAGACTTTCGCCTGCCCACCTCCGTTACACAGGGGAGGCTTTGGTGCGGTACAACACTCCAGATTGCGCACGACACCGAACGGTGTATAGGAGTGCGCCCTTATATCTATTCGACATATTGGAATTTGGCGGCCAGTGGCCGCTGACAATGCGTGCACGGTGTTGTGCGTTTTGTTACTGCCCTAACCCACTTGGTATCGTTACTGCGGAAGAGTAGACAAATTGGAATCGGTTAATCATCTGTAGATACTTCAATAAAATCCATTCCTTGGCCATCTTTTGATGCAAATCCAAAATGGGACGCACTATCAAGATAGAAAGAACCGAATTTGTCGGTAGTAATAAAGAACACCAATTCTGTTTCGTTTCTTTTTTCGTAGCTGATATTCTGTTCTTCTAATAGCTTGATTGTTCCGTCAACAGCAGTCAGATAAAAAGCGTTGCAGGCTTCTTCATAAGCAATTCGGCAAGGTTCATTTTCACTGCAAGCTGCAATATCGGCTTCTAACTTTTCTGCTAAGAACTCCCCGTCAACAATATACTTTGCTATTAAGTCTTCTCCAATGTCTTCGATGGTTTCGTCATAAAGCTCTTTTGACCATTTCTCGCCCGCAGGGGTTCCAGTTGTAAACAACGCTTCTCCGTATTTTAACGAGTCGCCCAGTTTAAGCAATGCACCGAGTTTTCCACAACTTAATCGCTCATTATCCGCTTCCAGGGCATATTCAGCCAAGGATCTTCCGTTGTAAACAAAAGTGGTGTCAATTTCAAAGCCAACAACAACGGCAATCAAACTGTCTTTGCTTTTTTCATCAGACAGTACATCATATAGAGAGAGTGTGATTGTTTTCCCGTTCCATTCAGTAAATCCTGCATCTTGGACTTCGCTATAAACATTCCATAAAATTATAGGGTTATCAATCACTTCATCGGTATTAGGGCTGCCTGTGCCTGTGCCTTGTTGTGTTGGGTTTTGGAGAACTTCTTCTGGCAAATCTCCGTTATGCCCTTTGAGGAAATTAAAGCCACCTATTCCCAGCCCTACAATCAAAGCAAAGCAAGCAGCCATAGCACAAAACGGGACCCATGTACGATTAGACTTTCTTTTTGTGGGCTGGTGGGCTTCGCGGATATAGTTCTCGTTGATTTCCCCAATTAATTCATACAGCTTTTCTTCCTTCATAGTTCATACCCCCGTTCAATAAGATAGTTGTGTAATTTGGTTCTAAGTCGGTTCAGCTCCATAGATGCCGCAGCATATGTCATATTGTACCGAGCGGCAATATTGGAAATGCTGTCTGTATACCAGTAGCGGCATACAAAGATATTCCGTTTCTGTGCTGGCAGAGTGCCAAGAAAATCGTTGATTGCAGCAACAAGTTCTTTATGTTCATAGGTTTGCTCAACATTGTCATTTCCAGATACACAGCCAGCCAGTTCATCAAGCACCGCTGTTATTTCACCACCGCCCCGTTTATCTGCGGTGTTGTGCTTGTATCTGTTAAAGGCCAGATTGCGGACAATCTTGCCTAGAAATGCACATAGCATTTTGGGCCTATGGGGTGGGATTGCGTTCCATGTGTTCAGATATGTATCGTTGACACATTCTTCTGCATCTTCGTGATTGCCTAAGATATTTTTTGCAATCGATGTACAGTAATTGCCGTACTTGTCTGCGGTTGCTGGAATGGCTTGCTCATTTCTGTCAAAATATAGCTGCACGATTTTTGCGTCATCCATTTGCTTCACCTCACTTTCAAAATTACCTTTTCACCTATATACACAACTTCTACGGGGAAATATAACAAAATCGTTAAATAAAGAGCGGGAATTTTTGTCCCTGCTCTCTTAGTCAAATTCAAGTTTGTCTAATTAGTTAGATATATTCTATCACATCAATGTGAGCCATACAAGAACAGTCCCGGCAGATAATTCTGCCGGGACTGTAACTGTTTTACGAGACCGCCCATTTGTCCGGGGGGTTTGTTCTGAAAAAGAAAAAATCCGGAAAATCTTCCGGATCGACAAAACAGACCTTGACACAGGCCTTGAAATTTGGTAAAATTAAGCGCTTATATTCGGGGGATAGGCCCTATGGACCCATTTAACTCTGAATAAAGCATAACACACCCCAAACGATTTGGCAAGCGGAAAGTTTGCAAAAGAAGCAACAAAGCCGCGTGTATCAAATTGGGGCATCCTACCTGGTTTACAATTAGTTGTGGAAATAGCAAAAAGAAAGGCGTGAGTATTGAAGATGGCCAAGGACAAGTACTATGGCAAAACACTGCGCAAGAACTTTGCCAGATACGAAGAGGTCGTGGCAATGCCGAACCTGCTGGAGATCCAGAAGAAGTCCTATCGCTGGTTCCTGGAGACCGGTCTGCGTGAGGTGTTCGCTGATGTGGCCTCCATTACCGACTATGCCGGTAATCTGGAACTGAGCTTCATCGACTACAGCATGGACGAGAAGCCCAAGTATGACGTGGAAGAGTGCAAGGCCCGCGATGCAACGTATGCTGCACCCATGAAGGTGAGCGTGCGTCTGCACAACAAGGAGACCGGCGAGATCAAGGAGCAGGAGATCTTCATGGGTGATTTCCCCCTGATGACTCAGTCCGGCACTTTCGTCATCAACGGCGCTGAGCGCGTGGTGGTCAGCCAGATCGTCCGTTCTCCCGGCATCTACTACGGCAAGGAGATCGACCTGAAGACCGACCTGCCTCTGATGACCAGCACCGTGATTCCTTATCGCGGCGCATGGCTGGAGTATGAGACCGACACCTCCGAGGTGTTCTGGGTTCGTATCGACAAAAACCGCAAGCTGCCCGTTACCTGCCTGATCCGCGCACTGGGTCTGAAGACCGATGCCGAGATTCTGGAGCGTTTCGGCGATGATAACCGCATTGTGGTGACGCTGGAGAAGGATACCTGCAAGACCTACGAAGAGGCTCTGCTGGAGATCTATCGCAAGCTGCGTCCCGGCGAGCCCCCCACGGTGGACAGCGCCGAGACCCTGATTCAGAACCTGTTCTTCGATCCTCATCGCTATGATCTGAGCGTTGTGGGTCGCTACAAGTTCAACAAGAAGCTGACCATGTGGGCCCGTGTCCGCGATCAGAAGCTGGCCATGCCTGTGGCTGATCCCGCCACCGGCGAGATCCTGTTTGAGGAAGGCCACGTGCTGACTGCCGACGAGTGCCGCGAGATGGACGCCATCGGCGTGAGCGAGATCTTTGTGGCTCTGGACAATGGCCAGACCCTGAAGGTCTTCACCAACGGCATGTGCGACATGAGCCGCTATGTGGACTTCGATCCTCTGGCTGAGTGCGGCATCAAGGAGCGCGTGCGCTTCAGCGTGCTGCAGGATCTGATTGCCCAGTACGAGGGTGAGGAGCTGATTGAGCAGTGCCGTCTGCAGGCTGATCAGCTGGTGCCCAAGCACATCATCATTGATGATATCTTCGCTTCCATTAACTATATGAACTCCCTGGCCTACGGTCTGGTGACCAAGGATGACATCGACCATCTGGGTAACCGCCGTCTGCGCTGCGTGGGCGAGCTGCTGCAGAACCAGTTCCGCATCGGCTTTAGCCGCATGGAGCGCGTGATCCGTGAGCGTATGACCATCCAGGATCTGGACATTGTCACTCCCCAGAGCCTGATCAACATCCGCCCCGTCACTGCTGCCATCAAGGAGTTCTTCGGTTCCAGCCCCCTGAGCCAGTTCATGGACCAGACCAACCCTCTGGCCGAACTGACCCACAAGCGTCGTCTGTCTGCTCTGGGCCCCGGCGGTCTGAGCCGCGAGCGCGCCAACATGGAAGTGCGAGACGTGCACTACAGCCACTATGGCCGTATGTGCCCCATTGAGACGCCCGAAGGTCCCAACATCGGCCTGATCTCCTACCTGTCCACTTATGCCCGCATCAACGAGTACGGCTTCATCGAGGCCCCCTTCCGCGCTGTGGATCACGAGACCGGTTATATCAGCAACGAAGTCACCTACATGACCGCCGATGTGGAAGACCAGTACGTGGTGGCACAGGCTGCCGAGCCTACTGATGAAAACGGCTGCCTGATCAACCATCGTATCACCTGCCGTCACCGCGACGAGATGGTGGAAGTGGACCGTAGCGCTGTGGACTACATCGACGTTTCTCCCCGTATGATGGTGTGCATCGCTACCGCCATGATCCCCTTCCTGCCCAACGACGACGCCAACCGTGCACTGATGGGCGCCAACATGCAGCGTCAGGCCGTGCCGCTGCTGCGTCCCGAGGCTCCCATTGTCGGTACCGGTATGGAGCACAAGATCTGTCTGGACTCCGAAGTTGCTGTTCTGGCTGAGGGTGACGGCGTGGTCACCAAGGTGGACGCCACCTCTATCACCGTCAAGTACGACAGCGGTGAGACCAAGGATTATAAGCTCATCAAGTTCCTGCGCTCCAACCACGGCACCTGCATCAACCAGAAGCCCATCGTTTCTGTTGGTGAGCGTGTGTGCGGCGGCGAGGATCCCACTGTGCTGGCCGACGGTCCTGCCACCGAGCAGGGCGAGATCGCTCTGGGCCGCAACATCCTGGTGGGCTTCATGACCTGGGAAGGTTATAACTACGAAGACGCCGTGCTGCTCAACGAGCGGCTGGTGAAGGAGGACGTTTACACCTCCATCCATATCGAGGAATACGAGATCGATGCCCGCGACACCAAGCTGGGCCCCGAGGAGATCACCCGTGATATCCCCAACGTGGGCGAGGATGCCCTGAAGGATCTGGACGAGCGCGGCATTATCCGCGTGGGTGCCGAGGTCCACGCCGGTGACATTCTGGTCGGTAAGGTTACGCCCAAGGGCGAGACTGATCTGACCGCTGAGGAGCGCCTGCTGCGCGCCATCTTCGGCGAGAAGGCCCGCGAAGTCCGCGACACCTCCCTGAAGGTTCCTCACGGTGAGAGCGGTATCATTGTCGATGCCAAGGTGTTTACCCGTGAGAACGGCGACGAGCTGAGCCCCGGCGTCAATCAGGTGGTCCGCATCTATATTGCACAGCGCCGCAAGATCCAGGTGGGCGACAAGATGGCCGGCCGCCACGGTAACAAGGGCGTTGTTTCCCGCGTGCTGCCCCAGGAGGATATGCCCTTCCTGCCCGACGGTACGCCTCTGGATATCGTCCTGAACCCCCTGGGCGTTCCCTCCCGTATGAACATCGGTCAGGTGCTGGAAGTCCATCTGGGCTACGCTGCCAAGACCCTGGGCTGGAAGGTTGCCACCCCCATCTTCGACGGTGCTACCGATAAGGACATCACCGAGGCTCTGGAAATGGCAGGTCTCGATCCTCAGGGTAAGAGCTGGCTGTATGACGGCCGCACCGGTGAGCGCTTTGATAACAAGGTCACCGTCGGTTACGTGTACTTCCTCAAGCTGCACCACCTGGTCGACGATAAGATCCACGCCCGTTCCACTGGCCCCTACTCTCTGGTTACCCAGCAGCCTCTGGGCGGTAAGGCTCAGTTCGGCGGTCAGCGTTTCGGTGAAATGGAAGTTTGGGCTCTGGAAGCTTATGGTGCTTCTTACACCCTGCAGGAGATCCTGACGGTGAAGTCCGACGACGTCACCGGCCGTGTGCGCACCTACGAGGCCATCGTCAAGGGCCACAACGTGCCCACTCCCGGTGTGCCTGAGTCCTTCAAGGTTCTGGTTAAGGAACTGCAGTCCCTGTGCCTGGATATCCAGGTCCTGGACGAGGAGGGCAACCTCATCGAGCTGAAGGAAGACGAGGACGCAATGGATACCTTCAACCTGGCCCGTATGGACGCCGACAACGAGCGTCAGAACCGCTACGCTGATGAGAGCGAGCTGGCCGAGGCAGGTTACGAATATGTTGCTGACGAGGAAGTCAACGCTTCCTTCGAAGGCGACGACGAGTTTTAAGGAAAAGGAGGAGCTATCAACATGAGTTACGCAACGTTTGACGCCATTAAAATCGGTATCGCTTCTCCGGAAATGATCCGCGAGTGGTCCTACGGCGAAGTCAAGAAGCCGGAGACCATCAACTACCGCACCCTGAAGCCCGAGCGGGACGGCCTGTTCTGCGAGAAGATCTTTGGACCCACCAAGGACTGGGAGTGCCACTGCGGTAAGTACAAGAAGATTCGCTACAAGGGCAAGGTCTGCGACCGCTGCGGCGTGGAAGTTACCCGCGCCAAGGTTCGCCGTGAGCGCATGGGTCACATCGCTCTGGCTACCCCTGTCAGCCACATCTGGTATTTCAAGGGTATCCCTTCCCGTATGGGTCTGCTGCTGGACATCTCTCCCCGCATTCTGGAGAAGGTGCTGTACTTTGCAGCCTATATCGTCACCGATCCCGGTGAGACTCCTCTGATGAAGAATCAGATCCTCAGCGAGAAGGAGTACCGCGATCTGCGCGAAAAGTATGAAGATGACTTCGATGCCGGCATGGGCGCCGAGGCCGTGAAGAAGCTGCTGGCTACCGTGGGTCTGAACGACGAGGACAGCCGCCGCAAGCTGGAACTGCTGGCCCAGTGGGAGCAGCTGAAGGCCAAGGAAGCCGATCTGAAGGATCGCGATCAGGAGCTGAGCGAGTACGAGATCAACCGTCTGGCTGAGCTGGAAGCCGAACTGGATTCTTTCCAGGGTCTGGTGGCCCTGAGCGAGTCTCTGCACGCAGAGCTCAAGGTCGTCTCCGGCCAGAAGAAGGCCCGCGTGGTCAAGCGTCTGGAAGTGGTGGATGCCTTCCGCATCAGCGGCAACAAGCCCGAGTGGATGGTCATCGACGTGCTGCCTGTGATTCCCCCCGAGCTGCGTCCCATGGTGCAGCTGGACGGCGGCCGCTTCGCCACCTCTGACCTGAACGATCTGTATCGCCGCGTCATCAACCGCAACAACCGTCTGAAGAGACTGATGGAACTCAATGCCCCCGACATCATCGTGCGCAACGAAAAGCGCATGCTGCAGGAGGCTGTGCCCGCCCTGATGGACAACGGCCGCCCCGGCCGCCCCGTCACCGGCGCCAACAACCGCGCCCTCAAGTCCCTGAGCGACATCCTCAAGGGTAAGCA
>JAZRRQ010000095.1:0-1577 GCA_045650885.1 Vescimonas sp. | reverse complement strand
CGCATGGGTCACCTTCGGCGGCAGTGAGGAACTGGAAGAGCGTTACGCGATTCGCCCCACCTCTGAGACTATTTTCTGCGAGCATTTCAAGAATGTGATTCAGTCTCACCGCGACCTGCCCAAGCTGTACAACCAGTGGTGCAGCGTCATCCGCTGGGAGAAGACCTCCCGTCCCTTCCTGCGCCACCGTGAGTTCCTGTGGCAGGAGGGTCACACCATGCACGCCACCGAGGAAGAGGCTCGCGAGGAGACCATGCAGATGCTGGAGATCTACGCCAAGTTCTTCGAGGATGTGCTGGCTATGCCTGTCATCCGCGGCCGTAAGACCGATAAGGAGAAGTTCAACGGCGCTGAAGAGACCTACACTGTGGAGTGCATGATGCACGACGGTAAGGCTTTGCAGTCCGGCACCAGCCACTATTTCGGTGACGGCTTTGCCAAGGCTTTTGACATCACCTTCGCCGGCAAGGACAACCAGCTGCACAACCCCCACCAGACTTCCTGGGGTTGCTCTACCCGCATGATCGGCGGCATCATCATGACCCACGGCGACAACAACGGTCTGGTGCTGCCTCCCCGCATCGCGCCCATCCAGGTGGTGGTCCTGCCCATCGCCCAGCACAAGCCCGGCGTTCTGGACGCCGCCGGTGAACTGCGTGACCGCCTGAAGGCTGCCGGTCTGCGCGTGAAGATGGACGACAGCGATCAGTCCCCCGGCTGGAAGTTCGCTCAGTATGAGATGAAGGGCGTGCCCCTGCGCGTGGAGATCGGTCCCAAGGATATGGAGAAGGGTCAGTGCTGCATCGCCCGCCGCGATACCGGCGAGAAGACCTTCGTGCCTCTGACCGAGCTGGAGACCACCGTCAAGCAGCTGCTGGATGCCATCCATGACAATATGTACGCCATGGCTCTGCAGAACCGTCAGGAGAATACCTTCGACATCACCTCTATGGCCGAGGCCAAGGAGATCATCGCCACCAAGGGTGGTTTCCTCAAGTCCAAGTGGTGCGGCGAGCTGGACTGCGAGCTGGCCATGAAGGAGCAGGTGGGCGTCACCTCCCGCTGCATGCCTCTGCAGCAGAGCGGCAGCGTGGGCAAGTGCCCCGTGTGCGGCAAGGAGTGCAGCACCGATATCTATTGGGCTGTGGCTTATTAAGAAATCATGTAAAAGGGACGGCGCTGCCGTCCCTTTCTTCTGCCCGGCAGCGGTACAGATTCCTAAAAGAAAAAGCGGGGAGATATCCTCGCTTTTTTAGCGGGAAAAGCGGAAAGAACAGACCTAAATTGTGGGGTAAATGAGAGCGGGGACCACAAGATGTGGTTTAATCCGGCAGACAAAAATTCTTTGGAAAAAGCGCTGAAAATATCCGAAAAATTTTATAAAAAACAGCAAAAAAATACTTGACATTGAGAGCCCTTTCCATTATTATATGAGGGTACGCGCGCGAAGGGTGCTGCACACCCGGAGGCGTTTACAATGCGATGAACCGGGAGATTGCGGCGAAAGCCGGTAACTTTCGGGGAGTATGTCCGAGAATCGGGCGGCTGAGAGAGTTTCTGTGCGTCAGCGTAGATCG
>JAZRRQ010000094.1:0-2560 GCA_045650885.1 Vescimonas sp. | reverse complement strand
CGTACCCTTTCGGGTACGCCCTGTTTTTATTGCCGATGATCTGTCAAGGTTCTCGTTCGGCCTTGTTTTTGCGCTCTGCGCAAAAATAACAACTTTTTCAGCAAAGCAGTCTTTCTTACTTCTCACAAACTTCCCTTGCTGAAAAAGACGGTTCAGAGTCCGGCCACCGGCACCAACAAAGAAACCTCTTTTGTCTACCAAGACAAGAGAGGTTTCTTTGTTCTATTGAAAAAATCATAGTTTTGTGGTATAATCACTTCGATAAATAAGAATTTGACGGAGAATAGGTAATGAAAATCTACGATATTTCCCAAGAAGTTTTCGGCTGCCAAGTGTATCCGAACCACCCCAAGCCAGAGAAAAAAGAACTCAAATCGATGGAAAAGGGCGAAGCATATAATTTGACGGCATTTAGTATGTGTGCGCACAACGGCACGCATATAGATGCACCTCGTCATTTTATCAAATACGGAAAACCCGTGGATGAGATGTCTTTGGAGTCATTTATCGGATTGGCTTACGTAGCGGAGCATAGTGGGGTTGTTACCGATAATGACGCCACAGAAATAATCGAAAAAGCGGAAAAGCATAATACGGAAGCGGCAAAGAGAATTCTGATAAAAGGAGATGTCGAGGTATCATTGGAGGCGGCAAAGGTATTTGCATCTTCAAATATCTTACTTCTCGGAAGCGAGCTTCAGTCGGTCGGACCGCAAAATGCGCCAATGGCGGTGCATCTTGCACTATTATCTACTGATGTCGTCTTGCTTGAGGGGATTCGTTTGGCAGAGGTATCCGAAGGTGTCTATTTCTTAAATGCGGCTCCGCTGAATTTGGCGGGTGCAGACGGTTCACCGTGCAGAGCGGTGTTGATAGATACTGAGAGATAAATTCAACTTTGTCGAACGGTGCTGCCACACTACTTTTGGTCGTTCTTACCCATGCTTACACTACTTTTAGTCGCTCTTTCGCAACAAAAAGAAACACCCTTTGTCTGCCGCACAAAGGGTGTTTCTTTTCTGTGAAATAAATCCCTGGGGGTTTTGTGGGAAAATGTGGGGGATTGTCATAAAAATGTAACGACTCCCCCTGCGGATTTTTCTATAATAAAAGCAAGACAAAGAAAAGGAGGCGCCAACCATGAACGAGATGTATTGCGGAAAAGACTGTGAAGTCTGCGTGGAACGGGAACAGAATGGCTGCGGCGGCTGCCGGAGTCAGCGGCAGCTGTGCACCATTGCCCAATGCTGTACGGAAAAGGGGCATGAGAGCTGCGAGACCTGCGGCTTTCGTGACAACTGCCGCAAGCTGCTGGCAAAAGACAACATGCCGTCGTATGTCCGCCGTCAGCTGGAATTTCAGCAGCTGGCCCGGGACAGAGAGGCGGCCCGGGAGGCGGAAGCTGCCCGCCGTGCACCGGTGATGGCCAAGTGGTTGTGGCTGATGCTTTGGATGAATGTGCCGTCCTTGATCCTTTCCCTGCTGGGCAGAATCGAGGGAATGGCAACGTTCAGTGAGATCGGCGGCGCTATTTGCTCGCTGATCGTCTGCTGGATGCTGCTGCAGCTGAAGGCAGTAAATGTGGACTACGGTAAGGCGGCAGTACTGACAGCCATCGGCGTTGTGCTGAACCTGGCGGCTACTTTTATCACCAACAGTGGCTGGCAGCTTCTTGCGCTGCTGCCGGCAGGTGTCGTGTCGCTGATGGGTGCCTATACCGAGTACCAGACCCACAGCGATGTGGTGGGCGCAGTGGATGCGGCTCTGGGTGAGCGGTGGCGGAAGCTGTGGAAATGGCAGATCATGTCCATCGGCGGAATGCTGGGCAGCGTGATCGTTATGCTGATTGTCCCCGTGCTGGGCGCGCTGGCGCTGCTGGCTGCTGCCATTGCCGGTGCTGCGGTGAGCATCATGACCATCGTGAACCTGTATCGGTCCGCACAGGCGTTTCGCAAAATCGCTGTATAAGAAGAGGAGGATATTTCGATGAAAAAGTTTTTGATCGTTGTGGATATGCAGAAGGACTTTGTGGACGGTGCGCTGGGCAGCGCCGAGGCCCAGGCCATCGTGCCTGCCGTGGTGGAGAAGATCCGGGGATTTGACGGCGAGATCATCGTCACCTACGACACCCATGAAGAGGACTACATGGACACTCGTGAAGGTCGATTCCTGCCCGTCCCGCACTGCATCCGCGATACTGCCGGCTGGCAGCTGAGCGATGCCGTGGCTGAGGCGCTCAGTGACCGCGCCTACACCGTGGTGGAAAAGCCCACCTTCGGCGCTGTGACGCTGCCGGAAGTGGTGGAGCAGCTGGCCGGTGACGAGGCGTTTACCGTGGAGTTGATCGGTCTTTGCACCGATATCTGCGTGGTGTCCAACGCCATGCTTCTGAAGGCCGCCTTCCCTGAGGCGGATATGACCGTGGACGCAGCCTGCTGCGCCGGTGTCAGTCCCGCAAGCCATCAGGCGGCCCTGACCACCATGGCCTGCTGCCAGATCACGGTGACCAACAACTGAACTGGTATTATCATTCGGTACAAAACTGGCGATTTTCCTATAT
>JAZRRQ010000093.1:0-18598 GCA_045650885.1 Vescimonas sp. | reverse complement strand
GCGTGCCGAGATCCTCCTGCGGCGGCGTCATCAAGCCGGATGTGGTGCTGTATGAGGAGGGGGTGGACGAGGATGTGATCGCCCGGGCCATCCATCATATCCGTCAGGCGGACATGCTCATCATCGGCGGCACATCGCTGGTGGTGTACCCGGCGGCCGGGCTGGTGCGCTATTTCCGGGGCGATAAGCTGGTGGTCATCAACAAGGGTGAGACCGGGGCTGCCGTGGATGCCGCGCTGACCATCGACGGGCCTATCGGCCAGGTGCTGGGTGGCCTGTAAGCAGTATAACACACTACCCGACAAAAGACAATGAGGCTCTCCCCGGAGCCGGCGGTTCCGGGGAGAGAAAAAACTTCATTTGCCCCCTTGACAAACAGGGGGTGGCGTGGTTATAATAGTTAAGCATTCGATTTTGAGGAGCTCATTTGCGAGTGTGCTGGAATCGGCAGACAGGCAAGCTTGAGGTGCTTGTGTTCGACAGGACGTGTGGGTTCAAGTCCCATCACTCGCACCAACTCCTTCCCAACAAATTGAATAGACGCGCGCGAGTGGTGGAATTGGCAGACTCGCTAGATTCAGGTTCTAGTGCTCATTACGGGCGTGCGGGTTCAAGTCCCGCCTCGCGCACCAAAAAAGTACCGACCCCAACCGGGTCGGAACTTTTTTGGTTTCCGGGGAGGAAAAGACGGGGAGTCGTGGTTCAACCCACGAGGCTCAAAAAATAAACCGCACTTTCAGAAAAAGGGAAGTGCGATTTAGCGGTAGGATTTTTTCTTGTCTGTCAAACCGATCAGGTAGTCTGCTGACAAATTGTAATACTTGCAAAGTTTGATCAGATCGTCGATTTTCAGCTCTGCCCGTCCGGTTTCAATGTGATTATAGCCTTGCTGAGATTTGTTCAGCAGCGCGCTTACTTCTGCCTGCGTCAGATCACGATCTTCCCGGGTGTTGCGCAGCCGCTCTCTGTAATTTGCCACAATGACCACCTCATTTGCATCCTACCATACTCGCATTTTGAGTATTGACAATTACTCAATATTTGAGTATTCTTGAGGTGCGGGTATAGGGAAGGATGCTGTGCAGCAAAACGCATATTGTTTTGCCGGCTGAGAACAGTGATGCCCCAAGTTAATGGGCCAGATGCAAATTGACTTCCCGTAACAGTATCTGCGCGGCAGCTGAAAATTTATCGCAATAACGCAAAGGAGAATGAGAATGTTCTGTGTGAAGTGTGGCAATCAATTGCAAGACGGGGCAGCTTTTTGTTCCAATTGTGGCAGCAAGGTGGGAGAGGCGCCCGCTGCAGCAGTTTCTGCTGCGGCTCCGGTTTCAGCTCCTGTCGAGGAGACCGTGGTTGTGAAATCCAAAAAGGATTTTATTTATGAGCGGTTTTGCTTGTATATGACTGTGAATCCTATGCTGGTTGGATTTAATCCTTCGTTCGGCCAGTTGGAAAATTACGAGGAAGGTGCAAACGGAATGGTGTATTGCGAACTGGTGGCCAGTTCTCGCAATGCGCTGGGTAAAACAAAAAATACCCGATTTGGTGCAGTGATCGAAGCTGTGGAAGCAGATGGTAATGTTGTTTTTAAGGGTGCCGGTCCCCAGCTGGTGACACCTCTCACCGGAACAAAGGTACTCAAAACCGTTTTGGGCTTTAAGAGCAAGTAAGCAGGGAGGGGTTGCATATGTTTTGTTCCGGGTGCGGAAACAAGCTTCAGGAAGGAACGCAATTCTGCCCCAATTGCGGCAGTAAAGTCAGTGCTGCGGCTTCCCCGGCTGCAGAAAAAGAGGTAAAGGTGATTCTGGATCCCGCGGAAGTTGTGCCGCAAAAGCCGGTGGCAGACAGTAGTAAGTCGTTTGCCGGACAGGGAAAGACCTTTGGCCTTATTCTGATGATGGTTTCTATTATCGGCGATTTGGTTGCCATGTTTGCGATTGGGTTTGATGCATTCATTCCCATAACGATTGGTGCAACAATTTTGTTTGTCATCGGTTTCTTTTTAAGAATGTTTTGTCCATAAGAAAAAGCGGAGCAGGCGGAAGCCTGCTCCGCTTTTTCTTGCATTTTCTGCTATTTTCCCGTATCATAACCATAATGAAAAAATTGTCGCAAAAGGCGGCAGGAAAGTGGGAGAACACCATGGAGAAAATGACTGTTGCTCAGTCTATCCGAAGCCGGAAGATCCGCCGTCCCAATGCCATTTACAGCATTCTTGGCACGGTGTGGAAGCTGTTTATGGCACCCAAATACAACGTACATTACACCTTCCGCGCTGACCCGCGGCAGGAGAAAGGTCCCTTCTTCTTTATCAGCAACCACGCCTCACGTCTGGACTACATCTTTGCCGGTGTGCCGCTGCTGCCTTTGCGCATGAACTTTGTGGCAGGCTACAACGAGTTTCACCGCAGCCATCTGGCACTGGTGTTCCGGCTGCTGCGGGTGATCCCCAAGAAGAACTTCACCCCCGATCTCTACACCATGAAGGAGATCAGCCGCGTTATCAAGTCCGGCGGCGGTGTGTGCCTGTTCCCGGAGGGTATGAGCTCCATCTCCGGTGCCAACCAGCCGGTGGCCGTCGGCACGGGCAAGCTTTTGAAGCACTACAAGGTGCCGGTATACTGCTCCGTGATCCGTGGCGGCTATCTCACCAGTCCCAAGTACAATTTGCGGGATCGCTGCGGCCGCGTGGAGGTGGAATTCGACCAGCTCTTCACGCCTGAGGATCTGGCGGCTATGACCCCGGCCCAGATCGAGGAGACCATCAACCGCTGTCTCTACCACGACGATTATGCCTGGAACAAGGAGCGCGGCTACCACTACGATATTGGTGACAAGGGCGCCGAGGATCTGGAAGATCTGCTGTTTTGGTGTCCCAAATGCGGCCGCCAGCACACCATGGCTACGAAGGGTAACACCATTTTCTGTACCGCATGCGGCAACGGTGCCACCGTGCTGGATACGTATGAGCTGGTACCCTTTGACGAGAACTGCGTGATCCCTGAGACCCAGACGGCCTGGTTCAACCGCCAGCGTGAGATCATCCGCACCGAGGTGGAGGCGGAGGACTTTGTGCTGGAAGAGGAAGTGGAGCTGGGTATGCTGCCAGACTATGCGCTGCTGAAGAATCAGGCCACCAGCCAGATCGTGGGCCGCGGTATATTGCGGCTGGATCGCACAGGCCTATCGTATGAAGGTACAAAAAACGGCGAAGCATGGAGTTTCTGCATCAAGAGTCGTGATCTGCCGACATACGGCATGTGCACAGATCTGAGCCGGTTCTACACCTTCGTGGACGGCGTGTTTGTGGAGTTTTATCCCAAGCACCGCGTGGTGGAGAAATTCTTCCTGGCCACAGAGGAGATCCATCGCTTGAACGGTGGGCCGTGGCAGGATTTTGCCTTTGACAAGGATGCGGCGGCAGTGTAAAAAAACCAGAACAAAAGGCACTGTATAAACAGTGCCTTTTGTTTTGGGAGGAAACCGTGAAAAAAATAAAAAAATTAGAAAATAGGGGTTGACAAACAGGGGATCATGTCGTATACTATCGCTTGTTGAGACGCGCGAGTGGTGGAATTGGCAGACTCGCTAGATTCAGGTTCTAGTGCTCATTACGGGCGTGCGGGTTCAAGTCCCGCCTCGCGCACCAACAAAAAGGACATCCGAAAGGATGTCCTTTTTTGTTTTTCCGTCATGGAAAAAGCGCTGCGGGAACAGGCACTTGCAGACGATCTCCTGGTGAGGAATAAAGTTCCGATTTTTGACAAAATAACAAAATGTGGGAGTTCGATTCTGTGTAGTTTGTCGAAAGTGCCGCAAAGACGCCGTCGCCGTGCTTGACGAGTGTGGAGGATTGCAGTAAAATAAGGTTGGAATATTATTCGAATGCGACAAGATCCTCATTTCGCCGCCATTCGCCAAAGTTTGCGCTCCGGCGGTGATATGCTTTTTCCAAGAGAGTGAGGTCGATTAGATATGAATCAGCAAATGCAGATGTTTTACGGCGGAAAATGGGACAGGGCCTACGAGTATTTCGGCGCCCATCCGGCAGAGCGCGACGGGCAGAAAGGTTTCTTCTTCCGTCTGTGGGCGCCCAAGGCCAAAAGCGTGACACTGGCCGGTGACTGGAATGGTTGGCAGCACGATGCCATGACCTGCGATGCCCAGGGCGTGTGGTCGCTGTTTGTCCCCGGTGCCAAGGAATACGACAGCTACAAATACATGGTGGAGGGTGCTGACGGCAAGAAGCGCTGGAAGACCGATCCCTTCTGCTACCACACCCAGACCCGGCCGGAGAACAGCGGCAAGCTGTATGAGCTGGGCAAATACCGATGGAAAGACGAGAAGTGGTATGAAAAGCGCCGCGGCACCAAGCCGGCTGAGGGGCGCATCAACATCTACGAAGTCCATCTGGGCTCCTGGCGTTTGGGTGAGAATGGCCGTTTCCTCAGCTACCGCGAGCTGGCCGATCAGCTGGTTCCCTACGTGAAGGAGCGGGACTACAACTACATCGAGCTGCTGCCTGTCACCGAGTATCCGCTGGATGATTCCTGGGGCTATCAGGTTACCGGCTACTTTGCCGCTACCTCCCGCTACGGAAAGCCTGAGGATCTGATGTATCTGGTGGACAAGTGCCACCGTGCCGGTATCGGTGTGATTCTCGACTGGGTGCCGGGCCATTTCTGCAAGGATGAGTACGGTCTGGCCGATTTTGACGGTACCAGCCAGTATGAATATGGCGATCCCCTGAAACGGGAAAACGAGGGCTGGGGCACGAGAGTGTTTGACTTCGGTAAAAACGAGGTGCGCAGCTTCCTGATTTCTTCGCTGGCCTTCTGGCTGCGGGAGTACCATATGGACGGTATTCGTGTGGATGCGGTGGCGTCCATGCTGTATCTGGACTTTGGCAAGGATGGCAAGGCGTGGCGGCCCAATATCCACGGCGGTCGTGAGAATCTGGAGGCGATCAGTTTCCTGCAGGATCTCAACCGCGCAGCCTTTGCCGTGAATCCGGAAGTACTGATGATCGCGGAGGAATCCACGTCCTGGGCCGGCGTGACCATGCCGCCGGAAAATGGCGGTCTGGGCTTTAACCTGAAGTGGAACATGGGTTGGATGAACGACATCTGCCACTATCTGAAGATGGATCCCTTCTTCCGCCAGCACCATCACAAGGACATCACCTTCTCCATGATGTACGCCTTCAACGAGAACTATGTGCTGCCCATCAGCCACGATGAGGTGGTGCATATGAAGGGTTCGCTGCGGGGCAAGATGCCCGGCGACGACTGGCGTGCGCTGGCAGGCGTGCGCGGTTTCTACGCTTATATGCTGGCCCATCCCGGCAAGGTGCTGACCATCATGGGCAGCGAGCTTGCCCAGTGGCATGAGTGGGATTTCAAGGGTCAGCTGGACTGGTATCTGCAGGACAATCCCCAGTATGCCGCCACCCAGGCGTGCATCAGGGAACTGAATCATTTTTATCGTAAAAATAAGCCTCTGTGGGAAAATGACCAGAATTGGGACGGCTTTGAATGGCTGTCTGCCGATGACAATACCCGCAACCTGATTGCCTTTGTCCGCCGTGACAAGGCAGGCAAGGAGCTGGTGTTTGTGGTGAACTTCTCCACCGAGGCGTGGGAGAATTATCAATTGGGCGTACCTGCCAAGGGCGTCTATACAGAGGTGTTCAACACCGATGAGCCCCGTTGGGGCGGCAGCGGTGTGATCAACACCGGTGAGATCAAACCTGTGTGGAAGAGCGTCCACGGAAAGGAGTGCTCTGTGACGCTGCGCATACCGCCTCTGGGTGCGCTGGTGCTGCAGGGTAAGGGACGCTTGGCCAAGGCAAAGAATATAAATGGAGGAAAGAGAAAATGAAGAAAGAATGTGTAGCCATGCTGCTGGCCGGCGGTCAGGGCAGCCGTCTGTACGTGCTGACCGGTGACATGGCAAAGCCTGCTGTTCCCTTTGGCGGAAAGTTCCGCATCATCGACTTCCCCCTGTCCAACTGCACCAACTCCGGTATCGACACCGTGGGTGTGCTGACCCAGTACCGTCCGCTGGAGCTTAACAGCTATATCGGCAACGGTCAGCCCTGGGAGCTGGACCGTATGACGGGCGGCGTACATATTTTGCCCCCTTACCAGAGCGCTACCGGTGCCAGCTGGTATAAGGGCACAGCCAACGCCATTTACCAGAACATCGGCTTTGTGGATATGTATGATCCCGAGTATGTGGTGGTGCTCTCCGGCGACCACATCTATAAGATGGATTACTCCGACATGGTGCGCCGCCACAAGGAAGCGGAGGCTGACTGCACCATCGCCGTGATGGAAGTGCCCTGGGACGAGGCACCCCGCTTCGGCATCATGAACGTGGATGCCGAGGACACCATTGTGGAGTTTGAGGAAAAGCCCAAGCAGCCCAAGAGCAATCTGGCCTCTATGGGTATCTACGTCTTCTCCTGGCAGAAGATGCGTGCTTACCTCATCGCCGACGAGAACGATCCCGCCTCCTCCAATGACTTTGGTAAGAACATCATCCCCAATATGCTCAATGCCGGTGAGAAGATGGTGGCCTATCGCTTTGAGGGCTACTGGAAGGACGTGGGCACGCTGGATTCCCTGTGGGATGCCAACATGGATATGCTGTCTCCTGCCAGCGGTCTGAATCTGCTGGATAAGGACTGGCCCATCTACGGCCGTACGCCGTCCTGCCCGCCCGCATTTGTGGGTGAGAAGTCCGACGTGGGCAACAGCGCCATTGCCAAGGGCTGCATCATCGAAGGTGAAGTGAAGAACTCCGTCCTTTCCGTGGGTGTCACGGTGGAGGAGGGCGCACAGGTCAGCTACAGTGTGCTGATGCCCGGTGCTGTGGTGAAGGCAGGCGCTGTGGTGCAGTACGCCATTCTCGGCGAGAACGCTGTGGTGGCCAAGGGTGCCAAGGTCGGTACGGCTCCCGAAACGGCAGAAGATCCTGCCGCATGGGGCATTGCCGTTCTCGGTCCCAACACCAAGCTGGCCGAAAACGAAGTGGTCGGCGCTAAGACCATGCTGGACAAGACGCATCAGGGGGTGTAAGCATGAAAGGAATGCACGGAATTATCTTCTCTTACGAGAAAAAAACGGGCCTGCGTGAGTTGATTGAGCACCGTATCCATGGCTCCGTTCCCATCGGCGGCGACTACCGCGTGGTGGACTTCATGCTCAGCAATATGGTCAACGCCGGTGTGCAGGACGTGGGCATCATCATGCAGGGCAAGTGCCAGAGCATGCTGGACCATCTGGGCAACGGCAAGAGCTGGGATCTGAGCCGCAAGCACGGCGGACTGACGCTGCTGCCGGCCTTTGCCTATGCAGAGAACCGCGGCGGCATCGGCAAGTTCCGCGGCAAGGTGGAAGCTCTGGGCTGCGTGCTGGACTATCTGGTGGAAGATGTGCGCCAGGACTATGTGGTGCTGGCCGACAGCGACCTGGTGATCAATATCCCGCTGGACGATGTGCTGCGTGACCACATGGAGTCCGGCGCTGACATGACCTGCGTGTGCACCTCCGTTCCCGGTGAGAGCAGCGATACCTACTTCAAGCTGGACGATACCGGTCGCATTGTGGATACCACTTACGATGTCTATGCCCCGGAGGGCTATCGCAGCCTGAATCTGTATGTGCTGGCCACGGATCTGCTGATCCGCCTGGTGCGCGACTGCATGGCCCATAATCAGTACAGCTTCCGCCACAATATCCTGCAGGAGATGGGTGACAAGCTGCAGCTGCGCGGCTATGTGTGGGATGGCTACGCTGCCCGTATCAGCACGGTGCAGAACTACTACGAGCGCAGCATGGAACTGCTGGGCGGCGATATCCGCGCTGAGCTGTTCTGCCCCGACCGCCCCATTTACGCCAAGGAGAACGACTCCTGCTCTTCTTACATCGATCCCAGCGGTGAGTGTGTCAACTCCCTCATTGCCGATGGCTGCGATATTCAGGGCAGCGTGAAGAACAGTATTCTCTTCCGTGGCGTGAAGGTGGAAAAGGGCGCCAAGGTGGAGGGCTGCATCCTCTTTAAAAACACCGTGGTCAAAAAAGACGCTGTGCTGCGCTGCGTGGTTGCGGACAAATATGTTGTTATCAACGAAGGCCGTCAGCTGATGGGCCACGAGCATTATCCGCTGGTGCTTGGTCGTGGCAGCGAAGTTTGATTACCCGGGTTTACTGGACAGAGAACTCCGTTTTTTCGACCGACACCGTAAAGTTTTGATACTTTGACGAGAAAAGCAACGGAGGGGATCGTCCTCTCCGTTGTTTTTTCATAATTTTTGCATTCCGGAAACGTTTCCTGTTGCAAAATTCAGCCAATTATGAGAGAATAGATACGTTCAGCCTGTGAAAGGAGCTAAGCTTATGAAGATCCTGTATGTCACCAGCGAAGCATCCCCCTTCTGCAAGACCGGTGGTCTGGCCGATGTGGCCGGCAGCCTGCCGCCCGCTTTGGCAGCATCCGGTGATGAAGTGGCGGTGATCCTGCCCCTGTACGGTCAAATCAGTTTGGAGTGGAAGGAGAAAATGACCTTCCATGGCAATATGTATGTGGACCTTGCCTGGCGCCATGAGTACTGCGGCCTGTTCTCTGTGGAGCACAAGGGCGTGACGTGGTATTTTGTGGACAACGAGCGCTATTTTAACCGCGGCCAGCTGTACGGCGAGCATGACGATGGCGAGCGTTTTGCCTTCTTCAGCCGCGCTGTGGTGAGCCTGCTGCCCGAGTTGAAGTGGATGCCCGATGTGGTACACTGCAACGATTGGCAGAGTGCGCTGGTACCCGTTTATATCAAGGATGATGCCGTGCGCAACGAAGCCATGCGCGATGTGCGTACCATGATCACCATCCATAATATTGAATATCAGGGTCAGTTTGCCGAGAGCGCTGTGTGCGATCTCTTTGGTCTGGACTTTGGTTGGTATGCCGATGGCACGCTGGAGATGAACGGCTGCGTGAACCTCCTCAAGGGTGCCATGCTGTGCGCTGACAGTGTGACCACCGTCAGCCCCACCTATGCCAAACAGCTGCACTACAGCTTCTATGCCCACGGTCTGGAGAATATTGTAGACATGATCGGCGATAAGATGGAAGGCGTGCTCAACGGTCTGGATGTGGAGGGCTTTGATCCCGCCGCAGACGGTGCACTGTACGCCAACTATACCGCTGACGACACGGCCGGCAAGGCGGTGTGCAAGGCAGAACTGCAGCGTCAGCTGGATCTGAATCAGGATTCCTCTGCGCCGGTGATGGCTATTGTCAGCCGTCTGGTGAGCCACAAGGGTGTGGATCTGATCTGTCGGGTGCTTGACGGCATGATGGATACGGGACTGCAGCTGGTGGTACTGGGCAAGGGTGATGCCGGCTATGAAAACTTCTTCCGCATGGCTCAGGAGCGTTATCCCGGCCGTGTCAGCGCCCAGATCACCTATTCCGACAAGCTCTCGCGCCAGATCTATTCCGGTGCAGACCTCTTCCTGATGCCTTCCAAGAGCGAACCCTGCGGTCTTTCCCAGATGATCGCCATGCGTTACGGCACGGTGCCCATCGTCCGCGAGACCGGCGGTCTGGCCGACACGGTGCGTTCGTGCCAGGCGGGCCAGAAGAATGGCAACGGCTTTACCTTCGCAAACTATAACGAGTATGACATGCTCTATACCATTGGTCAGGCTGTGGGCATGTACCGCGACAACGCAGAAACCTTTGCTGCGGTGCAGAAAAACGGCATGACCGATGATTTCAGCTGGGGCGCCAGCGCACGTTCCTACCGGAACATCTACGCAAGTATCGTGGGGTAAAAGCGGCCCCAACATTCACGGAGGATTGTATGACCTATCACAAAGAAGCACTGAAAGAAGCCATCGTCCGGAAACTACGGCTCAACTACGGTTGTACCGAGCTGCAGGCCAACGACGGTGAGATGATGAAGGCCTGCGCTATGGTGCTGCGCGATATCATGGCCGAGCGCGGCGTTCAGACCCGCATGGATACCAGCCGCATGGAAAAGCGGAAGGTCCACTATATGTCTCTGGAGTTCCTGATGGGCCGGAGCCTGATGAAGAACGCCTACAATCTGGGCGTGCTGGAGCCTCTGCGCGAGGCCATCGGTGAGCTGGGTTTCAAGGCTGCCGATATCTTCGATATGGAACCCGATGCAGGACTCGGTAACGGCGGTCTGGGCCGTCTGGCTGCCTGCTATCTGGACAGCATGACCACTCTGGACATTCCCGCCACCGGTTATTCCATCTGCTACGAGCTGGGTATCTTCAAGCAGAAGATCGTGGAAGGCCAGCAAGTGGAGCTGCCTGACGACTGGCAGACACTGGGCGATGCATGGCTGATGCCCAAGCCTCAGGAGGCAGAGGAGATTCACTTCGGCGGCAAGGTTCGCTCCTACTGGGACAATGGCCACCACATGGTGGTTCATGAGGACTATACCCGCGTATTGGCCATTCCCTGCGACATGGAAGTGGCCGGTTACGGCACCGAGCACGTCAACACGCTGCGCCTGTGGGACGCCAAGTCCCCCAAGCCCGTGGATATGCAGCTGTTCCGTCAGGGTCAGTACCTGCGCTCCGGCGAGGAGCAGGCTATGGCCGACGTGATTTCCAAGATCCTCTATCCCGAGGACAACCACTATGAGGGTAAGTCCCTGCGTCTGAAGCAGCAGTACTTCTTTGTTTCCGCCACCGTGCAGTCTATCACCCGCCAGCACATCCAGGTGTATGGCACGCTGAAGAATTTCCACGAGAAAAATGTCATCCAGATCAACGACACCCATCCTGCACTGGTGGTGCCGGAACTGATGCGCATTTTGGTGGATGACGCCGGTATGAGCTGGGAAGAAGCCTGGCACATCACCACCAACTCCGTGGCCTACACCAACCACACCGTGCTGGCTGAGGCGCTGGAGTGCTGGCCCCAGAAGCTGATGGAGGAACTGCTGCCCCGCGTGTGGCAGATCATTCAGGAGATCTCCCAGCGCTGGCAGGCCCGGGTGGAGAGCTACTACAACGGCGACATGGCCAAGGTGGAGAAGATGGCCATCATCTGGGATGGCAGCGTCCGCATGGCCAATCTGTGCATCGCCGGCGGTACCGCCGTCAACGGTGTGTCTGCTCTGCACTCTGACATTCTGCGTCAGGACGTGTTCCGTGATGCATGCAACATGGAACCTGATAAGTTCAAGAACGTGACCAACGGTATCGACCATCGCCGCTGGCTCAGCCAGATCAACCCCGGTCTGGACAGCCTGATCCGCGAACTGACCGGCGGTGACGATTACCTCACCGTGCCTCAGACGCTGCGCAAGCTGGAAGCCTACAGCGATGACGCCGCCGTGCTTGCCCGTCTGGAGTCTATCAAGGCCGAGAACAAGAAGGCTTTTGCCAAGTTCGCCAAGCGCCAGCAGGGCGTGGTGCTCAACACCGACGCCATCTTCGACGTGCAGGTCAAGCGTCTGCACGAGTACAAGCGCCAGCTCCTCAACGTGCTGCACATCATCTCTCTGTACCTGCAGCTGAAGGATAACCCCGACATGGAGATGGTGCCTCAGACCTTCCTGTTCGGCGCCAAGGCCGCGCCCGGCTATGCTGTGGCCAAGCGCATCATCCAGCTGATCAATTCTCTGGCCGATGAGGTGAACAACAACCCCATCTGCAAGGATAAGCTGCAGGTGGTGTTCCTGGAGAACTACCGCGTGTCTATGGCTGAGATGCTGATGCCCGCCAGCGAGGTGAGCCAGCAGATCTCCACCGCCGGCAAAGAGGCCAGCGGTACCGGCAACATGAAGTTCATGATGAACGGCGCGCTGACCGTGGGTACGCTGGACGGCGCCAACGTGGAAATGCACGAGATGCTCGGTGACGAGAATATCTTCCTGTTCGGTCTGACGGCTGACGAGGTGGCTCACCTGGTGCCCACCTATGATCCCATGATGTTCTACAACCGTGATGCGATGCTGCACCGCGTGCTGGATCAGCTGAAGAAGGGCTTCCGCGACGGCAAGACCTACGAGGATCTGTATCAGCGCCTGCTGTACGGTGCCGGCTGCCCTGCCGACCAGTACCTGCTGCTGGCCGACTTCGGCTCTTACTGCGCCGCCGAGGAGCGCATGGTGGCCACCTACCGCGACCGCGCCAAGTGGAACCGTATGAGCCTCATCAACGTGGCACGCAGCGGCATCTTCGCTGCTGACCGTTCCATCGGTGAGTATGCCGAGAATATCTGGCATGTACCTTACAAGAAGTAAACTGTAACATAAAAAGACCGCTGCAGCATTAGCTGCAGCGGTCTTTTTGGCAAAGGGAGGGTGGAAAACGTGTGGGACGGAGGTGCTTTTATTCGGCAAAGTAATGGGAGGAAGAATACAGAAGAATGAAAGAATTTTTGGGAAATCATCTGTAAAAAGTGATGAGAAAGGCGTAAAATCGAGCGATCTGGGAACAATTTAACACGGAAGTAAGAAAGATGCAAAAAATGGATGGAATTTTTGTATAAATTTGCTATTTCTTCGCTTGACAGATGTCAGTTTGATTGTTATTATACTGACAATAGTTGGATAGACGAAGATTTCACTTGCGATGTGCAACGCCAAAAGTTGGCTTTTTCCACACGCTGGGTGGAATCCTTTATCGTTTATTAAGTGGTCCAACGAGATTAAGGAGGAGTTTTGTTATGAATCTGTTTGCTAAGAAGAGCGGAGAGGGCGTCGATGCAACGATCCTGGAACAGGTGAAGGACGTCGAATCTTGCCTGGCTGAATTTGGTCGTTTTTTGGATGCTGCCGTTGATCCTGCCACCGATGCCGACACGCTGCGCGCTATGGCTACCAAGGTTAGCCGTAAGGAAGAGGCTGCCGACGTATCCCTGCGCAAGATGATCGATTCTCTGAACGCTTCGTTGCTGCCTGCTACCCGCAGTGAGCTGATCAACATCGCCACCAGCTGCGATGAGATCGCCAACAAGTGCCAGCACACCGCTCTGATGATGGTATTCCAGAACTTCCGTTTCCCCGAGAGCTACGCTGCAGATCTGCGCAAGATGATGGAGATCGTTGCCAAGCAGATGCCTCTGCTGATGACCGCCATCAGCCGTCTGTTCTCCGACTTCGGTGGTCTGCTGAAGGACCATACCATTCTCGATGAGATCCGCGATCTGGAGACCGACGTGGACGATATCGAAGAGAAGCTGATTGAGCGCACCTATGCCATGGATATGGGTCTGGCTGAAAAGATGCAGATGGCCAATTTCGTGGATGCAGTTGCTGACATTTCCGACATTATTGAAGACGTTGCCGATGCTATCCAGATCAGCCTGATTACCAGAAAGGCATAAGGAAAGGCGATAAAAAATGATTTA
This sequence comes from Vescimonas sp., assembly GCA_045650885.1. Classification (GTDB taxonomy): domain Bacteria; phylum Bacillota; class Clostridia; order Oscillospirales; family Oscillospiraceae; genus Vescimonas. Next base: position 5,197 of record JAZRRQ010000093.1, on the reverse strand, counting down.
TTTGCTTTTGTTTGCCGGCCTGTTTATGGGCTGGTCACTGGGTACGAACGACGCTGCCAACGCGTTTGGTACGGCCGTTGCTACCGGTGTTGTTAAGTATAAACATGCTGTTACGATCATCGCCGTGCTGGTGATCGTCGGTGCTTTCCTGGGCGGCGAGAACAACATCACCAAGGTGTCCGAACTGTCCGAGAGCAACAAGGTGGTCGCTTCCGAGCAGGAAGTGATGGATGCCATCGCTTCCGGCGAAGAGGCAGTGAGTGAGCTGCGTCTGAAGTCTGCCTGGAAGGCTTTCATCATCTTCACCTGCGCAGGTCTGACCGTGTTCCTGATGAGCTATCTGAAGTTCCCCGTGTCTGCCAACCAGTCCATCACCGGTGCCATTATCGGCTGGGGCTTGTTCCATGCAGACTACGGTGATCCTGCTGTGCTGGCCGTCAACCTGCCTCAGATTGAGAAGTTTGCAATGACCTGGGTGGTCAACCCGGTGGGTGCCGCCATCATTTCCTATGTTCTGGTGACGCTGAGCCACAAGTTCGTGGAAGAGCGTCTGAAGAATCTGAGCCAGTATGACAAGCTCATTAAGCTTGGTTATATCGTGGCAGGTGCCTTTGCATCCTACAGTATCGGTCTGAACAGCTCCGCCAACGTGACGGCTCTGTATTTTGACCCCTACTTCGCCACCACCGGTGTGGCAGCCAACCTGCTGACCAGCGCCCGTTTGACCGCCACCATTGGTGGTATCGCCATCGCTGTGGGCGTTCTGACCTTCTCCAAGCGCGTGATGATGACCGTTGGTACTTCCATCGCAACGCTGAGCCAGGTGGACGGCTTCGTGGTGATTCTGGCCATGGCTTCCACCATCGTTCTGATGGGTACCTGGATGGGTATCCCCGTGTCCACTTCTCAGGCCGTTGTGGGCGCCGTGATCGGTGCCGGTCTGACCAAGGGAGTGAAGAACGTCAACTTCGGCGTGATGAAGAGCATTGCTTTGGCTTGGGTTGGTTCTCCCACCATTGCCGCTGCGCTGACGTATCTGGTGGCTCTGCTGACCAAGAGTTTCTTTGCAGCCTGAATTACATAGCGTGGTCGACATGACTTGATGCGAAAGATCGGGATCTCCTCTTGGGGTCCCGATCTTTTTTTGTGGGTACTGCAGCTGAGGACTTTCCCTATCTTGACAGGTGTGATATAATGTAATTTGTCAAATTATGCAAAAGAATGAGGGACATTATGACAGAATTTACTCAGGGCGCGCCCTTTCATACCTTCGGCCTGTCGGAGGCTACGCTGCGCGCCGTTCGCAATAAAGGATACGAGATCTCTACGCCGGTACAGGCCGGCTGCATCCCGCCCATGATGGCAGGCAAGGACGTGATCGCCAAGGCGCCCACCGGCACCGGCAAGACCATGGCCTTCGGTATTCCCATCATCGAACGCATCGACCCCGAGAGTGAGGCAGTGCAGGCGGTGATCCTGGCGCCTACCCGTGAGCTGGCCATGCAGATCACCGACGAGATGCGGGAAGTGGCCGTGTGCCACGAGGGTGTGCGTCTGGTGTGCCTCTATGGCGGCCAGCCCATCAGCAAGCAGATCAACTCTCTCAAGCGCAAGCCTCAGATCGTGGTGGCCACGCCTGGCCGCCTGAGCGACCACATGAAGCGCCGCACTGTCACCATGGGCAGCGTCAAGACGGTGGTGCTGGATGAAGCCGACCGTATGCTGGACATGGGCTTTATCCACGGCGTGACCCGCATCCTTGATAAGATCCCCCACCGGGAAAATCTGGGTATGTTCAGCGCCACGATTTCCCGGGAAGTCATGGACATCTCCTGGGTCTATCAGCGCGATCCCGAGGAGATCATGGTGCAGGCCACCAAGGAGAACAAGCCCGACATCATCCAGTACCGCATCGAGGTGGACGCCGAGAAGAAGGTGGAGACCATTGCCCGTATTCTCGAGGGCGAGCAGCTGGAGCGTGTGATCATCTTCTGCAACACCAAGGGTTCCACCGAGCGGCTGACCAAGTTTTTGGAGCTGCGGGGCATCGACGCCCAGTGCACCCACGGCGATATTCCCCAGAAAAAGCGCGAGGCGGTGATGAACCTGTTCCGCGAGGGCGGTCTGCGTGTGTTCGTGGCCACGGACGTGGCCAGCCGCGGCATTGACGTGGACGATGTGGACGCCGTGTTCAACTACGAAGTGCCGGAGGAGAACGAGTATTACGTCCACCGCATCGGCCGCACGGGACGCGCCAAGCGCCACGGTGTAGCTTACACGCTGCTGTCGGATTTCCCCTCCCGCATGCGCCTGAACGAGATCGAGCGCAACACCCGCAGCCAGATCATCTCCGCCCAGTTGACGGAGGATGGTCATGTGGTACCGGTGGAGAAAAAATAAAGACGCAAAAAGTACGCCGCACAGCTGTGCGACGTACTTTTTATGATGAATGATCAGAATTTATGGCCGCAGTTGATGCACACGCGCTGCAGCTCGTCGCCGCTCAATGCACCTACCACAAAGCCAGCGCTGCCAAAGAGGAGTCCTCCGGTTACGGCACCGCCCAGATCGAAGTTCTCCTTCACCAACTGCACGGCGGTGCTGCCGCAGCGGGGGCAGCGGGGGGTGGTGCCGTCACAAGGCTGCAGCAGGGGATCGGACTTGAGAAGTGTGCGCTCCAGAACAACTTGTTTTACCTGCCGGGACAGAGCTTTTGCTTCGGCTTTCTCTATAGAGAATACCATTTCCAAAACGGTGTTGGTGGCAGAGACCTCCGCCGCAGCGGGGACCTGAAGAGGATTTTCGTTTTCATCCCGGACCGCGATGGAGGCGGGGGCTGCTGCGCCGCCGAAAAACGTAGCGTAGACGTCGCGGTGTTCCATTTGGGCATAGATTCTAAAGAGGGAATAGCCTTTATCGTAATTGCAGGTTATCACGGGGAGTTGGACAGTCAGCGTAATGGTTTCCTGCGCGGAGGCTTCTTCACGAAAGCGGGTCACGGGATAGCCGCAATGGGGACAGGCGTCGGCCTTGTCGGAGATCTGGCGGCCGCATTCGGGACAAGGGAACAGTGCCATAACGATTCTCCTTTCACCTAAATTAGTTTTATGATAGCACAGATGGTAACTTTTGTAAAGATAGGTCGATTACTCGGCTTTTACTTTACAAAAAGGCGAAAAACATCTATAATAGATGCATTATAATAAAGGAGCATTTCCTATGAAGAACTTACATCGGATCACGGCGATGGTTTTGGCGCTGCTGATGGTGCTGACGCTCAGCGCCTGCAGCGAGCAGGAACAGAGCATGACACTGCGCGTCAGCCTGCCCCATGAACTGACCACGCTGGACCCGGCCATGGTTACCACGGAAACGGAAAAGACGGTGGTGGGTCATCTGTATGAAAACCTGATGAAGCTGACCGATAACGGTGAGGGAGAAAGCATGCTTTCCTCCGGCCTTGCTGTCAATTATCAGTGTGAAAACAATTTGGACGGTACACAGACCTACACCTTCACCCTGCGCAGCAGCGCCACCTGGTCTGACGGACAGCCGGTTACCGCTCATGATTTCGTCTACGCCTGGCGCCGTCTGGCAGATCCTGCGACCGGATCCCCCAATGCCTACATGCTGGATATGGTGGCCGGATATGACGAGGCACGCAAGAGCGGTGATATGACCAAGCTGCAGGTGTCCGCACCCGATGATTGGACGCTGGTGGTGGTGTTGAGCCACTGCTGCCCGCAGTTCCCCCGACTGGTATGCGCCGATACGACCACCATGCCGGTGCGTGAAGACATGACGGCAGCGGAGAACTGGTCCATGACGCCCTCCACGCTGGTGACCAACGGTCCTTATAACCGTGTGGACAGTTGGAACGACGGTGTGCTGACCGTAAGCAGCCATGAGGAGTACTACGATTACCGCCGTCTGGGCCCGGAGACTTTGCAGTTTTCCTGCGGTGTGGTGGACGAGGCAGCGGATTTCATCATGACCCATGAGGGCGTGGACGAGGCGGAAGGCTGGATGCTGGGCTCGCTGCCCTATACCGGCACGCTGGTGATCAACCAGATGAGCACCATCAGCGGCAATCTGCGTCAGGCCTTGAGTCTGACCATCGACCGTCAGCAGATTTCTGAGCTGCTGGGCAGCGTTTACGTGCCGGCAGACGGATTGATTCCCACCGGTATCGGCAGCACCCAGGGCGGCAGATTCCGCGCCATGGCCGGTGCGCTGATTGACAACGATCCGAAGACGTATAACGAGCGCTGTCAGGCTGCCAAAGATTTGATCAAGGGTGAGGAACTGCCGGAAGAAGGCAATGTTTCCCTGCTTTTCGTTTCCGACAGCGCCACCGATCAGGTGGCCGATGCGCTGCAGAAGACGTGGCGTAAGCAGCTGGGCATCAACGTGGTGCTGCAGGCTGTGGCCCAGGAGGAACTGACCACGGCGCTGCGTAAGGGCGACTTTATGATGGCTCTGGTGATGACGGACAGCAAGCGCAGCGATGCGGCCGATATGCTGCAGGAGTGGACCAGTGCGGCGGAGGAGAACTATGCCCACATCCACAACAGCGCCTACGATCTGCTGATGCGCATTGTTGACGTATCCTCCAGCGCCGAGGCACGCGATGCCTATCTTATCGACGCAGAGCGGCTGCTGCTGGAGAGCGGCTACGTGGTGCCCATTTGTTTTGCCACCGACAGCTGGAAGCTCAGCCAGACGCTGACGGGTGTGTTCGGTGACGGCATGGGACAGTACTACTTTACGTCTGTGAAGGAAGTACCTGCAAAATAAAAAAAGACTCTGCTCCATGAGGGGGGCCTCATAAAATAGTTGCAGTCCCGGCAGAAGAATCTGTCGGGACTGTTCTTGTTTCTATGACATCCGTGTGATAGAATAAATAAAATAATTCGACAAATTTGAATTTGACGAGGAGAACGAAATGATGCACGAACATCATAAAATGCCAGAAAGAGATGATAATTTTGAAAATGGAACACTTTATCACCTAGTTGTTAATAATGAAGGTCGCGTGCTTGATGGAAGAAGAACACCTGGATTTATTGAAAGTTATGACGAAGAATCTGAAATGTTTATTTGGCGTATTACAGACTTTGAGGATAAAGGAAGATGTTGGGAAGTTCCTGTTGATGAAATAGGAAATTATCAATTTAGAAAAAATAGTAAATTGTTA
>JAZRRQ010000092.1:0-15758 GCA_045650885.1 Vescimonas sp. | reverse complement strand
CAACTCCTTGGCCCACAGAACGACATGGCTACGATCCGACTTAGACGGGGATTTTATTTATCTTCAAAAAAGGCGAGGCATTTTAGTTTTTGTTTTCCACAGGCTGCAGAAAATTTTGTCAAAAAGCGTGGGTTTCTGCCGCGAAGCGTGTATAATAAAATAAAAGGAAAAAACAGGGAGGAGGGACGGATCGTGAACGACAAAGAGCTGCTGCAGCAGATCGCTGCAGGCGAGGAAGAGGCGCTGCGCACTTTGATGGCGCGCTACGCACTGCGCATTCGTTATATCATCCGTCCTTTTTTACCTGACGCGCGGGAGCAGGAGGAATGTCTGCAGGACGTGGCCATCACGCTGTGGCGCAAGGCGGCGGATTTTGACGCCGAAAAGGCCTCCTTTGCCGTATGGCTCACGGTGATCTGCCGCAATGCCGCCATTAACCGCGCACGCCGCCAGAAGCAGGAGGATCCGCTGCCTGAGACGCTGACGGTGCCCAGTGCCGAAGATGAGGTGCTGCGCCGGGAGCGGCAGCAGCGGCTTTATGATGTGGTAACCCAGCTCCACGGCGAGGAGCGGGAGCTTTTCTTCCGTAAGTATTATTATGGTCAAGCCACCGCCCAGATTGCCGGTGAAATGGGCCTCACGGAGCGTGGCGTGGAAGGGCGGCTCTATCGGCTTCGCAGCAAGCTTCGCCGTCTGATGGGAGGTGAGGACGGATGAGCGAGGAGAAACGTGTTGATTTAGAACTCACCGAGCAGCTTTCTGACCTCGACCTGACCGCGCTGCCGGAGGAGGATCAGGTGATTGCATCGCCTTGGCAGCATCTGGCGGGTAAGCTGGTGTGGGGCGTGATTCTGTCTACGATTACCCTGAATTTTCTCTATCTGGATGTGATTCTGCCGGCTGTCGGTGTCATCCTGCTGGTGCAGGCCTTCCGCCCTCTGCGGCGGGAGAACGGCTGGCTGCGGCTGTGTTATGGTCTTTCGTGGGTGCTGTGCGCAGCGCGGCTGGTGGGCTTTGCGTCACAAGGTACACTGTTGCCGGAAACTGAGACGTATGCGGTGCTGAAGCTTCCGCTGGGACTTGCGGTGGTGACGGTGTGGCTGGTGTTCTACTTTGCCTTGTGGCGCGGCCTGCTGGCAGTGGGACGCCGCGCGGGACAGGAAAAAACCTCTGCTCCAGGTGCCGCCATGCTGCTGGTATGGTACGGAGCCCTGATGGTGCTGGTGCTGTCGGGCGCACAGCAGCTGAATTGGTTCGCGGCCCTGCTGATTCTGTTGATTTACTTCCTGATTTTGCGCTCTTTGCGTAAAACACTGCACTTCTTCGAAGAGAATGGTTATGTTTTGCAGCCGCTGCGCTCTCGTGTCAGCGACCGTGCGCTGACAGTATTGTGGCTGGCGATAGTGGCGCTGGCCATCACACTGGCACTGATCTTCGGCACGCGCTATCCCATGGACTGGCAGGCGCGCCCCACTGATGAGCAGGCAGGCCATGAAGCGACCATCGAAAATCTCCGTGCCCTCGGCCTGCCGGAGGCTATGGTGGCCGACCTGACCGGTGAGGATCTGGCGGCGCTGGCCGGCGCGGACAGGGTGGTCTGGAGCGGAAACGGTACAGATCGGTTTACCACCGATGACGGCGGCAAGATTACCTTCCGTACAGCCGCTATCCGGCTGCCGAACCGGGGGGCAGGCGATCGCTGGGCGGTGCTGCACTACTTTGTTTGGGAGGAAATGCCCCGGTTCCGGGGCACTGAGGCGCTGCAGCTGTGGGCGGCCTATCGCGGCAGTGATGGCATCTTGCCGGATGAAACCCTTATGCCGCGGCTGCGTTTGCTGCATGACACGCCGTCGGGGCTTATGACCGTCTCGCCGCAGATGGAGACTGTTGCCGGTGCGGCTGACATTTTTGGCGGCGGACCGGAGGACGAACAGCTCGCTGTTTGGTCAATGCCCCGGGAGGAGGGACAGGTGCGCGGCTACGTGCTCTATGGCGCGCAGCGTGGCCGTGAGTGGGGTATGATAGATATTGCCAACGTCCACCACTCCATGCGAAAGAAATACCCCTTCTTGTCGGCTCGGCAGAACTGCGCTCGGGGAATGTGGTCTGACGACATGACTTTCAAGCGAATGCAGAACTACGTCTATTTCGATTACAATGAGCTGAGCCAACCGTAAAAGAGTTCCCTCTTTCCGACAGGAAAGAGGGAACTCTTTTACATGTTTTTGAGAATTCTTTTGGCAAATCTTTCTGTATTTTCCGCAATTTCCTGGGTGAGGAAGGGAACATCATACCCCAGATGCCGCGCAGCGTGGAGGCCGAGATAGCGCACGCGGGCATGCTTACACCAGCGGCGCAGGCCTTCATGGAAGAGGTCGGTGCCCCTCTCTGCGCGGTAGCCGCAGGTGGCAAGGGCGCACAGGGCTTTTTCCTCCAAAAGGGAGGGACCCTTCTCTTTGCCGTAGAACTTACACAGGGCATAGACAAGGCGGTCCATGGCAGCTTTCAGCGGCGCCGTGCAGTACCAAGAGTAAATGGGGCTGGCAAAAACGATGAGATCGCTTTGCAGGACGCTCTCAAAAATCGGTGTCATACCGTCGCAGATGGCACAGTTTGGCGCCGTGTGATCCACCTGACAGGCGCGGCAGGCGCGACAGGGGGCGATGGAGAGGTCATAGAGAGAAAATACTTCCGCCTCGTGACCGGCTTTGCGCCATGTATCGAGGAAAATATCCGTCAGGGCAAGGGTGTTGCTGTTCTCACCTCGAGGTGAGGCAAAGAGGATACAGGCGCGCATGACGTTACTCCTTTCACTTTCGGCGCAAACAGGGGTTGCGCCGAGTTTTTGCAGAGCGACGCGCGCACTCGCGTTGCTCGCACACTTGCGCTCTGAGAAGTGTTTTCCGGCGCGCACATGTCGCTTCGGAAAACGAATTGTACTTTTTTCGCCGCAGGCGGCGAACTCTGTGAGACCTGTAAGGTCAAGGCTATGCCCCTAACGACGCATTACTCCTTTTCATACACGTGGATGTCAAAGGCGATCTCGGTGGTGAGCTCGGTGAGTTGGGCGAGACGCTCCGCACCCGCTTTGGGCGTTTTCCAGTAATAAGGCGTCATCTGGAAGAGGGCATGGATGTGCTGCTGCCCTACCACGGTGATGGTATCGCGCACCTCGGCTACCTCCAGATAACGGAAGCCTTCGTAGGGGGTTAGCTTTACTTCGTTGGGACGGGGTACATCGTAGAGAACCTCCTTCATCTGCCATAGGTGCCGTTCGGAGGGAACCACGTACAAAAACCGGCCACCGGGCTTCAGGACGCGCAGAAATTCTTCCAGCGCCAGCGGGGAAAAGCAGTTGATGAGGAGGTCGATACTCGTATCGTGGATGGGCAAATGATAGGAAGAAGCAACCGCAAATTCAATGGATTTTTCTCGTTTCGCGGCGCGTTTGAGAATAAATTTAGAGATATCAGTGCCGGCCATGTTTGCGGATTTACCGGCGCTACACAGGGCCTGATAGATGCCGGCGGTGTAGTAACCCTCGCCGCAGCCGGTGTCCAGAACCGCACAGGTGTCATCGGTCAGTTCACAGCTCAGGCGGCACAGGGCATCGCGCAGAGGGGCGTAGTAACCCTCATTCAAAAAGGCGCTGCGGGCGGCAGCCATACCCTTATCGTCGCCGGGCATTTTGGAATTCTTCTGGTTCACCGGCAGCAAGTGGGTGTGACCTTCGGCGGCGATATCAAAGCTGTGGCCGTGGGGACAGCGGTACGCGCGCTCTTCGCGCTGCAGCGGCGCGGCACACAGAGGGCAGCGAAACAGGCTCATACGTCCTCCTTATCTACCGTCACATCGTGGATCCACTTGCCGCCGGAGATGCGCCAAATACTCAGGGGGACTTTCAGCACGGCTTCGGCGTGGGTGGCAAAGGCGATGGCGAAGGGGCCGGCCTGCAGTACCAGTGCCAGCACCACTGTCACAGGGATGGCAATGAGCCACTGAGGAGCCACATCCAGCACCGTGGCCCAGGCCACATCGCCGCCGGAGCGCAGAACGCCCACGATGGCGCTGATGGAGTAGGCGTGGAAGGGCATACAGGCAAAGGCCGCAACGCCGAAAGCGGTGGCGATACGGGCGGATTCGTCATAAAGCTTGAAGAGGGGGAAAATGTAAGGCTGGAACACGGTGGGCAGCAGCACCAGCGCCACTGCGCCGATGGCGGTGCTCATCAGCACAGTGAAGCTCAGCAGGCAGTGGCTCAGAGACAAGACTTCCTCGTGGCTTTGTCCCTCGCCGATGGCTTTGCCGCAGATTACCGCCGTGGCGGCGCCGAGGCCGAAGCAGACCACCAGGAACAGGCGGCTCAGGTTACCTGTGACGGCGTTGGCGGCCAGCATTTCCACACTGTTGTGGGTGTGGCCGAGAATGACGGTCATCATGGAGTTACCGGCGCCCCAGAGAATTTCGTTGACGATGACAGGGGAGGCGTAGCGCACGAAGCGGCGCATCATGGCCGTGCCGGGGCGCAGCAGGCAGGGGATATTCAGGGGGATGGTCTTACTGCGCAGAGCGGCTACGAGGCAGATGACAAACTCCACCACACGGGCCAGGAGCGTTGCCAGAGCTGCACCCTCAATACCCATGGCGGGAAAACCGCACTTACCGTAAATGAGAAGATAGTTCAAGAGGGTGTTGACCAGAGTGGAGGTGCCGAAGACCTTCATGCCGAAGTTGGGATTTTCCACGCTGCGCTGGGCGCTGACGTAGATGGAGGAGAGCATGTTGAACACATAGCTAAAGCCGATGATGCGCAGATACGGCGCGCCCAGAACGGAAAGTTCATGCTCGTTGCTGAGGAGATCCATCACCTCGATGGGGAAGAGGGCAAACACCGTGGCCAATACCAGAATGAGAGAGACGCCGATGGCGCTGGCTACGCCGATGGCGCGGCTGATATTCTGCAGGTCTTTCTTGCCCCAATACTGGCTGATGAGGATACCAAGGCCGCTCTGGATGCCGAAGACGATGCTCAGAAGCAGGAATACCGGCACATTGGCGGTGGTGACGGCGGCCATGGCGGTGTTGCCCAGCTGACTGACCATGAAGGTGTCGATGAGGCCCAGGGAGAAGGTGATGAGATTTTGCAGAATCATGGGCAGACTCAGCCGCCACAGATAGCGGTAGAAGTCCGGCCCACGCTTGAGATGACGAAACATAGATGTGTACCTCGCGTGTGAGATTTATAGCATGGGGAAGCGCTTTTCCTTGTGCTCACGCAGAGCTTCATAGGCCGCGTCGATATCCTCTTTCGTGGTCTCCGGGCCAAAAGACAAACGGATTACACCGGCAGCGGTGCGCTTGTCCAAGCCCAGCGCCGACACCACGTGGCTGGTTTTTCCCTTGTGGCAGGCGGATCCGGCGCTGATGCAGATGCCCTTGCTGCCAAGATCGGTGACCATGTTGGCGCTGGGGTAACCGGGCAGCGCTACGGACAGGATATGGGGTGCCTCGCCCTTGCCTACCGCCACCATGGTGGGGATGGAGAGGAGTTTTTCGCGGCAATAAGACTTCAAATCGGCCATTTTGACTAGTGTTTCTGCATGGTTTGCAGCTCGCAGTTCTACCGCGCGGGCAAAGCCTGCGATCTGTGCTGTGGCTTCGGTGCCGGAGCGCAGAGTCGATTCCTGACCGCCGCCGGCCAGAAGCGGGCGGAGATTGCGCAGCTTTTCGCTGATATACAGCGCACCGATACCCTTGGGCCCGCCGATTTTATGGGCACTGAGGCTCATCATGTCCACGCCCCAGCCAACGGGATCACAGGGAACTTTCAGGAAGCCCTGTACTGCATCGCAGTGGAGGAGGGCGCGGCTTTTACGCTCACGCAGCAGAGCTGCGGTTTCTGCCACGGGAAAGATGCAGCCTGTTTCGTTGTTGACCAGCATCATGCTCACCAGCACCGTATCTTCCCGCAGGGCAGCGGCTACCTGTTCCACCGTCACGTGGCCTGTGCGGTCGGGCTTGAGGTAGGTGACCTCATAGCCTTGCTGCTCCAAAAGGCGGCACGGCTCAAGAATGGCGCTATGCTCCACGGAGGTGGTGATGATGTGACGGCCGATGTGGCGGCTGTGCCACACGGCGGATTGGATGGCCCAGTTGTCGCTTTCGGTGCCGCAGGAGGTGAAGAAGAGCCGGTCCGGTTTGCAGCCGAGAACGGCGGCGATGGAGGCGCGGCAGCGCTCTACCAGACGCTTGGCCTCCTGGCCCATGGGATACTGGGCGGAGGGATTGCCGTATTGGTTGGTCAGAACATCCATCATAGCCTGCGCCACTTCAGCGGGGATGGGGGTAGTAGCGGCGTGATCCAAATAGTGCATGAAGCGCACCTCTTTCGCAGTGTATTTTCGCGCTGCGGGGACTTGTCACCGGCGCGCGTATCATGTAAAATAAAAGTACATTGTCAACTAATCATTATATGCAATTTACGCACAAAGTGCAAGGAGAAACCCCATGCGAGTTGCTATTTATACCTTGGGCTGCAAGGTCAATCAATACGAAACGGCGGCGATGGAGACAGAACTGGTGCGCCGTGGCCACAGCCTGACAGATTTCGAGTCCGAGGCAGATGCCTACATCATCAACACCTGCTCTGTGACGGCTGTCAGCGATAAAAAATCCCGCCAGATGATCCGGCGGGCCAAAAAACGTAATCCGGGCGCCGTTGTGGCGGCCTGCGGCTGCTATGTCCAGACCCACACCGCCGAGGCGCAGGAACTGGGGATCGATCTCATCTCCGGTACGGGACAGCGAATGGAATTTCTGGATCTGCTGGAACAGGCTGTCAGTGCGGAGAAGTGCATCGTCCATGTGGATGAAGCGCTCAAGCGCCGCGACTTTGAGGTGCTGCACGCCGGCGGTATGGCCAGCCGCACCCGCGCCATGCTGAAGGTGGAAGACGGCTGCACCAACTTCTGCACCTACTGCATCATCCCCTATGCCCGTGGCCCGGTACGCTCTGAGCCGCGCATTACCGCTGTGGAGCAGACCCGTGCCTTGCGTGAGGCGGGCTACCGCGAGATTGTCATTACCGGCATCGAAATTTCTTCCTGGGGTCGTGACTTCCATGATGGCAGCAGTCTTATCGACCTGCTGGAAGCGGTGAGTGTCGCTGCAGGCGATATGCGTGTGCGGTTGGGAAGTCTGGAGCCACGGACCATCACCGAGGAGTTCTGCCGCCGCGCCGCAGCACTGGAGAATCTGTGTCCCCATTTCCATCTCTCGCTCCAGAGCGGCTGCGACAGAACGCTGCAGGCCATGCGCCGCAAATACGATACTGAGCGCTTCTATGAGTCGGTGGAATTGCTCAACCGCTATTTTGACCGGCCGGCCATCACCACTGACCTGATCACCGGATTCCCCGGCGAGACAGAGGAGGACTTTGTCCAGACCCTTGCCTTCATCGAAAAGTGCGGCTTTGCCGCCATGCACGTGTTCCCCTATTCCATCCGCCCTGGCACGCCGGCGGCCAAGATGGAACAGGTGGATATGCCCATCCGGGAGGAGCGGGCTCATCGCGCTGCCCAGGTGGCGGCGAAGATGCACCGGGCGTATCTGGACGGCTGCGTTGGGAAGACCTATCCCGTGCTCTTTGAACAGGCGCGGGGCGAGTACTACACCGGCCATGCACCCAACTACATGGATGTGGCAGTCAAGGGCGGTGAGGAACTGCACAACTGTGTCCGACAGGTGACCATTATCCATACCGACGGCGAAACGCTGTACGGTACCATGAAGGAGGAAGCGGAATGAACCACTTTTTTGCCTATCTCTCCCGCATGCGCTTTATCAACCGCTGGGCGCTGATGCGCAACAGCTATACCGAGAATATCGCCGAGCACAGCCATCAGGTGGCGGTGCTGGCTCATGCGCTGGCGGTGATCCGCAACAAGTATTTCGGAGGGCATGTGGATGCCGGTGCCGTGGCGGCGGCGGCTCTCTATCACGATGCGCCGGAGATCCTCACCGGCGATCTGCCTACGCCTATTAAGTATTACAACCCCGCCATTCGCGATGCGTACAAACACGTGGAGCGTGTGGCCAGTGACAAACTCCTGGGTATGCTGCCGCCGGAACTGCGCGGCACGTACGATGCGCTGCTCAACGTGGCAGATGACGAGGTGGAGCTGCTCATTAAGGCAGCGGACAAGCTGTCGGCCTGGATCAAGTGCATCGAGGAGCTGAAAGCCGGTAATCTGGAATTCCGTGCGGCTGCGGCGCAGACAGAGCGGGCGCTGGATGAGTATCACCTGCCGGAAGTGGCGTTTTTCAAGGAACACTTTATGGACAGTTTCCGACTGACTTTGGATGAAATGGAGTAAGGAGAACGGACTATGAAAGCAATTGTAACTGTAGTGGGTAAAGATCAGGTAGGCATCATCGCTGGTGTGTGCAACACGCTGGCTGAGGACAATATCAACGTGCTGGACATCAGCCAGACCATCATGCAGGGGTATTTTACCATGATGATGGTGGTGGATTTGAGCGCTTGCTCCACTTCTTTTGACAAGCTGGGCGAGAAGTTGTCCGCTTTTGGCGAGGGTCGTGGTCTGTCCATCCCCATCCAGCGGGAGGACATCTTCGACGCCATGCACAAGATCTGAGGTGACGGAGTATGCGTGACATTTCCAACATCATGGATACCATCCGGATGATCGACCAACAGCATCTGGATATCCGCACCATCACCATGGGCATCTCGCTGCTGGATTGCGTCAGCGAAGATCCGAGACGCTGCTGCGACAAGATCTACGACAAGATCACCCGCCGCGCGGCCAATCTGGTGCGCACCGGCGAGAACATCGAAAGTGAGTTCGGTATCCCTATCGTCAATAAGCGTATCTCCGTGACCCCCATTGCCATGGTGGCCGGCGGATGCGATACGAAAAACTATGTGCCTTTCGCTCTGGCGCTGGATCGCGCCGCCAAGGAGTGCGGTGTCAACTTCATCGGCGGTTACTCTGCGCTGGTGCAGAAGGGATTTGCCAAGGGTGACGAGTATCTGCTGCAGTCCATTCCTGAGGCCCTCTCCCGCACCGACATCGTCTGCTCCAGCGTGAATGTGGGTTCCACCCGCGCCGGTATCAACATGGATGCCGTGGCGCGCATGGGCCGCATCATTAAGGAGACGGCGCATCTGACCCGCGACACCGACGGCCTTGGCTGCGCCAAGCTGGTGGTGTTCTGCAACGCGGTGGAGGATAACCCCTTCATGGCCGGCGCCTTCCACGGCGTGGGCGAGGCCGACAGTGTCATCAACGTGGGCGTGTCCGGCCCCGGTGTGGTGTACCACGCACTGCAAAAGTGCAAAGGCCAGCCCTTTGATGTGGTGGCCGAGACCATCAAGAAGACGGCTTTCCAGATCACCCGCATGGGCCAGATGGTGGCCGCTGAAGCTTCCCGCCGTCTGGATACGCCGTTTGGTATTGTGGATCTGTCTCTGGCACCTACTCCCGCAGTGGGTGACAGCGTGGCCCGCATCCTGGAGGAGATGGGTCTGGAGACCTGCGGCACCCACGGCACCACCGCCGCGCTGGCACTGCTGAACGACGCGGTGAAGAAGGGCGGCGTGATGGCCTCCAGCCATGTGGGCGGCCTCTCCGGCGCTTTCATTCCCGTATCCGAGGACGAGGGCATGATCGCCGCCGCTCTGGAGGGTACGCTGACCATCGACAAGCTGGAAGCCATGACCTGCGTTTGCTCTGTGGGTCTGGATATGATCGCCGTGCCCGGCGACACCTCTGCCGAGACGATTTCCGCCATCATCGCTGACGAGGCGGGCATCGGCATGGTCAACTCCAAGACTACCGCCGTGCGCATCATTCCCGTGGAAGGCAAGACCGTGGGCGACATGGTGGAGATGGGCGGCCTTTTGGGCAGCGCCCCTGTTATGCCGGTACACAGCGCCTCTTCTGCTGATTTCATCGCAAGAGGCGGACGAATTCCTGCACCGCTGCAGAGTTTGAAGAACTGACAAAGGAGACTTTCCCCATGATCCGACTTGCAACCGAAGCCGACCTTCCGCGCATCTTCGAAGTCTACGCTGTGGCGCGGCAACTGATGCGCGATTCCGGAAACCCCAACCAGTGGGGGAACCACTTCCCGCCCCACGAGCTGCTGCGTTCCGATATTCCCAAGGAGCAGCTTTGGGTAGTGGAGCGTGACGGCATCATCCATGCCGCCTTTGCGCTGGTGTTTGGTGAAGATCCTTCCTACGGTTACATTGAGGGCTCGTGGCGGAAAAACGAGCCGTATGCTGCCATCCACCGGGTGGGCAGTGATGGTTTCGGCGGCATTTTCGGCGAGGTGATCGCCTTCTGCCGCGAAAAGTCACCTTATCTTCGCATCGATACCCACCACGACAATCGGGTGATGCAGCACATCGTGCAAAAGCACGGTTTTCGCGAAAGCGGCGTGGTGTACATGCACGATGATGGCACACCCCGCATTGCCTACGAATGGTACGAGGGCATTCAATAATGCAGAAAGCCTCCCCACATGGGGAGGCTGTTCTCTTTTTATTCCGATTTTGCCAGCAGGAAGATAGTGGCAAGGATGGCCGCGAAGCCGATGAGATCGGCAGCGGTAAACTGTGTACCCAGCCAGAAGAAGGCCAGAAGTGCCGCTGAGACCGGCTCGGTGACGCTGAGGATCGAGGTGCGGACAGGGCCTGCATCGTGAATGCCCTGCATGAACAAAGAGAAGGCAAGCACTGTGCCTACCACCACGATCACACCCATCAGCGCCCAACCGGAAAGGGGAAGCTGTACGTGGAATGTCCAGCTTCGGGCACTGAGATTGACCACAATGCCGCCCGCCACCATGGCAAGGCCCATCACCGTGTCGCGGCTCCATTTTCGCAGCAGCGGCTGACCCATCAGGGTATAGACGGTCATCGCGGTGGCGGTCATCAGACCCCAGAAAAGACCTTTGGGGGAGAGGACCATCTGTCCCGGTTTGCCGCCGGTAGCCAGCATAAAGGTGCCGAAGAGGGCCAGCAGCACCGAGAGGATCTCGTTCCATTGGGGGATACGGCGGCTGGTACAGCAGGCGATCACCATGACCATGACGATGGTCAGCGTCTGCAGCACGGTGGTGGTAGCGGCGTTGGAATGGGAGATGCCGGTCATGTAGGAATACTGACACAAAAGGATGCCGCCCACACCGTAGAGCACCGTCAGCGCCAGATCTTTGGGACTGCGCAAAAGGCGCTTGACCTCGGCTCGATTTTTGATGAGTGCCAGTGCCAGCAGAATGATACCGGCAGACAGCATCCGCACACAGGTCAGCCACAGGGAATTGATGGGATAATGGGAGAAGAGATACTGACCGCATGTGCCGGAAAAACCCCAGAATACACCGCCCAGTCCTGCGCAGATACAGCCGCGGATCACGCGCTTGCGCTCGTTACCCATGGTGCAGCACCTTCTTTCGTCAAAATTCAGCAAGGACAAGTGTAACGAAGAAGGGTGAAAATGTCAATCAAAAAGGGTCTGACAGCTTGTCAGACCCTTTTGCGTGCAGTTTATTTCGCCCAGTCGCGGCAGCGATCTACGGCGCGGTGCCAACCATCAAGGAGACTTGCGCGCTCATCGGCGCTCATGCGCGGTTCGTAGGTGCGCTCTAAGTGCCAACAGCGATTCAGCTCGTCGGTGGAGCGGACAAAACCTGCGCCCAAGGCTGCCATAAAGGCGCTGCCCAGCGCGGTGGTGTCCCGGATTTGGGGGATATGGATGGGCAGACCCAGAATATCGGACTGGAACTGCATTAAAAAGCCGTTGACCACAGCGCCACCGTCGCAGCGCATGGCCGGGATGCTCACGCCGCTGTCGGCTTCCATGGCGCGCAGCAGGTCGCTGACCTGATAGGCGGTGGACTCCAATGTGGCGCGGACAATATGTTCTCGTGTTGTGCCGCCGGTGATGCCGATCATCATGCCGCGGGCGTAGGAGTCCCAATAGGGGGCGGCCAGGCCGGTGAAGGCGGGGACAAAGTACACGCCGCCGCTGTTTTTTACCGAGCGGGCCATGGGCTCCGTCTCAGCGGCGGAGCTGATGATCTTCAGACCGTCACGCAGCCATTGGGTGGCGGCGCCGGAAATATACACACCGCCGTCGAGAGCATAAGTGGTTTTGCCATCCAAGCGCCAGCCCACGGTGGTGACAAGTCCACCGGGGGAAGAAACCGGCTGGATACCTGTATTCATCAGCATGAAGCAGCCGGTGCCGTAGGTGGTTTTGACGCTGCCGGGGTCAAAGCAGGTCTGGCCGAAGAGCGCTGCCTGCTGGTCGTTGAGCATGCCGGAGAGCGGCGCGCTGATGTCACAGAAGCGGTTCGGGTCAGCAAAGCCGAAGGGGGCGGCGCTGTCACGGATTTCGGGCAGAATACTGCGGGGAATATCCAGCAGAGCCAACACATCTTCGTCCCAGGTGCAGGTGTGCAGGTTCATCAGCATGGTGCGCGAGGCGGTGGAGGGATCGGTGGCGTGGACGCCGCCGGTGATATTCCAGGCCAGCCACGCGTCCATATTACCGGCGGCCAGACGGTTCTGCGCCAACAGGTCTTTGGCGGCCGGTACGTTGTCCAGCAGCCAGCGCAGTTTCAGCGCACTGAAATAGGAGTCCACCGCAAGGCCGGTGCGCTGCAGGATCAGGTCGCCATGCTGTGCAGCCAGTGCCTCTGCGGCGGCTGCGGTACGGCGGTCCTGCCAGACGATGGTGTGGTAAAGGGGGACGCCTGTGGATTTATCCCACAGCATTACGCTCTCACCCTCGTGGTCCAGACCGATGCACAGGATATCGCTGCCTGCTGCGCCTGCATTATCCAGAGCCTGTTGTGTGGCGTAACAGGCGGCGTCCCAGATGTCTGCGGCATCGTGTTCCACCCAGCCGGACTGGGGATAGATCTGTCGGATCTCCCGGTAGCCACGGGAGGCCTGCTGCCAGTTCTCGTCAAATAAAATGGCGGTGACACCGGTGGTGCCTTGATCCAGTCCCAGATAATACTTTGCCATTGTCTGTCCTCCCGCAAGTGTTTTTTTCAGTATAGCATAGTACGCCGATGGAGAAAAGGGTTGTTTTTGTGTTTGGCGGACAAGGAAATAAGACCGCCTGCAGGCGGTCTTATCCGGAGTGTTGTTCCTCGATTATGCGGCGTACATCGCCGGCGCTGCAGTCCAAAAACTGCCGGTATTGCCGGTTCATGTGTGCCTGGTCAAAATAACCGCAGTTTACTGCCAAATGCAGCAGGGAGCGGGATTGCGAGGTCAGCATGACCTGAAGTGAATGGTGGAGCTGCGCCAGCTGACACACGGTTTTGGTGGGCAGTCCGACTTTCTGGTGCATCAGGCGGTTGAGATGACGCTGACTGCATCCCGCATGTTCAGCCAGCTCCGAGATCCGAACCTGCCCGTGCCGCTCCTGAATGAGCGACAGGCAGCGCCGCAGCAGTGGGGGTATCTGGTAGTTGCGGGCACCCTGTACCGCAGCAAAGCGGGAGAAGAGGGTGTTTTGCTCCGGCAGCGAGGTACAGCGCGACAGAGACTGGCACAGGCGATCGCTGCCCGGGAGCAACGGATCAAGGGGCAGCATGCGGCCGTTCAGAGAAGAGGGATCGGCGCTACAGATCCAGTCGCCGCAGCCGCAATGCAGGCGAACGGCGTACAGTGAACAGTTGGCATCCAAAGTCAAAGGCAGCGGCATGGTGTGGGGCGGGCAGAAAAGTGCTGTGCCGCTGCCGGGAAAGAGCAGCGTGACGCGATGATCCGGCAGCAAGGTGACCGTTTGTGCCGTTTGAGCGGCAGGAAGAGAAAGGGCGCTGTGCAGTAAATGCGACAGATCCGAGCTATCCGGTATGGGTGCATACTGCAGCGTCGGTGGAGGAAGCAGTGCTTCGGGGAAGTGTGCCATCGGTTAGGTATAGGAGCCGACGATATGGACCTGCACGCCCATTTCGCGATAGGGCTTGCACAGTTCCACAGGTGTGCCGCTGTCGGTGATCAGATGATCCAGTTTGTCGGCGGGGCAGATGTTATAGACAGACACCACGCCGAACTTGCTGTGGTCGGCAATGCCGATGACGCAGTCGGCCTTTTCAATGAAGGTACGCAGCAGAGCAGATTCGTCCATGCGGTAGTCGGTGAGGCCGCGCTCGGGGGTAATGCCGCCGATGCCGATGATCAGCTTTGCGACATTAAAGATGCCCAGATTCTCCACGGCGGTGATGCCGGCGGTGGAGAAGTCGTCGCCGCGCACATGGCCGCCCAGACAAAACAGGTTGATGTTGGGGCAGCTGGCCAGTTCCATGGTCACCGGCAGGGAGTTGGTGATCACTGTCAGACCCTTGCGGGTGCGAAGGCAGCTTGCCACTTCCAGTGCGGTGGTGCCCGGTGCGATCAGCACCGTGTCACCGTCTTCCACCAGTTCGGCGGCAGCGCGGGCGATGGCCTGCTTCTCACTGGTGTGCTCCTGCTGGCGGGTGTGGTAAGCCGACTCGTTGGCGTGGGGACGCACACTGACTGCGCCGCCGTGAATGCGCTTAACCAGACCCTCCTTTTCCAGATATTCCAGATCGCGACGGATCGTTTCGGAGGACACCTGGAAGCGGGCAACCAGCTCCTGAACATTGACAAAACCTGCGTTGTTGAGCATATCTTTGATACACTCGCGTCTTGTGTGCAGCATATCGGACCGCCTTTCCGTGTGATGAACCGAGCTTTTCTTTGTGGCTTTTTGGGGTTTTTGCCACAAATGTTCCTGTTCTGCCCGGACCGCACAAATTATTCCTCTTCATTATACGCCAGTGAGAGAAAAAATGCACGAAAAATTTTATATTCATTGCAAATTTTTTTAATGAAAGAGAAAAAGAGCGAGGAAAACGAGGGGGATAAAAGAGAAAACCACAGAAAATGTTCGCGAAAAATTGGGATTTTAAGGGAAACAGAGGAAAAGTAAACAGAAGGGTGTGTGGCGAAACAAATAAAAAGCCACAAAAGCGCACAGCGTATATCTTGACAGATGACGGCGCAAATGGTAGTATATTGATGCCGGGAGAAGTATGCCCAAATGGGCGTCAAGCCACGGCTCAAAAATTATGAAAGAGGTTGATACCCATGAAGACTATGCTGTTCAGCCCCGGCCCCGTTCTGGTCGAGGAGCCCGTTCGTCAGTCCCTGCTGCACTATGATATCTGCCACAGAAGCGCAGAGTTCGAGGAGCTGTTTGTTGATATCCAGGCCAAGGTTCTGCGCCTGTTCAACGCTGATGACAGCTACTACAGCGTGATCGTTTCCGGTTCCGGTACCTCCGCCAACGAGACCTGCCTGTCCTCCGTGTTCGCTGAGGGCGACGAGGCTCTGCTGATCAACAACGGCGTGTTCGGCGATCGTCTGCTGGAGATCCTGACCAAGTACAACGTTCCCACTCACAACTATCAGCCCGGCTGGGCCAACGATCCCGATCTGGCCGAGGTGGAGGAGATCCTGAAGAACAACCCCAAGATCACCTTCGTCTGCATGGTCTTCCACGAGACCAGCACCTCCATGGTCAACCCCGTCAACGCCATTGGTAAGCTGGCCAAGAAGTATGGCAAGCGTTACTTCGTCGACTGCGTGTCCGCCGCCGGTGGCCAGCACATCGACGTGGTTGAGAACAACATCGACCTGTGCACCAGCGTCGGTGGTAAGTGCCTGGGCTGCTATCCCGGTT
>JAZRRQ010000091.1:0-22331 GCA_045650885.1 Vescimonas sp. | reverse complement strand
GCAGAAGTTCTACAAGGGTTCCTCCAAGGCCCGCGGCAGCGGCATCGGTCTTGCTGTCTGCGACGAGATTGTGGGTCGTCACGGCGGCTCGCTGGCTATTGGAAACGCCGAGGGCGGCGGTACTGTGGTGACCATCGCTTTGCCGCTGGACGAAGTGCTGGAATCATGAAATAAAAAATCGAACAAGTGTTGCATTTTTGCGGCGCCTGTGTTATGCTATCAACAGAAAGGAAATGGATTCCTATGGCAAAAAAAGAGCAGTCCTGTGCGTTTCGCACCTCTATTGGCGGACAGGCACTGATTGAAGGTATTTTGATGCGTGGCCCGGAAAAGCAGGCCATTGTGGTGCGCTCACCGGAGGGTCTGGTGACGAAGGTGGAGGAGCTGAAGCTCATCCGTGACAAGTATCCCATTTTGGGCTGGCCGCTGATCCGCGGCAGCGTCAACTTTTTAAGCTCCATGATCAATGGTGTCAAGGCACTGATGTTTTCGGCGGACTACTTCCCTGAGGAGGAGGGAGCCCAGCCGGATAAGCTGGACCTGTGGCTGGAAGAGCACGTGCCGGCAGAGAAACTGCAGGGCGTGATGATCACGGTGGCTGTGGTGCTGGCGGTGGGCATGTCGGTGGGCCTTTTCATGGTGCTGCCTGCTCTGATTGCCGGTCTGCTGGGCAACTGGATTACACAGCCGGCTCTTTTGAACCTCATTGAGGGTGTAGTGAAAGTGACACTGTTTCTGGGGTATCTGATCCTCTGCTCCCGGCAGAAGGACATCAAGCGTGTCTTCGCTTACCACGGTGCCGAGCATAAGACCATTTTCTGTTATGAGGCGGGGCTGCCGCTGACGGTGGACAATGTTCGCGCCCAGCCCAAGCACCATCCCCGCTGCGGAACCAGCTTCCTCTTTGTGGTCATCGTGGTGTCCATCCTCTTTAGCAGCGTGGTCTTCACCTTTGTGGACGGCACCAACGCGCTCATCCGTGTGCTGGTGCATCTGGCGCTGCTGATTCCGGTGGTGGGCGTGACTTATGAGTTCAACCGTGCGGTGGGTCGTCATGACAATGCCTTTACCCGCTTTCTCTCCGCTCCCGGCATGTGGCTGCAGAACTTCACCACCAACGAGCCGGATGATCGTATGATCGAGGTGGCTATCGAGTCCCTCAAGCTGGTGTTGCCCGACGAACAGGGCAAGGACGCGTGGTAAAAGACTTCGTTCAAAATCCGAGAAATTTCGACAACGGAGCGTATTATGGCGATTACATATAACAATCTGTATATGGACGTCCGGCAAGAACTGCGTGAAGCCGGCATCGAGGCGGCCACGCTGGAGGCTCGTGAGCTGGTGTGCTACGCCGCCGGTAAAACGCGACAGGAACTGATGCGCGATGCCCGGCTCTATGTGCCGCAGGAAGTGGAGCAGCAGGTGCGCGCTCTGGTGGTACGGCATCTGGCCGGCGAGCCGGTGGCCTATCTCATCGGCGAGTGGGAGTTTTACGGCCTGCCGCTGGACATCTCTGAACATGTGCTCATCCCCCGTCCTGACACCGAGGTGCTGGCAGACAAGGCCATTGAGTTCCTCCGCCCCATGGGGGAGTGCCGCGTGCTGGATCTGTGTGCCGGCAGTGGCTGCGTGGGATTGGCGGTGGCTTCCCAGGTGAGTGATGCCCGTGTGGTCTTGGGTGAGCTGTCGGAGGGAGCGCTGCGCATCTGCCGCCAGAATATCCGCCGCAACGGTCTGACCGGCCGTGTGGTGCCGCTGCCCATGGACGTGATGGCCGGCCCTCCTGCCCACATGGGGGAGTTTGACTGCATCGTCTCCAACCCGCCCTACATTCCCCGCGCCGATATCGAGGGATTGGATGTGTCCGTGCGGGACTATGAACCCCACATGGCGCTGGACGGCGGCGAAGACGGTCTGGATTTCTACCGCGCCATCTGTGAAAAGTGGCGCGATGTGATGCACCCGGGCACCGGCCTTTTCTTCGAGGTGGGCATCGGACAGGCCGACGACGTGCTGCGCATCATGCGCGCCCAGGGCTTTGGCGACATTCAGGTGGCCGAAGATGGCGCCGGTATTCCCCGCGTGGTGTATGGCGTTCTGTGTAATGGCGTGTGAGTGTCCGGTTTTGCGGACAGTAGGCTTGGTATACTGTGGATACTGAACGGTATCCGTTGCATTGATATGTGAATTGAGGAGGAAGAACTCTATGGCAGTGAAGAAAGAATCTGTGATGTCCCCCGCCCAGACCGACAAGAAAAAGGCGCTGGACACCGCCATGCAGCAGATCGAGAAGATGTACGGCAAGGGCTCCATCATGCGCTACGGCGAGAATGTGGAGATGAACGTGGAGGCTATCCCCACCGGTTCTCTGGCGCTGGATCTGGCGCTGGGTATCGGCGGTGTGCCCAAGGGCCGCATCGTGGAGATCTATGGCCCCGAGTCTTCCGGTAAGACGACGTTGGCGCTGCA
Source organism: Vescimonas sp. (assembly GCA_045650885.1). Classification (GTDB taxonomy): domain Bacteria; phylum Bacillota; class Clostridia; order Oscillospirales; family Oscillospiraceae; genus Vescimonas. The sequence continues at coordinate 19,862 of JAZRRQ010000091.1, read as the reverse complement.
CATTCTGGCTCAGGCCCAGAAGGCCGGCGGCGAGGTGGCCTTTGTGGACGCCGAGCATGCGTTGGACCCCACCTATGCCCGGGCGCTGGGCGTGCGTATTGAAGATATGCTCATCTCTCAGCCCGATACCGGCGAGCAGGCGCTGGAAATCACCGAAGCGCTGGTCCGCAGCGGCGCCATTGATGTAGTGGTGGTGGACTCCGTGGCCGCCCTCGTGCCCCGCGCTGAGATCGAGGGCGAAATGGGTGACAGCTTCGTGGGCCTCCATGCCCGCCTGATGAGCCAGGCGTTGCGTAAGCTCACCGGCATCATCAGCAAGACCAACTGCATCGTCATTTTCATCAACCAGCTGCGTGAGAAGGTGGGCGTGATGTACGGTAACCCCGAAGTTACCACTGGTGGTCGCGCTCTGAAGTTCTACGCCAGCGTCCGTATCGACGTGCGCCGCGTGGAGACCATCAAGAGCGGCGGTGAGATGATCGGTAACCGCACCCGCGCCAAGGTGGTCAAGAATAAGGTGGCGCCTCCCTTCCGTGAGGCGGAGTTCGACATCATGTACGGCGAGGGTATCTCGGCGCTGGGTGAGATGATCGACCTGGGCGTAAAGCTGGATCTCATCCAGAAGAGCGGCTCCTGGTTCAATATGGGCGAAGTGCGCCTCGGTCAGGGCCGCGACGCTGCCAAGCAGTATTTCAAGGACCATCCCGAGGAAGCTGAGAAGCTGGAGGCTGCCATCCGCCGTGATTTCCACAAGCTGATGAGCAACCAGTCCCGCATTGCCGCCAAGGCGGCTGGTCGCGCCGTGGATGTTTCCGCCGACGATTTTGACGATGCGGATTGAGAAAATCGAACAATCGAAGCATAAGCAGGAGCGAGTGCTGGTGTATCTGGAGGGGGGCGACCTCCTCCGGCTCACCGGCGATGCGCTCCTGCGCTTTGGCTTGCAGGTAGGTATGGACTTATCGGCAGAAGATGTGGTAAAATTAAAAGAAGCCCAGCAGCGCTACCTTGTGCGCAGCCGCGGTGCCAACATCGTTTCCAGCCGCATGCTCTCCCGCAAGGAGCTGACGGATCGATTGGAACGGCGCGGTGCCACGGAAGAAGAGGCTGCCGACACCGCCGAATGGCTGGAGGGGCTGGGCGCGCTGGACGATGCCGCCTACGCTGCTGCTGTGGTGCGTCATTATAGCCACATGGGCTACGGTAAGCTGCGCATGCGTCAGGAACTTGCTCGCCGCGGAATCGACCGCGAGTTGTGGGATGCGGCGCTGGAAGAGGCGGACGGCAGCGCCGAAACCATTGAAGCGCTGCTGCAAAGCCGCTTGAAGGGCCGCGTGCCCGATGCGGATGAAGGCCGCAAGCTTGCTGCCATGCTGCAGCGCCGCGGCTTCACCTGGCAGGAGATCCGCCCTGTGCTGAGCCGTTTTCTGGACGGTGAAAACCTGCCGGAAGAGTAAAAAAGAATTGTGAGGAAACGGATATGAAAGTATTCTTCATCTCCCTTGGCTGCGCCAAGAACACCGTCAATGCCGAGCAGATGATGGCCCTGTGCCGCGATGCCGGTATGGAGCTGTTGGCTGCGCCCGAGGGTGCCGATGTGGTGGTCATCAACACCTGCGGTTTCATCGACAGCGCCAAGAGCGAGGCCATCGACAATATTCTGGCCATGGCCGAGCTGAAGGCTGAGGGACAGATCGGCAAGATTCTGGTCACCGGCTGCTTGAGTCAGCGCTATAAGGAGGAGATCCTCGCCGAACTCCCTGAGGTGGACGGCGTTCTGGGCACCGGCAGCTACAGCGAGATTGTCTCCGCCATCGAGGAAGTGACGGGCGGCGGCGTGCCTTGCCGCTTTGGCAGCATCCACGCTCCCGTGGAGGAGCTGGACCGTGTGCTGACCACACCCCCCTATATCGCCTACCTCCGTATCGCCGAGGGCTGCGATAACCACTGCGCCTATTGCGTGATTCCCTCCCTGCGCGGCAAGTACCGCAGCCGCAAGATGGAGGATGTGCTGGCCGAAGCAAAGAAGCTGGCAGACGGCGGCGTGAAGGAACTGATCATCATCGCTCAGGATATTACCCGCTACGGTATCGATCTCTACGGCGGGAAGAAGCTGCCTGCCCTGCTGCGCGAACTGTGCAAAATGGACTTCCGCTGGATCCGCCTGCACTATCTCTACCCCGACGAGATCGACGACGAGCTCATCGACACCATCGCCGAAGAGCCCAAGATCCTCAAGTATCTGGATATCCCCATCCAGCACTGCAACGACGAGGTGCTGCGGGCCATGAACCGCCGCAACACCAAGGAGGAGCTGCTGGAACTGTTCTACACCCTCCGCGGCCGCATCGACGGTCTGGTGCTCCGCACCAGCCTCATTACCGGCCTTCCCTTTGAAGATGAGGCCGCCTTTGATGAGCTGTGCCGCTTCCTGCGCGAAGTGCAGATCGAGCGCGCCGGTGTGTTCCCCTACTCCCCGGAGGAGGGTACCCGCGCCGCGCTGATGGAAAACCGCGTGGATACTGCCGAGGCTGAGCGCCGCGCCGAACTGGTGGTGGATGTGCAGTCCCGCATTATGGACGATTTCAACGAAAGCCGCATGGGCGACGTCACCGAAGTCCTCTGTGAGGGCTGGGACGGCCAGTTCATGGGCTATGTGGGTCGCAGCTGGGCCGAGTCTCCGGATATTGACGGCCGCATCTACTTCACCGCTGAGCGGGAAGTGCAGGCAGGCGAATTTGTGCCGGTGCGCATCACCGGCGCTATGGACGGCGAACTGACCGGCGAACTTTGGGAGGAATAATAAATGACAACTGCCAACAAACTGACGATTTTGCGTGTGATTATGATCCCCGCGTTCCTCGCGGTGGTCTATGCCGGCTTCACCGGCAGCACCTATGTGGCTCTGGCCATCTACGTGGTGGCCTGCCTCACTGACTGGCTGGACGGCTATATCGCCCGCCACTATAATCAGGTCTCCGACTTCGGTAAATTCATGGACCCCCTGGCCGATAAGTGCCTGGTGGTGGCTGCCCTGTGCTGGTTCGTGGAAAATGGCCAGATGGCCGGCTGGGTGCTGGCCGTGGTGCTGCTGCGCGAGTTTGCCGTGTCCGGCATGCGCCTTGTGGCCGTTGAGAAGGGCCGCGTCATCGCCGCCGGTTGGTCCGGCAAGATCAAGACTTCCAGCACCATGGTGTGCATCTGCCTGATGCTCTTTGGCATCCCCGGCTGGGCCGAGCGTGTGTGTGAGGTTATCATCCTTGTCACTACCATCTACTCCGGTGTGGAGTATTTTGCCAAGAATCTGGATGTCTTCAAGGACGTGAAGTAACAAAAACGACGAAGGGAGCGCGCCGCGCTCCCTTTTTTGCCCTATGCAACGCTCCGTTGCGCAAAAGCAAGGGGCAGTTGGTGGCACAAGGTGGAAATTTGTGGTATGCTTGCAGCAGAAAAAGGAGGTGCGAGCCATGAAACGCAAATGCTGGCCGCTGTTGGCGGCACTGCTTGTACTGCTGACAGCCTGCGCTGCACCGCAGTCGGAGGAAACAAACCTAACCCATGAACAGAAGCTCTCTGATGCCGTGGCCCTGTACCGAGAGGACGCACCCAAGGGGTTGATGGCGCTGACGGCGCTGGATGCGAAACTGCTGGGCGGCAAACAAGTGAGAGGTGAACGCTGCACGCTGGGGGTCTGGCAGCTGGAGTGCGGCGGGCGGCATTTGCTGCTGTGGCGATTGGATTGGGTCGAAGAGGAGAAGCATCCTGGCCAGTTGGATACCCTGTATCTCACTTGGGAGGGAGCGGACTACTACCTCGCCGAGGGTGACGGAACATGGAGCAGTGTGCGGGGTCGAGAAGAGGGCAGCGTGGCATTCAACGTAGAGGATGACCACCTTGTCGCAGGGGACAGCACCTGCGGCGCTATATATCTGCAGAGTCCTGCCACCTCTTTCGAGGGATGGTTGGAGCATACGGTAGACGCTTGGGAGACGGTGCTGGCGACTGAGGGAAATACCCTTACTGCCGTCACTCGAGACGTGCAGCAGGTGTGGACGCTGCATTTGAGCAAGCATGAGGAGGAATTGCCGTGAAATTATCGGTGAAATTGCAGGATTTGCGAAAAAAGTGTGGCCTTTCGCAGGAGGCGTTGGCCGAGCGGCTGGGCGTGACTCGTCAGGCTGTCAGTAAGTGGGAGACGGGGGAGGGCAAGCCCGATATCGACAATCTTCTGCCGCTGGCAAAGCTCCTGCACACCACTGTGGACTATCTGCTGGACGACAGCGCGGAAGAACCCTGCGTGGAAGAATCACAGACCCAAACACCGCCCCAATCCCAGAGCGTTGGTCGCGAATTGTGGGAGCAGTTGAAAGTTTTTGGTCGCCGCTGGGGTTGGCTGGGCGGTTACGCCATCGCGCTCATCGGCGCGGTGCGGTTGGTCATCACCGCCATTGTCCTCTTTGCCGGCGGTACCATGCTGGGTGGCTTTCTCTATGCAGAGTTCGGAATGGCTACTGGCTTTGGATTGGCCTACTATCTCATCGGTGCAGTGCAAATGGTGATCTACCTCGCCATGATCGTGGGTGGCATTTGGCTGGCGCGATGGCTGAAGCGGAAATACGCAGAATAAAAAAAGAGCGGGTAATCCGCTCTTTTTTTGCTGCATTTTATACTCCGCGGTGCACTTGACACCGCCCGATTCCTCTGTTAAAATATCCAGTAATCAAATAGCGCGTCGATCGGGAAGAGTATGCCCCCACCTTTGGCCAGAGAGAGACCGTCACCGGCTGCAAGCGGTCTTGCAAAGAGGAGCAGAAAGTGCGCCCGGGAGCGCGGGGGACATGGGAGCCCTCCGGTTGGCCACCGTCATCGGCCGCCATCGAGTGATAAACGAGAGTGGAACCGCGATTAGTTTTCATCGCCTCTCAGACAGCAGTGTCTGTGAGGCGTTTTTTTACGTCAAAAATGCAGGCATTTTTGAGTGTTGTGCACTCCGCTGCATGCACTCGCTGCGCTCGCACACTGGCGGAGCGAGAAGTGTTTTTTCTCCCGCACATGTCGGTAGAAAAAACGAATAGAGCTTTTTTTGCAGCATAAATGCTGCGAACTCTGTGAGACTGACAAACAAATAAATTTTTCAAATAGAAGGAGTAGACACCATGTATCTGTATAACTCTGCTACCCACAAGAAGGAAGAATTCAAGACCCACACCCCCGGCCGTGTGGAGATGTATACCTGCGGCCCCACGGTGTACCACTTTGCCCACATCGGTAACCTGCGCAGCTACCTGATGGAAGACGTGCTGGAGAAGTACCTGCGTTTTGCAGGCTATGACGTCCACCGCGTTATGAACATCACCGACGTGGGTCACCTGACCTCCGATGCCGACGAGGGCGAGGACAAGATGCTCAAGGGCGCCAAGCGCGAGAATAAGTCCGTGATGGACATCGCCAAGTTCTATACCGACGCCTTCATGGCCGACTGCGCCAAGCTGAACATCAAGACCCCCGACGTGGTGGAGCCTGCCACCAACTGCATCGACGAATATATCCACATCGTCTCCACCCTGCTGGAGAAGGGCAATGCCTACGTGGCCGGCGGCAACGTCTACTTTGACTCTTCCAAGCTGGATCGCTACTACGTCTTCAACGATCACGACGAGGAAGATCTGGCTGTGGGCGTCCGCGAGGGCGTGGAAGAGGACACCAACAAGCGCAACAAGAACGACTTCGTGCTGTGGTTTACCAAGTCCAAGTTCGAAGATCAGGCCCTGAAATGGGATTCCCCCTGGGGCGTTGGCTATCCCGGCTGGCACATTGAGTGCACCGGCATCTCCCTCAAGCACAACGGCGAGTACCTCGACCTCCACTGCGGCGGCGTGGACAACGCTTTCCCCCACCACACCAATGAGATCGCCCAGTCTGAGAGCTTCCTCGGCCACGCCTGGTGCCCCCACTGGTTCCATGTGGCTCACCTGAACACCAACAGCGGCAAGATGAGCAAGTCCAAGGGCGAGTTCCTCACCGTGTCCCTGCTGGAAGAGAAGGGTTACGATCCTCTGGCTTACCGCTTCTTCTGCATGCAGAGCCATTACCGCAAGGGTCTGGTCTTCTCCTGGGAGAACCTGGACAACGCCGTGGTGGCCTACAACAAGCTGATCGCCCGCGTGGCCGGTCTGAAGACGGGCGGCGAGGTGAACAAGGAAGCTTACGACGAGCTGCGCAACAAGTTTGCCGCAGCCATGGATAACGACCTGAACACCTCCATGGGCGTCACCGTGCTGTACGATGTGCTCAAGGCCAAGACCGACGATGCCACCAAGCTGGCTGTCATCGAAAGCATTGACACCGTGCTGGGTCTCAAGCTCATCGAGAAGGCCGCCGAGGTCCGCGCCAAGCAGGCCAAGGCCGCCGCTGCTCCCGCTGCCGGTTTCACCGTGGTCAGCGAGTCCGGCGAGGAGAACGCTGAGGTGGAAGCCCTCATCCGCGCCCGTGCCGACGCAAAGAAGGCCAAGAACTTTGCCGAGGCCGACCGCATCCGCGACGAGCTGAAGGCACAGGGCATCGAGATCATCGATGTCGCCGGCGGCGCCAAGTGGAAGCGCATCTGATTACTTTTAGAATGAATGAAAAGTACGCCGTCATTGTGCGGCGTACTTTTTCGTCCCTTTTAACGAAAAATCGACAAAACAACTTGACAGAGTCTTATTGACGGGTGTACGATATTGAAGAAAAGAGACAAAATAATGGGGGAACTTCTATGGATATCCATCAGGCAGTGGGACTGAATATTCAGCGCATCCGCAAGGGACAGAAACTGAGCATCGACCGGGCGGCGGAGCTGGCCGGCATCTCCAAGAGTATGCTGGGCCAAATCGAGCGCGGCGTGGTGAACCCCACCATCTCGGTGCTGCACAAGCTGGCGCAGGGTCTCCACGTGCCGCTGGAAAGCCTGATTGAATATAAACCGGAACCGGGCATGACGCTGCACCGCGGCGTGGACAGTGTGGGGCAGCGACTCTACGGCGGCAAGGTGATCCGCTATCAGCTGTTCCCCTACGATACGCAGAGCAACGCCCAGAGCTGCCAGATGGATATTTTTATCTCCGGTGCTTACGAAAGCACTGACCATATTCCCGGCAGCCGCGTGTATCTCACCATCCTTGCCGGTATGGTGGAAGTGCAGGTGGGCGAGGAGTCACTGCGGCTGGACAGCCGAGACTGTCTGGAGTTCCCCGGGCACCTGAAGCATAAGTACATCAATAAGGGCAACACCACTGTCCGTCTGGTGGAGCGTACCATGTATCAGAAATAAAAAGAAGCGCCGTGCAGGCGCGTCTTTTTTCTTTAAAAATCCAGCTTTGTTCGGGTGCAGACCTGACGGATCTTGGCCTGCAGGCGCTTGAGATCCACGAAGGTGTCCGGCTTTTTGTCGGTGTCACGCAGCAGGGCGGCAGGGTGGTAGAGCGCCGTCATCAGCACGCCGTTTTTCTCAAAAAACTGGCCGTGCTCCTGGGTGATCTTGAAGTCGGATTTGATCATCTCCATGGCGCTGATGCGGCCGAGGCAGACGATGATCTTCGGCTGCATCAGTTCCAGCTGCCGCTGCAGGAAGGGGGCGCAGGCCTCTTTTTCCGTGTTGAGAGGATCGCGGTTCTGGGGAGGGCGGCACTTGATGGAGTTGGTGATGTAGATGCGGCTGCGATCGAGTCCGATCATGGCCAGCATATCGTCCAGCAGCTGGCCGGCCTTGCCCACAAAAGGCTCGCCCAGTGCATCCTCCCGCTCGCCGGGTGCTTCGCCTACAAACAGCACTTCTGCATGGGGATCACCCACGCCGAACACCACATGGGTACGGGTTTGGCAAAGATTGCAGGCGCGACAGTCGAGACAGCGCTGCTGTAAAGCTTCCCACTGGTCCATAGTTCCCATCCTCCTCATCGTTTTCTCTATCCTAACAGAAAACGCGCCGTTTGACAACTGCTCGCCGTGGGCATAATGGCACAAGAGGAGGGATAAGATGACTTGGTTTTGGCTGTTTGTCTTTTATAGTTTCGGTGGCTACCTGCTGGAAAAGGCCTTTGCCGCTGCCACTGCCGCACCGCAGCAGGTGCGCAAATGCTTTTTGCTGCTGCCTCTTTGCCCGGTATATGGGTTGGGCATGCTGGCGGTGCTGGCGCTGCCGCCGGGACTGCGGGACTCGTCCTGGCGGCTGGGCATCTTCGGCGCGCTGGCGGTGACGGCGGTGGAATTTACGGTACACTGGCTGTACGAGAAGCTGCTGGGTGTCCGTTTCTGGGATTATAGCCCCATCAAAACAGGGGTGGCAGGCCGGGTCTGCCTGCCGTTTTCCCTAATATGGGGCGTACTGGTGGTGCTGACAATTCGCTTTGTCCACCCGCTGGCAGTGGTGCTGGCGGCTGCTGTGCCGCCCATCGTCAGTTATGGGATGCTGCTCCTTTTAACGGTGGATGCTTTTTTTTCGGCGTTGGTGCTGCGCAGGAGCGGTGATGTTTCGCTGATGGGGTTATCCAATCTGTGGGGAAATTTGCGGCAGGAATGAGAAAAGTGTGGGAAATATCCCACACTTTTTTAGATATGTGATTCCAGCCACCGCAAAATGGGGGCGTCCACTGCCTCGGAGGCGGAGGGTTCGTTGAGGATTTCGTGTCGGAGGCCCGGGCAGAGGATCAGATCCACGTCCCTCACGCCAACAGCACGAAAGACATCGCGGGTCTTTTTCACACCGCGGCCCATGGCGCCTACTGGATCGTCGCTGCCGGAGATGAGAAGAAGGGGGATCTCCTTGTCCATTTTGGATAGATTCTTTCGACGTTGGTTAAAGCGGAAGCCTCGTAGCATGTCGGAGAAGAGTCCCACCGTAGCAATCTCACCGCACTTGGGATCAGCGATATAGCGGTCAACCGCCTGCTCGTCGGCGGCGATCCAGTCAAAAGCGGTTCGATTGGGGGCAAAAGGCTTATTGTAGCCGCCGAAGGCCAGAGCATTGATGAATGGACTGGTAGCTCGCTTACCCTTAAAGAAACTAACCACGGCGGTGGCGGCGATACCGCCAGAGATGGCGAGCTCACTGTTCCAGCCGCTGCCCATGATGATGGCGCCGTCTACACAGTCTGGATAACGGATCAGCAAGCTGCGGGTGAGGAAGGAGCCCATGCTGTGGCCTAAAATAAAGCAGGGGACGGCGGGATATTTTTTGCGCAGCAGCATGTGTAGGGCATATACGTCATCGGTAGCGGTTTGCCAACCTTTCTCGGCGCAGAAGTAGATAGGTGTTCCGCCACGGGGCAGGGAGTCACCGTGCCCCAAATGGTCGTGGCCGGCCACCACAAAGCCGTGCTGTGCCAGAAAACGGGCAAAGCGATCGTAGCGGGTGATATGTTCGCTGACACCGTGGACCAACTGCACCACGGCGCGGGGTACATTGCCGGTGGATTCCCAGAGACACCCGTGGAGTTCGGTGGAACCGTCGGCGGAAGAAAAGGTGAAATGTGTCATATTTGCCATAGTCAACCGCGCCTTTCTGTGCTATAATATGTGCAATTATACCATAAGATTTGCCGGAAGGGAAGAGGAGACTGCCATGAGAGAGTTTGTTCTGGCGCTGGACCAGGGAACCACCAGTTCCCGCGCGATTTTGTTTGATAAGGCCGGCAATATCGCCGGAAAGGGACAGCACACATTCCCGCAGTATTATCCCAAGCAGGGCTGGGTAGAACACGATCCGGAGGAGATCTGGGAAACCCAGCGTCAGGCGGCTGCCGAGGCGGTCAACTGCGTTCCCGCTGCCCGCGTGTTGGGCATTGGTGTGACCAATCAGCGCGAGACCACCATCGTCTGGGACAAGACCACCGGCAAGCCGGTATATAACGCCATCGTCTGGCAATGCCGCCGCACGGCAGCGCTTTGTGAAGAACTGAAGGCCAAGGGGCTTGCCGGTTATATCCGGGATACCACCGGCCTTTTGATTGATGCCTACTTCTCCGCAACAAAGATCCGCTGGATTCTGGACAATGTGCCCGGTGCCCGGGAACGTGCCCAGCGCGGCGAGCTGCTGTTTGGCACGGTGGAAACCTGGCTCATCTGGCGTCTGACCGGTGAGCATGTCACCGACCATTCCAACGCCTCGCGCACCATGCTCTTTGATATCCACAGCCTGTGTTGGGATGAGACGCTGTGCCGTCGGCTGGAGATTCCCATGAGTATGCTGCCCCGCCCGGTCAGCAACAGCGAGGTTTATGGCTATGTCCGGCCCGGTATCCGCGGTCTGGAGCGACTGGCCGGTGTGCCGGTTTGCGGCGCGGCAGGTGACCAGCAGGCAGCTCTCTTTGGCCAGGCTTGCTTTACCCCCGGTCAGGCCAAGAATACATACGGTACCGGCTGCTTTACGCTGATGAACGTGGGCGGTGAGGCGGTACAGTCCACCAGCGGTTTGGTGACCTCTGTTGGCTGGACCATCGGCGGCCAGACCACCTATGCCCTGGAGGGCAGCGTCTTTAATGCCGGCAGCACCATCCAGTGGCTGCGCGATGAGATGGAACTGGTGGACTCGGCGCCGGAGTGTGACCGACTGGCAGAGAGTGTGCCGGACTCCGGCGGTGTTGTGGTGGTGCCGGCCTTTACCGGTCTTGGCGCGCCCTACTGGGATATGTATGCCCGCGGCGCCGTTCTCGGCATTACCCGCGGTACCAAGCGCGCCCATGTGGCCCGCGCTGTGCTGGAGAGCATTGCCTTCCAGGTGACGGATTTGATGAGCGCTATGCAGCTGGATGCCGGCCGTTCCATCACCACGCTGAGGGTCGATGGCGGCGCCAGCGTCAGCGACCTTTTGATGCAGATGCAGGCCGATCTCCTGCGCATCAGCGTTGACCGTCCCGTCATGGTGGAGACCACCGCCTTTGGTGCGGCAGCGCTGGCGGGTTTGAGCTGCGGTATGTGGAGCAGTTTGGAGGAGTTGGCGGCACTGCGCCGCAGCCAGCGGCAGTTTGTGCCTCTGCGCGATGAAGCCACTTGCCAGAGTGAATACGCCCTGTGGCAGCGTGCCGTAGGCCGCGCTGCCCATTGGGTGGAGCATTAAAGGGTTGCATAAGTGCCGGAAATAGGGTATACTACCTGCAAACAGGTGAAAAACCGGCTGATATTCTGAAAGGAGTCAATACAATATGGCATTTTTTGATGAACTGACCAAGAAGGCCAGAGATGTGGCCGAGATCGTGGCCGAAAAGGCCAAGGACGCTGCAGAAGTGGTCAGCGAGAAGGCAAAGGACGTCAGCGAGAGCGCCAAGCTCAGCATGGAGATCATGGCTGAGCAGCGTGAGATGATGAAGAATTACCGCGCCATCGGTGAGTGGTTCGTTTCTGAGTACGCAGGCGAGATTCCCGACGCCGTCAGAGACGTGGTGGCTGCCGTCAACGCTTCCAAGGCCCGCATTGCCGAGCTGGAGGCTCAGAAGGCCGCCAAGACCGAAGCCGAAGAGGCTGATGTGGTGGTAGAGGAAGCTGACGTGGTGGTGGAAGAGGCCAAACCTGTCTGCCCCGTGTGCGGTACCGTGGCCCAGAGCAAGTTCTGCCCTGAGTGCGGCGCACCCCTGAACGAATAATATATCACGGAAAAAGCGGCCCGCAGGCCGCTTTTTTCTTGTCAAATTGCGTGGCTTGCGCTATCTTAATAGAAAGAAAACATCCATGGGAGGACTGACCATGAAACAGGATATCCGCATCATCGCATTGGATCTGGACGGCACGCTGCTCAACTCCAACAAGGAACTGACGCAGCGCAGTTACGACGCCCTGGCGGCCGCTGCAGCAAAAGGCATCGAGATCGTGCCCACCACCGGCCGCTTTTACGGCGGTATGCCTCAGGTGATCCGTGAGTTGCCCTTTGTCAACTATGCTATCACCATCAACGGCGCCCATGTGCACAACATTCATACCGGTGAGGTACTCTACCGCGCCGAGATTCCCTGGCAGCAGGCGGTGGAGATTATGAAGTTTTTGGACACGCTGCCGGTGGTCTATGACTGCTTTATGGATAATGGCGCCTTCATGACGGCCGCGCTGCAGGAGAAAATCGCCGAATACACCGATGATCCCCACTATCAGGATATGGTGCGCCGCCTGCGCCGCGGCGTACCGGAGCTGAAAGCGTTCATTGCCGAGCGCGGACAGGATGTGCAGAAGAGCCAGTTTTTCACCATGGACGCCGACCTGCGCCGCCGTATGCTGGCACAGCTGCCCGGTCAGTTTAAGGATATCATCGTCTCCTCGGCACTGGCGCATAACGTGGAGATCAACAATGCCCGGGCCAGTAAGGGTGCGGCCATCGGCGCGCTGGCAGAGCATCTGGGCTGCGGTGTGGAGCATGTGATGTCCTTTGGCGACGGCCTGAACGACCTGAGCATGATTGAGGTGGCCGGTATGGGTGTGGCCATGGCCAACGCTGTGGATGAAGTGAAGGCCTGCGCCAACTATATCACCGATGACTGCGACCACGACGGCGTGGCGGCAGCTATTGAAAAATTCTGTCTTTGAGACAAACACTGTGGCAAGTGTCACAGAAAAAACGGCGTTGTCATAGTATGATACTGCCATAAAGAAAGAAGGAGGCGTATATAGAATGAGACCGGAGGTGCTGCAGGCTGTCTTTATTCCTTTTGTGGGCACGGTGTTGGGCTCTGCCTTCGTATTTTTCCTTAAAGGTGAGATGCCCCGTTTCGTGCAGCGGGCGCTGACCGGCTTTGCTGCCGGTGTCATGACGGCCGCTTCCGTGTGGAGTTTGCTGATTCCCGCCATGGACCAGTCGGAGCATTTGGGCAAACTGGCCTTTTTACCTGCATTTATCGGATTTTGGGTGGGCGTGCTGTTTTTGCTGGCGCTGGACCACCTGATTCCCCATCTTCATATGAACAGTGACTGCGCTGAGGGCCGCGCCTGTGGCCTGGGTAAGTCCACCATGTTGGTGTTTGCCGTGGCGCTGCATAACCTGCCCGAAGGCATGGCGGTGGGTGTACTGCTGGCCGGATGGCTCTCGGGCAACGAGACCATCTCCTCGGCGGCGGTTCTGGCGCTGGCCATCGGTATCGGCATTCAGAATATGCCGGAAGGTGCCATCATCTCCATGCCCCTCAAGAGTCAGGGCATGAAGTCGGGCCGCGCTTTTGCACTGGGTGCTGCGTCCGGCGCGGTGGAGCCGTTGGGTGCCGTGCTGACGCTGTTGCTGGCAGGTGTGCTGACGCCTGTGCTGCCCTATGTGCTGGCCTTTGCTGCCGGCGCCATGATATACGTGGTGGTGGAAGAGCTGATCCCTGAAATGAGCGAGGGCGGCCACTCCAATGTGGGTGTCATCTTCTTCACCGTGGGTTTCTCGGTGATGATGATGCTGGACGTGGCCTTGGGATAATAGATAAAAACGGCGCATTTGCGCCGTTTTTTTGTTGCATATGCGGGAAATCCGTGATAGAATCAAAGAAAAGGAGGGACGGCGATGGAAAAGACATTGAATCGAAAACTCACCCGCTGGGGGATGTTCATGATGGCGCTGGGGATCTTTTTCCTTGTGTTTCTGTTTGTTAGCGAAGGCGGTACTGTCGTGTTTGCCGTGCTGTTCATCGCTTGTCTGGTGATCGGCACTGTATTGATGCTGATTGCCAACAGCTGCCCCTATTGCAAGACGGGCTTCCGCGGCGGTGAGTGGAGCAAGCCCCATGCCGGCTACTGCAATAAGTGCGGCAAGCTGATGGAGTACGATGATACCGTGGCCGAGCGGGAGTCTGAGCGGGAGTACCGACGCCAATTGAGAGAAGACTAAAACAGAAAGGCCCGTCTGCTGTCCAGACGGGTCTTTTCTTCTGCATTTTATCCTTCTTTTTTCGCTTCTTTCGCATCCGCAGGGGCGGGGATGTCATTTTTGTACATGTCGTTTTTCAGCAGCGTATAGGCTGCGGCTGCCAGCGGTACGCCCAGCAGCATACCCAGCACGCCCATCACGCCGCCGCCCACGGTGACGGCAGCCAGCACCCAGATACCCGGCAGACCCAGGGAAGAGCCTACCACCTTGGGGTAGATCAGGTTGCCTTCCAACTGCTGCAGGATGATCAGGAAGATGAGGAACACCACTGCCTGCATGGGGGAGACCATGGCGATCATAAAGGCACCCACTGCCGCGCCGATGTAAGCGCCGGCCACGGGAATCAGGGCAGTGAAAGCGATCAGCGTGCCGATCATGGTGGCATAGGGCAGACGCATAAGCAGCATGCCCACGGCGCACAGAGCGCCCAGAATCACCGCCTCGATGCACTGGCCGGAAATGTAGCGGCGGAAGCAGCGGTTCAGCACAGCCAGTACGTAGAGGATGCGTTCGTTGATTTTGGAAGGCAGGTAGTGGGCCATCAGGCGCTTGCACTGAGCCTGCAGCTTATCCCGTCCCAACAGCAGGTAAATGGCAAAGATGAAGGCCAGAAACGCGGTGACGAGGGCGGAAAAGACGGAGGACACGGTGGAAATCACTACGCCCATCACGTTTCCAACGCCGGAGGTGACGATGCCGGCGATGTCACCGATCTTGCTCTGCCAGTCGATGTCGTGGAGGGAAGAGAGCAGATCTTCCGACAGGAAGGGCAGTGTATCCAGATAGGCGATGGCCGCTTCGATGGCACCGGGCAGCTGACTGATCAATAGCTCCACACAGTTCACCAGCTCCGGCAGAATCAGCCATACCAGCACGGTGACAATGGCCAGCAGGGAGAGAACTGCCAGCAGCGCACACAGCGGGCGGCGCAGGCGAATGAGTCTGGCGTTGGTGCTGCGGGGGAAGAAGCGCTTTTCGTAGGCGCTCATGATCATGTTGAGTATATAGGCCAGTGCACAGCCGATCAGCAGCGGCATGGCGGCTCCCAGCAGCGTACCTGCAAAGCCGGACACGGCGGGCCAGTAGTGGATGGCCAGATATAAAAGGAAAATGCTCAGCGCGATGCGCAGGCAGCTTTTCAGCGTGATGTTCATGGCCTGTGACTCCTCTCAAAAAAGTACGTTTATTATAATATGCTTTGTGCTCCGTGACAACGGTTCGCTTTTGTATGATACGGGGAAATTGTGTCCAAAATATGAAAAAATCCTTTAGCTTACAAAAAATATCCCGGCATGCGGTGTGAAGTGCTCCCCGGGATATGATTGTCTTACAGAGTTCGCCGCTTTGCGGCGAATAAAGCTAAATCCGTTTTTTCTACCGACATGTGCGGGAGGAAAAAACACTTCTCAGCTTGCAAGCGTGCGAGCGCAGCGAGTGCGACGCAGTAAGCTGCAAAAAATTCGCAGCAGATCGGAAGATCTGCTGCGAATTAAATTATGCCAAAAAGCCCTTGAGCATGGTATCCTCGGCTTCCTCGGCGGTGAGACCCAGCGTTTCCAGCTTCAACAGCTGGTCGCCGGCGATCTTGCCGATGGCGGCTTCGTGGATCAGCTGGGCTTCGGGATGGTTGGCGGCGATCTCCGGGATGGAGCGGATCTTAGCCTCGCCCATGATGATGGAGTCGCACTGCACGTGGCCGAAGCAGGGGGCGTTGCCCACCACGCGGGGATAGAAGACCTGCACGGATTCATCCTGACCCACGCTGCGGGAGATGACGCGGCACTTGGCGTCCTCGCCGTTGAGCTCGATCTCCATGTCACTGACAGCTTCCTGCTTGCCGTGGGTCAGCAGACGCTCGGTGATGACCACTTCGCTGCCCTTTTCACAGACAAACTTGGTGTAGCGCTTCGTGGAGTCGATGCCGCGGATCTGCACCGTGTCCATCTGAATGGTGGAGTTCTCACCCAGATACACAATGGTCTGGGGGTTCATGATGTTCTGGCCGGTCTGGCCGGGATCGTTCTCGCCGTAGTGCTTCTCGGCGTAGCGTACGCGGGAGTTTTTGCCTACGTAGAAGGTGTGTACACCGTCGTGGCGGGACTCGTCGCAGCCGCTGTTGTGAATGCCGCAGCCTGCCACGATCTCCACATCGCAGTCGTCACCGATGAAAAAGTCGTTGTAGACCATTTCGGTGATGCCGGTCTTGCTGATAATGACGGGGATGTAGCACTTTTCGCCCTTCGTGCCGGGCTTAACACGGATGTCGATGCCTTCCTTGTCGGTCTTGGTGGTGATTTCAATAAATTCGGTGCTCTGGCGTGCTTCGCAGCCGCTGTCCTTGCGGATGTTGAAGGCGCCCACAGGCTGACCGGTCAGGTCAGCGATCTGTTCGAGCAGCTTGGCGTCCATTTCGTTGATCATTTCTGTTCCTCCTTACGCAGCACAGGGCAGCTGCCCAGGGTGTTGGCCAGGATCAGGGGGAAGATCTCTTCCGTGGTGCCGCGGTTGGCAATGGTGCCGCCGGCCACCACCACGATCTCATCGGCCAGCTGAATGATGCGCTCCTGGTGGGAGATGATGATCATCGTGGCATCCTGGCTGCGGTGGATCTGTTCAAAAGTTTCGGTCAGGCGTGCAAAGCTCCACAGGTCGATGCCGGCCTCGGGCTCGTCAAAAATCATCAGAGAGCTGTTGCGCGCCAGAATGGTGGCGATCTCGATGCGCTTGACCTCGCCGCCGGAAAGGCTCACATCCACCTCGCGCTCGAGATAGTCGTTGGCGCACAGGCCCACTTTGGTCAGGTACTGGCAGCAGCGATCCTTGCTCAGCTTCTCCTCGCCGGCGGCCAGCAGCAGCAGATCGTGGACGGTGATGCCCTTGAAACGGGGCGGCTGCTGGAAACCGTAGCTGATGCCCAGCTTGGCGCGCTCGGTAATATTCAGTTCGGTGACATCCTGCCCGTTGAACAGCACGCGGCCGGAAGTGGGCTGCACCAGACCCATGATGATCTTGGCCAGCGTGGTCTTGCCGCCGCCGTTGGGGCCGGTAAAGACCACCAGCTTGTTGTCAGGGATGACAATGCTGACATCCTTCAAAATGTCCTGCACACCCTCAGGGGTGGTTACGCTGTAACAAATATGTTGTAATTCCAGCATGGACGTATCCTCCTTGCTATTGGGATTGTCTATAGTATAACGGTGGTGAAAACAGGAATCTGTTGCCAATGCAACGATGTCCATGAGTTGCCACAGTCGGCATAACATATATAGTTTAGCAGAAATTGTACAGGAAAGCAACGCCTTGTCGCCCTTTTTTCATCTGCTGCTGCACCTGAGGGCAGTGTGCTACATAGTATAGCAAGAGAAAGGAGCGTTCAGTCATGGATCATGGAAAAAATTTGCACGAGGACTATCTGCACTGCGACAAAGTCTGGCAGCGCGTCGCGCCGGAACTGGAACCTTATCCCGAAGTGCGCAATACGCAGGTGCCTGCCGGGACGGGCGGCTGCTGCATGGCGCGGCGAAAGGAAGAGGCCGATGCACTGCGGGACTTTATTGAGCATGAGCTGTCCGACCGGCGAACCTATCTGGAACATATGCGCTGTGCGCCGCCTCCTGCCCGGCGTATCCTGCGTCAGATTGCCGACGAGGAGGGGGGCCATGCCCGGCGGCTGATGGGCCTGTACTACATCATGACCGGTCAATGTTATCGGCCTGCCCTGTGTCCTGCGGCGGGGGAGATCCTGCCCTGGTGTGCGCTGCTGCGCCGCCGTTACGGTGAGGAATGCGCCGGCGGCTACGCCTACCAAGCTGCAGCGGAGGAGACGGAGGACGAGTGCCTGCGCCGGATCCTGCGCCAGTTCGCCGCCGACGAATATCGCCACGCAGAGATGCTGCTGCGGCTGCTGGAGGGGAATCTGACACTGTAGCTTGCATTGCCGCGGCGGCGGTGATACAATACAGGCAACTGCAACGAAGGAGGATGCCCCATGAAGACGTGCATCACGAGAGAAGCGGCGCTGTCTGCGCTGAAAGAGTACAACACCGAGGCCTTTCACATCCAGCATGCCCTGACGGTAGAAGGTGTCATGCGCTGGTATGCCGTGGAACTGGGTTACGGTGAGGATGCTGATTTTTGGGCCACCGTCGGCCTGCTGCACGACATTGACTTTGAGCTGTGGCCCGACGAGCACTGCCTCAAGGCACCGGAACTGCTGGCAAAGGCAGGCTGCGATGAGGAATTCATCCACGCCGTGTGCAGCCATGGCTACGGCCTGTGCTGCGATGTGAAGCCGGAACACGAGATGGAAAAGGTACTTTTCGCTGCCGATGAATTGACCGGTCTCATTGGTGCCGCCGCCCGCATGCGCCCGTCCAAGAGCTGCATGGACATGGAAGTGAGCAGCCTGAAGAAAAAATTCAAGGATAAGAAGTTCGCTGCCGGCTGCAGCCGCGACGTGATCCGCCAGGGTGCGGAGAATCTGGGTTGGGAGCTGGATGTGCTGATGGAGAAAACCATCGAGGCCATGCGCTCTTGTGAGGAGAGCGTCAACGCTGCCGTTGCCGCTCTGTAAAAGAAACAGAAAAATACCTGCTGCTGTCACAAGATGACAACGGCGGGTATTTTTTGTCGCAATCATAACGCAGTGTATTGGCTTCTTTGTGAAAAAGTGGAAAATGGAGTTGACAAAAGCGAAGGGAGCATCTATAATCAATCTGAGGTTAGCTTCGGCTAACCGAAAATACAGACTATGAGTTAGCCTTGGCTAACTTTTGAAATCAGCCGGATATCGGCAAGGAGGAACAGGAATGAAGACGCTCAAAGAGGTAAAGGTCGGGCAGACTGCTACAGTGGTAAAGCTCCACGGCGAGGGGCCTGTCAGACGCCGCATCATGGATATGGGCATTACCAAGGGTGTGGAGATCTATGTGCGCAAAGTGGCGCCGCTGGGCGATCCGATGGAGCTGAATGTGCGCGGGTATGAGCTGAGTCTGCGCAAGGCGGACGCGGAAATGGTAGAAGTGCTGTAAGCCGCGGCGAAACGATAAAGTGAGGAAAGACGCATGAACATCAAAATTGCACTTGCCGGCAATCCCAACTGCGGCAAGACGACGCTTTTCAATATACTGACCGGATCCAACCAGTACGTGGGCAACTGGCCCGGCGTCACGGTGGAGAAGAAGGAGGGTAAGCTTAAGGGTTACGATGATGTGACCATCCAGGATCTGCCCGGCATTTACTCCCTGTCGCCCTATTCACCCGAAGAGGTGGTGACCCGCCGTTATCTGGTGGATGAGCATCCCGATGCCGTTTTGAACATTATCGACGGCACCAATATGGAGCGCAACCTCTATCTCACCACCCAGCTGTTGGATCTGGGTCACCCTGTGGTGGTGGCGGTGAATATGATCGATCTGGTGCGCAAGAAGGGCGACCGGATCGATCTGGAAAAATTGAGCCGTGCCATCGGCTGTCCCTGTGTGGAGATCAGCGCCCTGAAGGGCGAGGGTTGTCTGGAGGCTGCTGAAAAGGCGGTGGCTCTGGCACGCAATCACACCCATGGTGATCGTCCCCATGTGTTTGGCGGCAGCGTGGAACACGCACTGGCCCACATTGAGGAATCCATCGAGGGCAGAGTAAAGAGTAACTACCTGCGCTGGTATGCCATCAAGCTCTTTGAGCGCGATGAACTGATTCGCGCCGAGCTACAGCTGGAAGAGAACCTGCTGGGGCATCTGGAAAAGCACATCACCGACTGTGAGCGGGAAATGCACGACGATGCTGAGAGCATCATCGCCGATCAGCGCTATACATACATTGACTCGTTGGTCAAGCGCGCCGTGTTCAAGCGGGCCGGCAAGCATGCCCTGTCTCTTTCCGACAAGATCGACCGCATCGTCACCAACCGCGTGCTGGCGCTGCCGATCTTCGCCGGCATAATGTTCCTGATGTACGCCATCGCCATGGGCAGCTACAGCTGGTCGCTCGGCACGCTTGC
>JAZRRQ010000090.1:0-2366 GCA_045650885.1 Vescimonas sp. | reverse complement strand
TTCATGAAGCTGCTGACCACCAAGAAGGAACGTCAGGTCAAGATGATCCAGGCCCGGAATGTTTCCAAGGCCGAGAAGATCATCTTCCCCATTGTTGTTACCATCTTCGTCATCATGCTGCTGCCCGATACCGCGCCTCTGATCGGCTGTCTGATGCTGGGCAACCTGTTTAAGGAGTGCGGCGTCACCGACCGCCTCAGCGACACCGTGCAGAATGCGCTGATGAACATCGTCACCATCATGCTGTCCACCGCTGTGGGCGCTACCATGGTTGGCTCCAACTTCCTGACCATTGAGACCCTGTCCATCGTGGTGCTGGGCGTTTGCGCCTTCATTCTGTCCACCGTTGGCGGTCTGCTGGGCGGTAAGGTCATGTACTGGCTCACCGGCGGTAAGGTCAACCCCCTCATCGGCTCTGCCGGTGTTTCCGCCGTGCCTATGGCTGCCCGTGTTTCCAACGTGGAAGGCCAGAAGGCCAACCCCTCCAACTTCCTGCTGATGCACGCTATGGGTCCCAACGTGGCCGGCGTCATCGGCTCCGCTATCGCCGCAGGCTTCCTGCTGAAAGTGTTCGGCGGTTAATGGCAATAAAAAGACCGCTCAATGAGCGGTCTTTTTTAATGGACAATTGACAATGGAAAATTGACAATTATTTATGCAATAACTGGTGTATATTGCACCATTATAATCCTTTTGGAATTCCAGGCAAGTACAGTAATTTGATGGATCATTGCACTTACTTTCAGTACAATAAAACCGTACTGTATAAATTTTTGCTTATACTTAGAATGGTAGGTGTGTACGATACGGCACATAATTGTCCATTGTCAATTATCAATTGTCAATTATAAAAACAGCGTGCCGTAGCACGCTGTTTTTATTTGAATCGTTTTTCCAGAGTGGAGGCGGACAGGGTGGATTCATAGATGCGCACCATGCCGTATTCCACCGTCACCACAAAGGATTTGGGCAGGTCGTCACAGGGCACGATCATGCCCTCTTTTTGGGCCTTTTCCAAAAAACTGCGGGTCCGCTTGGAGGTGGTAGTGTTATCCATATCGAAGATCCCCACCACAGCCGAGGACCGAACCGCCATATCATTACCGATGGACAGATACATATCGTTTCATCCTTTGCTTTTGCCACCGTTCTTCCATGTCGTTGCGAGGACCCTGAGCGAATGCGAAGGGGACGTGGCAATCTCAAAATCAATCCAATATACGCTGATATAGGTCATCCCAATTGGGATTCATACTCGTAACCAGCGCATTTTTTCTTGCCCGATTCCAGCTTTTAATCTGTTTTTCTCTGGAAATAGCAGCATAAACATCTGTCGTGTGCTCAAAATACACCAGCTGTTCTACCTTATATTTGGCTGTGAAGCTGTCCTTGTCCAAATGATTCCTATGTTCATACATACGCCTTACCAGGTCTTTTGTTACACCGGTATACAAAACTTTTTTGGTTTTATTTGTCAGCATATAGACATAGTACATCGAATTGAACCTCTCCAAATCAGTCCTGCTTGCCAAGAGATTGCCACGGCTTGCAGAGCAAGCCTCGCAATGACACGTAGGTACGGTAGTTCATCAAGCATCAAGTTACCTCGTCATTCCGAGGAGCCGTAGGCGACGTGGGAATCTCAAAAAACAACAATTATGAGATTGCCACGGGCGCAAGCGCCCTCGCAATGACACGGAAAGCGGGAGATGGTCAAAACTTTTTGGACTGGGCAACGGCCAGTTCGTCGCAGCGGTTGTTTTTTGGGTTGTCGGCGTGGCCCTTGACCCAATGGTAGCGCATGGTGTGCAGTTCCGTCAGCTCCAGCAGCTGCTCCCATAAATCGGGGTTCAGCGCCGGCTTTTTGTCCGCCTTGCGCCAGCCGTTTTTCCGCCAGCTCACCGCCCAACCTTTCTGCAGGCCGTCAATGACGTACTTGGAATCGGAATACAGTTCCACCACACAGGGTTCTCTCAGCGCTTTCAGCCCTTCGATCACGGCGGTCAGCTCCATCCGGTTGTTGGTGGTGGAGCTTTCACCGCCGGACAGTTCCTTTTCCGCGCCCTTATATTCCAGGATGGCGCCCCAGCCGCCGGGGCCGGGGTTACCGGAGCAGGCGCCGTCGGTATACAGTGTTACCGTCTTCACCCCTGGGTCTCCTCTTCCGCCATGGCTTCCACACGCTCCAGGGAGACCAGCTTGTTGCCTTCCTCGATACGCATGACGATAACGCCCCGCACATCCCGCTTATAGACATTGACGGTGGGGGCGGGGATCCGGATGATGACACCGCCATTTTCAATGAGCATCACGTCATCGCCCTCGGAAACGGTGCGGCAGCCGGCAATATAACCGGTCTTGGGGGT
>JAZRRQ010000089.1:0-2106 GCA_045650885.1 Vescimonas sp. | reverse complement strand
TGCTGGGTTTTGCCAAATACCTGAAGGACAACGGCATCACCCCTGCCAGAAAAGTCTGGATCCACGTGACGGTATACGAAGAAGTAGGTCACGGCGGTTCCGGCAGTGTCCCTGCCGGTGTGACGGAAGCCATTTCCGTGGATATGGGCTGCGTTGGCAACGGTCTTCAGTGTACGGAGCGCCAGGTCAGCATCTGCGCCAAGGACTCCGGCGGTCCTTACAGCTACGAAGTGGTAGGCAAGCTCATCGCCGCCGCAAAAGCCACCGGCGCGGACTATGCCGTGGATGTATACCCCCACTACGGTTCCGATGTAGAGGCCACTCTACGGGCAGGATTCGATATTCGCCACGGTCTGATCGGCGCCGGCGTTTACGCCAGCCACGGCTATGAACGCAGCCACATCGACGGTGTTTTCAACACACTGAAGGTTCTGTGCGGTTATCTGGAGGTTTGACATGAAGAGCATCAAGCCAGGACGCGGACCATCCATGATGAGTGGTGTCGCAGGTATTTTCATGATTGTCATTGGTATCGGCTGGACCATTGTAGCCGCCCAGGTTCACTGGCTTATGTTGCTGTTTGGCATCTGTTGGACAGGCATTGCTATTTCCAAAACCGTATACAGCTTCAAAAACGCAAACAGCAGAAACCGTCACTCTGTATTCGACATTGTTGACAGTCAGGAAGAGCCGGACCCTCTGAACACGCGTTTCAAAACCACTCCCAGTGACCGTCCCGGTACCACCGTTGCCTTTTGCCCCTATTGCGGCACTCAGGTTGATGCTGCATTTGATTACTGCTCTGCCTGCGGTAAAAAGCTGCCGGATTAAAAAGTGTTGTGCATATCTGCCATTCCCTAAAAAGCATAACGGCCAACCATGCAAGGTTGGCCGTTATTTTCTTTTGGCGTTAGATTCCGCTCAGCAGTTCATGCAAGCCTGCTGTGATTTCTTTTTCCAGTGTCGGCGTAAACAGGGAGCTGCTGGACTCATAGCCACCCTGTGCAAAGGCTTTTTCTGTGGGGAAATATCCCTCATAGCCGTTGGCACAAACAGCGCTTATGGCAAACTTACCCGGAACGGCATCCCGTACGATCTGACCGTAAGCGGTAAATGCTTCACCGCCAAAACCCACAAACACCACATCGCCGAAGCTGATCACCGTCAGCGGCACCGGACGGAAAATGGGGGCAGTCCGCAGTTTGATGATACGGGAAGCATAGGCAAGCTCCGTAATATGGGGTTTATAGTCCAGTCGCCCGGCTTCATAATCCTCATACCAGGCTTTGTACATATCATACTTATCAACATCCTGCGTATTGGTCAGATTATAAATGACTTTATGAACACCGCAGATCTTTTCTCCCGTCTGGAGGTCCGTATGATCCCAAAGCTTCTTTACCACATCCGCCACCGTACGCCCCATATAACGGCTGTGGTCATAGCGCTCACCGCGCAGACGCTCTTCCTTGGGCTTAAAGTAGTCCACATGGTTGCTGTCACCCTGACAGCCGGTAAAGAACAGGCAGGAGACATCCGGATTATCTTGTTCTACAAACGTACGGGTAAAGCCGGGCCAGTCGGCAGATATGTATTCGCCGCTGACCACATCCGGGTGAGTGGAGAAATTAACGATTGCAATATCTTTTGCGCCTTCCCGCCGGAAGCGCACCAACCGCACGGTGTTGTCCGCATCGTCGCAGCGGCTGGTGATCTTCACATCCGCTTTGGGGTTCGTCGCAACGCCGCCATCCTCTGTGAAATACCGGCGCACGAAGGCAATGGGTTCCGCTGTCTCCCCGGCAGCTGTGCTGATGACCGCCGCTTTCATGTCATCCATTGCCATTTGCGCAGCATCACCGATTTTTCTGTAAAGAATATCCAAATATGCCTGGTCCGATATAGCGCGTTTCCGATTCTCCACGATACAGCAGGAAGTATGCTGGTGCAGTGACGAAATAAGAATGTGATCTTCCGGCACGCCGGTGTGCTGCGCGATCTGCTCACGGTATTCATCCAAATACCGCAGTCCAATACCCAGGAAGTCAATTGCCATCAGAATTACAGTATCCGTATCGTTGGATACCGCAACCGCATTGACATACA
>JAZRRQ010000088.1:0-4633 GCA_045650885.1 Vescimonas sp. | reverse complement strand
GAGGGGCCGGCGATCTGCACGTAGCCGTCGCTTCTGGCGCGCATCACCACCACCTCGCCCAACGGCGTGGGGATACCGGTGGTGGCCATGATCTCCTTGGTCACGTCGCCCAGACGCAGCATATCTTTGGCCGTGGCGATGAGGGTGCCCTCAGGGACAAAGATGCTGGGTTTTTCCGTGCCGGTGACCACGTCGGTAGACTCGCCGTCACGGCCGATGGAGGTCAGGCCCAGCACACGCTCACGGCCCGTGTTCTGCAAAATCCAGTTCAGTACGGTGGTCTTGCCGGCGTTCTTGCACATGCCCACGATGGACATGGTCTTGGCTCCGGTCAGAGCTTTTTCCAGTTCAGGTACCATCACGCACGCTCCTTTTCGCGTTTTTCTCATAGTCCATTTTATTATAACGGATAATAAGAGAAAAAGAAAGGGGGATTTTCTCCCCCTTTCCTTTCATGTTCATAATCAGTCCAATTTCACATCCACCGCGTAGCTCTCGTCGATGAGGTGGTAGTTCACCCCATATTCCCGGGCGAGACGGAGGGCGCGGGCGTTATCTTCCAGCGCGGATTCCATGGTGCAGTCATCGGCCAGTCGGCGCTCGATGACATTTGCATGGCGGAGGATATCGTCAAAGTGGTTTTTGATATACTCCTCGCTCATCACAAGGCAAACGTAGCGGATGTGGGCAAGATATTCCGGCTCAAAGTCCTTCTCCCAGTTGAAGGGGATATAACAGCCCTCCACCACGAGGTTCTGGCCGTTTTCCACCGCCGTTTTCACCATTTCCCGCACGATGGGCCAGAGGTACGCCGTCAAGGCCTCATCATCACTCAGTGGTGTCAGATCCGTGTGGCCGCTGCGGATGAGGCCCATTTTGAGGTGGTCGATGGACAGGTACGGCCAGCCGTACTTTTCCAGCAGCTTCTGGGCCAGCAGCGTTTTTCCCGTATGAGACGCGCCGGCAATGAGGACGATCATACGCTCCCCTCCCCTCTTCGTGCTTATTTTATCACATGCTCTGCGCGCTTTCAATGGTCGGGCAATTCTTGAATCGTCCTTGCGGCGCATACGACACCCCTTTCGGCACAAACTATGCCAAAAAGGAGTGATCTTTCTTGGCCACTGCGTTTTTTCGCACGCTTGTCCTCTATGTGGTACTGATCTTCGGGCTGCGGCTCACCGGCAAGCGGCAGATCGGCGAGCTGGAGCCCAACGAGCTGGTGCTGACCATGCTGTTGAGCGATCTGGCCGCCGTGCCCATGCAGGATTTCGGCATCCCCCTCATCGACGGTGTACTGCCCATCGCCGTGATTTTGTGTCTTTCGGTACTGCTGAGCCAACTGAGCCTGCACAACCTGCGCTTTCGCGCGCTGGTATGCGGCGAGCCCACGGTAATCATCCGGGGTGGGCAGATCCAGCAGCAGGCCATGACCCGCAACCGTCTGACCATCGACGAGCTGTTGGAGGAGCTGCGCTGTCAGGGGGTGACGGATCTGCAGACGGTGAAATACGCCGTACTGGAAACCAGCGGGCAGCTGTCCGTCCTCCTCTACCCCACCCAGCAGCCGCTGACACCACGGCAGGCAGGCATCACAGTGGAAGACGATCTGTTTTTGCCGCAGATCATCGTCAGTGACGGGCGGCTGCTGCGGCAGAACCTGCACAAGTCCGGCCACGGCGAGCCGTGGCTACACAAGCAGATGGAAGAACGGAAGATTCCGCGCATAGAGGATGTGTTCCTGCTGACGGTAGACGAGGCAGGCAAGGTGGTCTGTATTCTCAAGGAGGGTGGGAAATGAAGTCATCGGCAATTTCCTGCGCCGTGCTGGCAGTGCTGCTGGCGCTGAGTCTGTGGAATGGTTGGTGGCTGACACAGCGGTGCGAGGACTGGGCGGCGCAGCTGGGCGGAATCGATGCGCTCGCCGCGCAGGACGACTGGGAGACAGCGGCAGAAGCACTGGAAGCGCTGTACGGCCATTGGCAGCAGGTACAGCCCTGGCTGCACATCACCATGGAGCACGATGTGCTCAATCAGGCCGAGACGCTCTTTTGCCGCGCCGCCGTGCTGGCCGAGGAGGAGGACAGCGTGGAGTTCCGCGCCCACATCGCAGACCTCACCTCAGCGCTGCAGCTTCTCAGCGAGATGGAGCAGCTGCGACTGGAGAATGTGCTGTAAAAAAAATATCCCCGACACACGGTCGGGGATATTTTGCTGTTTTTATTTCTCGTTGAGGAGCTTGCTGAGCTCGTGCATAAAGGTGTCGATATGCTTAAACTGAGGGTACACAGAGGCGAAACGGACATAGGCCACTTCGTCCACCTTCTTGAGCTTTTCCATCACCTTTTCGCCGATGGCTTCGGTGCTGACCTCGCGCTCGAGGGAGTTCTGGATCTCCTGCTCGATCTCGCTGGCCATACGCTCCATATCCGCCACGGACACGGGACGCTTTTCGCAGGAGCGCTGGATACCCTGCATGATCTTACTGCGGTCAAAACTCTGGCGGGTGCCGTCTTTCTTGATGACCACCATGGGCAGGCTTTCTACCGTCTCGTAGGTGGTAAAGCGCTTCTCGCACTGCAGACATTCGCGGCGGCGGCGGATGCTGCTGCCCTCTTCTGCCGGGCGGGAATCCACGACCTTGCTCTCTTTATAACCACAATAGGGACATCTCATCTCTCTACACACCCTTCCGCCGCCAAAGACGGCTGATTTATGGGTATTATACCACAGCGACACAAGATATGGTAGAGGAAAGTCGAAATTTTTCTCACATTTTTGACGGAAGGACCGGCATATCTGACCCGTCCAGCGTATAGAAAACCCAAAGCCGGGAGGACATTATTCCCACCCGGGCCAGGCAGAACAGGGATGGCCAGGGAAAGGGCGCATTATCCGACCAGGGCAGCGCCAGTATCCGACCGCCGGACACGCGCTTGCATATACTGCCCGGCGGCAGGGGCGGCAGATGGTCCGGGACACAGGTACAGGCTTGCCATTCGCTCTCCATCTGCGCACCTGCACGCTGCGCCGTCACCGACTGCACCGCGCCCAGCTTATCCGTCAGCGGACGGGAGAAGCGGCGCTGTAGCGTACCGCCGCCGCCCTCCAGAACGCCCAGTGCCAGTTCACCTGCCGTGCCGTGAGCCACGATGCGCCACAGGCCCTGCGGCAGGCGCGATGTGACGGCAAAGAGGGTATCGTCCCCCTGTCGCTGCACCGACACCGAACCGACCACGCTGCCGTTTTCCAGACAAAGCTCCATGGCGCACCTCCTCGCCGCTTCGCAGCGAAACTCTGCGAGGCACTGCAAGCATCATAAAAAGCGCCCCCATGCAGTATATGCACGAGGGCGCTTTGACTTGCCGCCTTTATACCAGTCGGCTGCGGCCCAGGCCGAAGCTGACCGCAATGGCCGTATCCACTTTTTCCATCACCGCGCCGTCCACCTTTCCCATTCGCTCCCGCAATCGCCGCTTATCCAGCGTGCGGATCTGCTCGAGCAGGATCACCGAATCCTTGGGCAGACCGCAGCATGCCGCCGCCAGCTCAATATGCGTGGGCAGCTTCGCCTTCCCCGTCTGGGAAGTAATGGCCGCCGCGATCACCGTAGGGCTGTGGCGGTTTCCGGTATCATTTTGTACGATCAGGACAGGCCGTACGCCGCCCTGTTCGCTGCCGACCACGGGACTGAGGTCGGCGTAATAGATCTCGCCACGCTTGACAATGGGTTCCACAACGTTCACACTCCGCGCCAGAAGAAGTACCCGTTGATCTACGGGTCACTTTCATTCTCCCACGCAGCCGCGGAATTTATACGCCCTGTCGGCGCCCTCTCGCCGTCCCGTTGTATCTTATGCGTGCAGCACCGACTCGGTGTCTTAAAAACGCAGCAGCAGTTCCCGCTTGACTTCCTCACCGCCGCGGTAATAGATGCGCGGCACACGCTTGCTGACGGCGCAGGTCAGCTCATAAGGAATGGTACCTGCCAGAGCCGCCAACTCGTCCACACTGTTGCGCTGGCCGAAAATTTCCACCTCGTCGCCCACATCCACTTCCGGCAGGTCCGTCAGGTCGATCATGCACATATCCATGCAGATGCGGCCGCGCTGGGCTGCTTTGCCGTAATCGGTGACCAGACTGCACTTGCCCGAGAGACTGCGCTGGAAACCGTCGGCATAGCCGTAGGGCAGCACGCCCATACGGGCCGGGGCGGTGGTGGTATAGAGACGCCCGTAACTGACATCCGTTCCTTCGTCATAAACCTTGATGGTGCTGACGGTGGTCTTGAGTGTCATCACCGGCTTGAGACCCAGCGCCGCGGCAAAGGCACCGCAGCCGTAGAGCAGCAGACCCGGGCGCACCATATCCAGAAAGGCTTCCGGCCGCGTGGCAGTAGCACCGGTATTGGCACAGTGGTGCAGGCGGAACTTCTCGCCCCGCTGCGCTTCCACCGCATCGATGACGCGGCGGAACAGAGCCAGCTGCCCATCGGTATAGGCGGCGCTGGTTTCGTCCGTCTCATCTGCCACGGAGAAGTGGGTAAAGATACCCTCCGGCAGCAGGCCCGGCATGGCGCAGGCATCGCAGATGCCCTGCACGCCCGTTTCAAAATGGCGGCCGGCGCACAGGT
>JAZRRQ010000087.1:0-2487 GCA_045650885.1 Vescimonas sp. | reverse complement strand
TGCTCGGTGACACCCTCCTGGGCGTCGATGAGGATCAGGCACACGTCGCTGCGCTCGATGGCCATGGTGGCGCGCAGTACGCTGTACTTTTCGATGGCGTCGTCCACCTTGGACTTTTTACGCATGCCGGCAGTATCGATGAAGTTGTACTTGCCGTGCTCGTTCTCGAAGTAGGAGTCGATGGCGTCGCGGGTGGTACCGGCCACGTTGCTGACGATGACCCGCTGCTGGCCGAGAATGCGGTTGGTCAGGCTGGACTTGCCCACGTTAGGCTTGCCGATGATGGCAACCTGGATGACATCTTCGTCCTCTTCCTCCTCGGTTTCCTCAGGGAAGTACTTCATGCACTCGTCCAGCAGGTCGCCGGTGCCGTGGCCGTGGACGGCGGAAACGGCAATGGGGTCGCCCAGACCCAGGTTGTAGAACTCGTAGAAATCGGGGTTCACGGTGCCCACGCTGTCCATCTTGTTGACAGCCAGCACGATGGGCTTGCCGCTGCGCTGCAGCATATAGGCCACTTCCTGATCGGAGGCGGTCATGCCGGTTTTAATGTCGGTGACAAAGACGATGACATCGGCGTTGTCGATGGCGATCTGAGCCTGATCACGCATGAAGGCCAGAATCATATTGTCGGTGCTCGGCTCGATACCGCCGGTATCCACCAGCACGAACTTGCGGCCTGCCCACTCGGTCTCGCCGTAAATGCGGTCACGGGTGACACCGGGGATGTCTTCTACGATGGACATGCGCTTGCCGATCAACTTGTTGAACAGCATGGACTTGCCCACGTTGGGGCGGCCCACAATAGCAATCATAGGTTTGCTCATAGGATTTACCTCCTTAGTAGGGGAATGTGCTTGGTTAATAAGTGGTTTCGAACATGGCGTCGGCCAGATCGCCGCCGTCAATGCCCACCACCTGTACGTCGACGCCCAGCTCTTCACTGAGGCGTTCCACGGTGTAGTCATCCAAAAATACGCTCTCGCCATGGCGCAGCATGTGCAGCGGGATCAGCACCCGACCGCCCAGATCGCGGCCCTTGAGCTGCGCAGCGATATCCTGACCGGTCAGAAGTCCGGCTACGTCAATGGTGTGGCCGAAGAAATCGTTCTTTACGGCGATCACCTGACCCTGCAGACCGGGGAAACGCTCCTGCGCCCGCTCCAGCAGCATCTGTAGATGGGGCGCGGCGGCGGTACCGGTGGCGATGGTGAAGGGTGTGGGATTTTCGGGCAGTTCCTCGCTCTCCAGCGCAGCCATGAAGTCGGCCTCCAGTGAGCGGAGCATACCAACGCCGTTTTCCAACTGGCGGTAGCCCTCGTAATAGTCCTCTTCGGGGAGCGGGAGCTCGGCTTTCAAAAACAGTTCGTCAGCGCAGAAGAACAGACGCGTGCCGAACTTTTCCAGACACTTCTGGCCGTATTCCTCGGCGATGGCGATGATATCGCGGGCGGTCTCTTTTTCCACAGGGGTCAGCTTGGCAAGGCCCTTGCGGTACTTGGTCAGACCCACCGGTACCACGGAGCAGCCGGCAAAGCCCATATCCATAATGTCGGACATGGTGCGGCGCAGCTGATCCCCGTCATTCCAGCCGGGGCAGACCACGATCTGGCCGTTCATCACGATACCGGCCTGGGCAAACTGGCGCATGTACTCCAGGCTCTGACGGGCATTCTTGTTACCCAGCATGGTGCAGTGCAGCTGCGGGTCGGTGGCATGGACGGAGACGTTGATGGGGCTGATGTGCAGCTCCATGATCCGCTGTGCTTCGCGGGGGGAGATGTTGGTCAGAGTGATGTAGTTGCCCAGCAGGAAGCTCAGGCGGGCATCGTCATCCTTGAAGTAGAGGCTCTGACGCATGCCGGGGGGCATCTGGTCCACAAAGCAAAAGATGCAGTGGTTAGAGCAGGGACGCATTTCGTCCATGAGATAGGTATCGAAGTTCAGGCCCAGATCCTGGCCTTCCTCCTTGCGGATGCGTACCTCGCGCACCTTGCCGTCGGGGGCGGAGAGGGTGACAACGCTCTCGGCGTCATAGCCATAGAAGCGATAATCCAGCACATCGATAATCTCGTGGCCGTTGATGGTCAGCAGTTTTTCACCAACCCGGATGCCGTAACGACCGGGAGGACTGCGGCGGTCGATGGAAGTGATCACAGTACTCATAAAGTGTTACCTCGCTGAAAGGGCATAATCATACATTCTAAAATAGTATAGCCGAAACTTCAGAAAACCGCAACAGAAAATGGCAAAAAAGTAAGGAGGGAAGAAAAATCTTCCCTCCTAACAAGGACACACGGTAATTATTCACCAGCGGCCACAGACTTGACCACCTTGACTTCGCGGCCCTTATAGGTACCGCACTCGGGGCACATTCTGTGAGGCAGATGCAGCGCGCCACACTTGGAGCAAGCCACCAGACCGGGAGCAGTCAGCTTCCACACGGAGCTGCGTCTCTTATTGCGTCTTTGTTTGGATACTTTTCTC
>JAZRRQ010000086.1:0-10405 GCA_045650885.1 Vescimonas sp. | reverse complement strand
GCCCAGAGCCTGTGCCAGAGTGGTACCGATCAGACCCATACCATAGCCATAGTAAGCGCTCTTGGCGTTATCATGGCAATAGTAGTTACGGGCGCAGATGGCTGCACCGACCTGAACGCCGTCCTTGGGGAACACATCTTCCAGCTCCTTAACGAAGCGGAAGGGGTTGATGGGCACGCTGTCGCTGTTGCGCCACTCGGCCATCTCCTCAAAATATGCAGCCTTACCGGCAGCAACGGCTTCCTTGGTACCACGCTCAAAGGTCTTGCCGCTGGCCTTGACGATGTCAACCAGCTCACGCAGAACGGCCTTGGGATGGCCATGGATGCCCACCTCAGCGGGATAGATCTTGCCGATCTCGCGAGGATCGATATGCACGTGGATCAGCTTAGTCTTTTCCACGTTATAGGTATTGCCGATCTCCCAGGCACCCGTCTCGTCCTCGTCAAAGCGGTTACCCACAGTGATGATTACGTC
This sequence comes from Vescimonas sp., assembly GCA_045650885.1. GTDB lineage: Bacteria > Bacillota > Clostridia > Oscillospirales > Oscillospiraceae > Vescimonas. The sequence goes on along the minus strand of JAZRRQ010000086.1, from coordinate 9,928 downwards.
GGCATTCCAGGAAGCCTCGTTGGCATACTTGTTGCCCCAGCCACCAACACGGCCGGCGTAGTAGGGATCGTTACCGCCGATGATGCCCTGGCCCATGTAGGCAGTGCCTACCGGCATATCCAGCAGTTCAGCCAGTTCCTTGACCTCTTCGGAAGCATCCGCAGTCACAGCGCCGACACCGCAGACGATCATGGGACGCTCGGCGCCCATCAGCAGCTCTGCAGCGCGCTCCACGGAGGCACGGCCGCCGCGGGGATAGTCGATCACAGTGTGCTTCTTCAGGTTATAGTCGCGGTTGAGCAGTTCCTCGGTGATCTGCTTGCTCTGCACGTCCACAGGCACATTGACCAGCACCACACCGGTGCGGCCGCTCATGGCGGTGGTATAGGCTCTGGCAATAGTCAGGGGAATCTGCTCGGGAGACACCACGTTGAAAATACGCTTGGCAAAGCCACGATACAGAGTCGTCTGGTCGTCATCAGCAAAGATGTCCAGCTCTTCCTCGGCGCCGTAGCCCCACTGAGCGGTGGGAATGTCGCCGCAGATGACCAGCAGAGCGCTGTTCTCCATGGCCTGTTCCACCAGACCGGGGATGGCCTGCATCATGCCGGGGCCGTTGGTGACCAGCAGCACGCCGGGCTTGCCGGTAGCCTTGAAGTAACCGCCGGCAGCAGCAGCACCAACGGATTCATCGTGAATGATGTAACCCTTGATGCCATAAGCTTCGTCAGCCTTGTACAGGCCGTCGCAAAGACCCATGCAGCCGTGACCGCCCATACCGAACACGTGCTTGACATCCAGTTCGGACAGGGACTTCATCAGCAGATCGGCGCCTTTATAGTTATACATATGGGGAATCCTCCTAATTAGATATATGCGTATTGTGAGATCAACCCAGGATCAGACCGGTGACCACATACAGCACGCAAGCAGCACCGGCGCAAATGAGCGCATAGGGCAGCTGGGTACGGAAGTGCTTGACGTTATCGCAGCCGGAGAAGGCAGAAGCCATAACGGTGGAGTCGGAGATCATGGAGCAGTGGTCGCCCATGATGGCGCCGGACAGCTGAGCGGAAACCAGCAGGAACAGGGGCAGACCGGTAGCGGTAGCCATGGGAACCACGATGGGGATCACGATGGCGAAGGTACCCCAGGAGCTGCCGGTGGCGAAGGCCATCAGAGCAGCGGTGATGAACACCAGGCAGGGAACGATGAAGTTGGGCAGGTGGGCAGCAGTCAGAGCAGAGATGTAAGCGCCGATACCCAGCTCGCCGCAGATGCCGCTCAGGCAGAATGCGAAGACCAGCAGCATAGCAACGGGAACCATCTCGCCGCAGCCCTTCAGGCACTGGCTGCAAGCTTCCTTGATGCTCATCTTAGCCATGGTGACGCACATCAGGATGGTCAGCACGTTGCCGATGATCATGGAGTAGAACACGGCCACAGAGGTATCACCGTCGGTGATGACGCCCTTACCGGTGACCAGCAGACCGCCAATAACGCTGGCGATGATGACCAGGATGGGCAGAACGACCAGCAGAGGAGAGGAAACCTTCTCGTCCTTGCCGATAAACTCTTCGGAAACAGTCAGGTCAGCCTTGCAGTTCTCCTCAGCAGCCTTCATGCCGCCGATGTTCCAGTTCTTGAACACCACGACCATGCAGACAGCCAGAGCGATGATGCAGTAGAAGTTAACGGGGATAGCCTTGACCATGGTACCCATGGTGTCGGACACGCCCAGAGTGGCCAGCAGGCCAACGATATAAGCACCCCAGGAGTTCAGGGGCAGCAGAGCGCACATGGGAGAAGCGGTGGAGTCAACCAGATAAGCGCACTTTTCGCGGGAATAGCCGTACTTGTCGGCCAGAGTCTTACCGATGGTAGCGGTAACAGCCTCGGAGGTGTACTGGTCGAAGAACAGGATCACGCCGATCAGCCAGGTCAGGAACTGGGCCTTGGCAGGGGTGGTGACCTTGGCCTTCTCGGTCAGCCACTTGATCAGGCCGTTGACAGCGCCGGAGGCCTGCATCAGCTTGATCATACCGCCGATCAGGACGGCGAACAGGATGATCTTCATGTTCCAGCCGCTGGCAGCAACGCCAATCAGCTTGTTGAAAGACATATCCAGACCGGTCAGGGGATTACCGCCGGCCAGGATCATGCAGCCGCTGAAAATACCGGCAAACATACCGATATAGATCTGCTTGGTCCACAAGCAGACAATGATCGTCAGAATAGTGGGGATCAGAATAATCCAGGAATTCATGATTTTCTCCTTTCACTTGCGAAACATTCGTCTTTTTGTTTTTTTGTTGGGTCGTTGGTTTCTATATGTATCCGGCAGTCAGGCCGTTCTGCCGGAAAACATCAAGAGGCGGTCTTACCAGACCTTGATCAGCTCGTCGGGATTCGTCCAGACGCGGTTCTGCTTCAGCGCAGTTTCCTTCAGGGTCAGCTTGCCTTCGCAGCAGGTCATGCCCTTGCGCAGCAGATAGTTGTCTTCCATAGCCTTCTTAAAGCCCTTATTGGCAATCTGCAGCACGTAAGGCAGCGTAGCGTTGGCCAGCGTCACAGATGCGGTACGGGAGAAAGCGGAAGGAATGTTGTCCACGCAGTAGTGCAGGATGCCCTCTTCGTAATAAACAGGGTCATCATGGGTGGTGCTGCGGCAGGTCTCAATAGCGCCTTCATCGTCGCAAGCCACGTCGATGATCATTGCGCCTTCCTTCATCATCTTCAGGTCCTCACGGTTGACCAGATGATCCTTGCGGTGCTTGGGCCACAGGATGCAGTTGATCAGCACGTCAGACTCTCTCAGGCACTTCTCCAGGTTGGAACGATTGGAGATCAGGAAGGACACATTGCTGGGCAGATACTTCTTGGACTCCAGCATGCCGTCCATGTTCACGTCGAGAATACGAACCGTGTTGCCAAAGGCAGCTGCCAGTTCAGCAGCACCCAGACCGGTATTGCCGCCGCCGATGATGCTGACCACAGGAGCGTCAACGCCAGCCACATTGGCCAGCAGCAGGCCGCTGCCGCCGTGCACGGACTGGGCAAAGTGCAGCGCTGCCAGGAAACCGCCCTTGCCTGCCAGCTCGCTCATGGGACGCAGCAGGGGGAAACGGCCGTTGGCATCTTCCACGTCCTCATAGGCGACCGCGGAAACGCCGCTTTCCAGCAGCACATCGGTCTCTTCGGGATGGGCGTTGGAGTGGATATAGGTGACCAGGATCTTGTCCTTTGCCATCCACTTGTATTCCTGAGGAAACAGCTCTTTTACCTTATAATAGAGATCAGCTTCACGCCACACGGTCTCCGTGTCAGCAATGATCGCACCGGCCTCTTTGTAAGCAGCATCGGAAAAACCGCTGCCTACGCCTGCGCCGGACTCTACATACACCGTGTGTCCGTGACGGACCATTTCCATCACAGTTGCAGGAACTGCTGCCACACGGTATTCATTGGGCTTGATTTCTTTCAGAACACCAATTTTCATTTGATATCTACCGTCCTTTATCAAAATTGATTTCTGTGGTGAACAGGGCAGTTCACCCTATGATAGTCACATTGTATACAATTCAAGAATACGTGTCAATCTTTAACGAATACCCTCGACAAATTTCGGCACTTCGCACAATTATCTCCCCCCTTTTTTCAAATTGTACACAATCTTGATTTTTAATCTTGACTGATTGCCCTTGGTCTTCCATAATAAGGGTAGCTGCGCAGCAGCCAAAATATCATGTTCACCATTGATTGGAGGAATAACTTATGCAGCACGAACCCAAAATCGCGATCCTGCGCTGGGAAGTCGGTCATGTCCCCGAAGGTCTGATGCAGCTGGAAACCATGCCCGGCAACAGTACCAACCTCGACTCCTACCCCTTCCCCGTCAAGCTGGTGGAGGTCCCCGGCGCCAATGCAAATACGGTCATCATCAATCCCGACCCCAAGGTTCTGGAAAACATGATCGCCATCACCCGCCGTCTGGCAGCTGAAGAGGGCGTTTGCGCTGTCACTACCAGCTGCGGCTTCAACGCCGTGTTCCAGACCGCTTTGGCCGAGGCTGTGGACATCCCCGTGTTCACTTCCTCCCTGTTGCAGGTACCCTTCGTGTCCTACATGATCGGCAAGAACCGCACCGTGGCTGTCATTACCGCCAACAAGAGCTCCCTGTCCCCCGAGCATATGCACGCCTGCGGCATCACCGACGATATGAACGTGAAGGTGTTCGGTCTGGAGGAGGCTAAGGAGTTCCGCAAGATCTTCGATCAGCCCGATGTGAAGTTCGACATGGACGGCGTGTCTGAGGAGATCATGGGTGTTGCCCGCCGCGCTGTGGCGGAGAATCCCCAGATCGGCGCCATCGTTCTGGAGTGCACCGACCTGCCCCCCTTCGCTGCCCGTATGCGCGAAGAGCTGGGTCTGCCCGTCTTCGACATCAACTCTCTGGTTGGCCACGTGGCCATGTCCCTGTCCGAGTTGCGCCTGTATTGATTTTGGAGGTATTATAATGGAACGTATCGCAAGTTTTTCTGTTGACCACAGCCTGTTGGTTCCCGGCCTGTATCTGTCCCGCCGCGACCGCGAGGTCACCTCTCTGGATCTGCGCTTTAAAAAGCCTAACACCGGCGACCTGCTGACCAATTCCGAGATCCACTCTGCCGAACACGTGGTTGCCACCATGCTGCGCAACGACGAACTGAAAGACGGCGTCATCTATTTTGGACCCTTTGGCTGCCAGACCGGTTTCTACTTCCTGTATGACACCCGTATCATCTCCGACGAGCAGGCTATCGAGATGCTCAAGAAGGTGTTCAGCGCCGCCGCCGTTTACGACGGCCCCATGCCCGGCGGTAGCGTGACGGAGTGCGGTAACTTCGCCAATCTGGATATGGAAGCTTCCCGCCGCATCTGCGCTTTCTATGCCGATCTGATCAAGGACTGGACCGTGAATGACTGGTTCTATCCCGAGGCATAAATTCAAACATATATTACTCCTCAAAAAAGAAAAGATGTCCGGCATCACAGTGTCGGACATCTTTTCTTTTTATTTACCGGGTTCCGGATATACTCCGTCTTCAAACAGGCCCAAATCCTGCTTCAGCGCCGCGAGTCCCTTCTCCTCATCTCTATCTCGAAGTGCCTCGTAAATGCGTCGATGGGTCTCCAGCGAGTTAGCACCGTCATCACTGCGATCCCAAAACAGAAGATAGGTAGCAATCTTATTTTGCAGCTCGTTGAGATACTTTTCATAATAGGGATTCCCGGACTCAGCCGCAATAATGCTGTGGAACCGGCGATTCAGCTCCACATACTCCGTCATCCTGAAGCTATTCTCCACTTCCGTCTGACGCTCCAACACGCTTTCCATAGCACGCAAACTTTCTTCACTGCGTCGGGCAATCGCCATACGAAAAGCATCCAGTTCCAGCAGTGCACGGGTCTGGCACACATAGTGCAGCTCTTCCGCAGAAGGCTTTGCCACAAATGTGCCACGGTAAGGCTTTTGCTCCACCAAACCCTCATACTTCAAGCGCAGCAATGCCGGACGGATCGCCGTGCGGCTGATTCCTGTTGCACGGGCGATTTCTTCCTCGCCGATCCGATTACCGGGATAGATCTGCCTTGTGGCAATCTGGTTTTTCACATATTCGTAAATAATATCTACCGCGCTGTCTTTTTTCATCTGCTTTTCTCCGTATATCCGCTACATCAATCGCTGTTTTTATGATTATACCACGCTTCTTCGAATAAGTCTATAATCTGCTGCCGTCGAAACCCCACTCCTTTTGCCGCCGCCGTATAAGCCGCCTTTACAGAGGAAATACTCCTCTCATCAAAGGCTCGGAGGCAGAGGAATGCACGGTAAGGTAGAGATCAGCGGCATCAACACAGCCAAACTACAGGTATTGAAAAACGACGAGATGACGCAGCTGCTGCGCCGCGCTGCACAGGGCGACACACTGGCGCGGGAACGACTGATTTACGGCAACCTCCGTCTGGTGTTGTCGGTGATTCAGAAGTTTCTGGGGCGTGGCGAAAACATGGATGATCTCTTTCAGGTGGGCTGTATCGGCCTGATCAAAGCCATCGACAACTTCGACGTGGAGCAGGGCGTACGCTTTAGTACCTACGGTGTGCCCATGATCGTGGGCGAGATCCGCCGATATCTCAGAGACAACAGCGCCATCCGCGTCAGCCGCAGTATGCGCGACACCGCCTACCGCGTGCTGCAGGCCAGAGAAAAACTGATGCGCGAGAGCCAGCGGGAACCCACCGTAGAGCAGATCGCCAAAGAGCTGGACATCCCGCGGGAGGAAGTGGTTTTCGCCATGGATGCCATTGTGGATCCCGTTTCCCTCTACGAACCGGTATATTCCGACAGCGGAGATACACTGTGCGTGATGGACCAGGTCAGTGACCGGGCCAACACCGACGAGAACTGGATCGAACAGATCGCCCTGAAAGACGCCGTTGACCGGCTGGGTGAGCGGGAAAAGAAGATCCTGGCCATGCGATTCTATCAGGGCAAGACGCAGATGGAAGTCTCGCAGGAGATCGGCATCTCCCAGGCCCAGGTCAGCCGCCTGGAAAAAAGCGCCATCAGCAGCATTAAAAAAGGACTGTGAAACCGCGTTTTCACAGTCCTTTTTGGTATTTGAACAAAGGAAATGTTCCATTTTTGTATAGGGTAACAAGTGACAGTTTTAGGGGTCTATGCTAGGAGCATTGTTCCTATCATGTCAAACACCCACTATACATTCTGGAAAATTACCCAAAATACACGCTATATATAATATCCGAATTGAATTTCGTGTCCTTTTGAACAACATATTCTATTAAGTCCACAATCTGAGCAGTTCCTGTAGCAAACACTATATCGTTAATAGTTGAAACAAACAAATTTCCATTATACTCAAATGCGTGCTCCTTTAGAAAAGAAGCTGTTTGATGATTGACAATCTTATGCACCGCTATAGCTAAAACTACTTGCATATCAGGACTAGAGATAACTATATCATAAGCATAATTCGTATGCTCCTCGAATAATTTATGATTCACCTCTGTTGACTTCCCTATAATTTTATTTAAATCCACTTCTTCTGTCAGCATACCGCAAAACATATCAGTAGCAGATGGCTCTCCCTTTGCTATTTGTACCGAAAAATGCTCATATTCGCACAGTTTATTAATCGAATCGAAAACATTTCTGCTCGTTATCCAATTCTTCATTGGTGTCCACACAATATATATTAATGCAGAACAAACACAAAGTGTAATTGCTAGTGCCAATGATAGTTTCTTAATGTTTTTTAATTTCATATTTTATTAGGAAGCATCTGTTAGCGAATAATATACTTTATCTTTAATGTAGCTAAAAGTATTCGGTGAGTCAACAACAATTCCGTACTCATCGTTCACTCCCCTTCCTGCAATATGGTAGTCCCATCTAAAGTTTAGGTACTTTTCTCCAAATTCCTGATATGCTGTAACTGTATCTACCTTCATGTTAACATGGAAGTAGTCGCCGACATCATGCCCTGCTTCTGCTGCTTCAAATGCCACGAATCCCTCAGCATCCCATGTATTACCAGTCTGGGTAACTTTATTGCTTGTTGCTGGGAACGCTTTATAGTACGTCCGACCAGATCCATTGCTGTTATACGGATAGGAGTATGTAATAGAAAACGGAGTGGCTGGGATATCAAGGTTAAACCCGATTGAAATCGGACTTTGATAATTATTTAAGTCCCCTGAGAACTCCACGTTCATCGACGAAAAATACTCGCCTTTAGGAGTTGACAAATTGATTTCTGCACAATTCATTCCAAGACTACAGCCATCTGTAATCACTACGTTTCCTCCATATGGAGTATACTCCGTCCACTTGGCCTGAATACCCAAAGTAAAGAGGAAATTACCGCCAGTCGAATTATTGATCGTCGAAGGATATTCTTGCATAGCGATAATACGTATGTATTCCTTATACAAATCACCATAAATGTTATTCATTGTGCCATACAATCTTGTAGTATAAGACGTCGAGCTCCGCGACTGCTCTGTTGTCGTTTCCTCTTCCAGAACAATTGTTCCTCCCACAAACATTTTGTACCAATTAATGTTGTAATTTTCATATCTTTCTCTTTTTTCAACACTATCCAGCCGCACATCAACATATAGCATGTTGCGAGCGTTTTTTTCCTTTAGAACCAGCCGAACAGCCTCACCCATATCGATAACGCTCAACACATCATAATTACCGTTATTATCTACCGGGTTTACAAATGCGCCATTACAAATAGGGACTGAAATATCAAACGTCTTTCCTTTCACTCCCTGAGCAGCCACACTTAATGCCGTGGCCGTCAGCGTCACTTCTGTCTCCCCCCTTACCGTTATCTTCTCACTTTTCGTTGCAGTCAACGACTCACCATCAATCGTAAAGTTTTCAAAATAAGAAATTGAAATATTAGCAGGTGCCGCAGCCAACGCAACAGAGGAAGATCTCATCACAGAAAATACAAACAACACAGCAACAACAAAACATATTTTGCGTCTCATCCCTTTATCCCCTTTCATGGTAACCGCAATTATTGGCACAGTGTATACCCATTTATAGAAGCGCGCGTTCCTGTATTTCATCCATCGTATGATGATTACAATATAACATATATCCCTTTAATTTTCAACCAATTTCGTGCATTTTACCCAAATAATTGATGCTTGACCGCCAAAATATCTACACTCAAAAATGATATACAGGCAAACAGCACTTTTGCGCCAAATGAACCCCGTTCTTCAACAAGTGGATCCGATAGCCAGAAAGGATCTTTGTCTCCGTGACAGCAGTACCATCAGCAGTATCAAAAGAGGATTATAACGGCCGCCCGCTTTCCTTGTATACGTGTACCGTTTCGTTTTGCCATAAAGCCGCCCCCCGATGCAGGAAGATCATTGCATCGGGGGGCGGCGCTATGTCTGTTGTCCGGATTTATAGCTCCGGCTCACTTTAGTTGTAGTTGATGGTTCTGTCCTCACCGGCGCCGAAGCGGACGGTATCGATCCGCCCGGACTCGGGGCGGACCACCACAATATCGAAGCAGTCTTCGCTGGCTGTCCCCTTCTCCCGCTGCGGCTTTACCGCATTTTCTGTCCACAGAGCGGGATCTCCGTTCTCGTTTTCAAACTTCTGACAATTCATGGTATAGCTCAGGAACGGATCGGTAAACACAGAGTCATAGTGGTTGTGTCCGCTGAACATGATGATGAAATTATCCGCAGCGGCACAGAGCTTGCGAATAGTGGTGCTTCCCATGTCAGTGCCATACTTCGTATGGCCGTAGTTCTGCGCCGGGATGGGAGGAATGTGGGTAAACACGATGACGCCGTACTCCGTTTTCAGGGCGCTTTTAAACCACTTACATGTATCATTGGAATAGCCGTAAGCGCCGTTGGTATTTGCATTCAGGAAGATACAGCGGAGCTTCAGCTCGGGAAAATCTTTGTAGTAATTGGTTTTCTCCATGGAGGAGGTATCAAACACCACATTCTCCTTCTCGAGGGTACTCATGTAGTTTTGGTACAGCTGCTCATGGGTAAATACTTCCTTGGGGCCGTATCGGTTGTCATCGTGATTGCCGAACACCGGATAGTAGGGAACACCAATGCTGGTAAAACCTTCAACAATGTGGTCGCCGTGCTCGGCGGTGACCGCCTGCGGCATGTCACCCTCGACAACATCGGCCAAACAGGCAATAAAGTCAAAGTTGAGCTCCTCGCTGAGGGCTTTTATGTTGGCAATGCAGTAGTCAAAGGATTCGGGCACCTCTTCGGATTTCAGATAATGGATGTCCGTGACCATGGGGAACACCAGGCAAGGCTCATCCCCCCTAGTCAGTTTCTTGACCGACTGGATGGTCTG
>JAZRRQ010000085.1:0-4489 GCA_045650885.1 Vescimonas sp. | reverse complement strand
GGTTATCGCTCCCGCTTTCTGGGGCCAGTTCGGTGATGAGGCGACCCCCGGCAAGATCGTCAAGGCCATGAAGGCCCTGGGCTTTGCCAGCGTGGAGGAAGTGGCCATCGGTGCCGACCTGTGCGCTGTGGAGGAGGCCGACGAGTTCGTGCGCCATGTGCCGGAGAAGCAGCCCTTTATGGCGACTTCCTGCTGCCCCGCCTGGTCCGTGATGGCCAAGAAGGAATTCCCTGGTATTGCTCCCTATATCTCCATGACCATGACCCCCATGGTGCTGACCGCCCGCCTGCAGAAGCGGAAGGATCCCAAGTGCAAGGTGGCCTTCATCGGCCCCTGCGCCGCCAAGAAGCTGGAGGCCAGCCGCCGCACCGTCCGCAGTGAGGTGGACTTCGTGCTGACCTTTGAGGAGCTGCGCGGCATGTTTGAGGCCAAGGAGATCGCCTTCAGCCAGATCGAGGATGCACCGGCCAATTATGAGGCTTCCGCACCCGGTGTGGGCTTTGCCGCCGGCGGCGGTGTGGCTGCCGCGGTGGAGGAAGTCATCCGCCGCACCCATCCTGAGCTGGAGGTCAAGACCGTCAGCGCCATGGGTCTGCGTGAGTGCCGCAAGATGCTGCGTATCGCCCGTACCGGTAAGTATGATGGCTATCTGCTGGAGGGCATGGCCTGTCCCGGCGGCTGCATTACCGGTGCCGGTACCATCCAGCCCCCGGAAAAGGCACAGCGCCTGCTGGAGCAGTACAAGAAGGCTTCGCCTAAGAGCAATCCGCTGGATACCGACTATCTGGACGATCTGGATCTCATTTACGAGGATCCCGAGGACTGGAAGTCCGTTTCCCAGCACTGATTGAACCAAAAGAGAGCAGGCTGCAGCCTGCTCTCTTTTTAGTTGCGTATGGGGTGTATCCGTGGTAAAATGGCGGCAATGAAATGCCGCGGAGGAATGAAATGGACATCGGTATTCTGATTTTACAACTGATCGGCACGGTTTCCTTTGCTGTGTCCGGCGCCATGACAGCCATGCGAAAGGGCATGGATGTGCTGGGCGTGGTGGTGCTGGGACTGACCACCGCGGTGGGCGGCGGTATTCTGCGGGATGTACTGCTGGGCCGGACACCGCCGGCCATTTTCTCCGACCCACTGACGGTGGCGCTGGCGGCCGCGGCGGCGGTGCTGGTGTTTATCCCGGCGGTGCGGCGGCAGCTTTTGAAAACGCCCCGGGTCTATGAACGGGTGATGCTGTTGGTGGACTCGTTGGGACTGGGTCTTTTCACCGTCATCGGTGCGCAGGTGGCCTGTGCGGCGCTGGACCACGCCAACTGGTTTACCATTGCCTTCCTCGGCACCATCACCGGTGTGGGCGGCGGCGTACTGCGTGATGTGATGGCAGGCGACCTGCCCTACATCTTCCGCAAGCATATTTACGCCTTGGCTTCGCTGACCGGCGCGCTGACATGGGTGGCGATACATCGGCTGTGGGATGACACAGCGGCCATGCTCATCGGCGGCAGTCTGGTGCTGGTGATCCGTCTGCTGGCGGCTCATTTCCGCTGGAGTTTGCCCAAGGCAAAGGCGGAGGAATTTGAATAAGCTGATAAAAAACAGCAGCCCCAACGGGCTGCTGTTTTTTTTACAGTTCGATTACTTCCAGATCATCGGGTACGTACACCGGGCCGTCAAAGGCGCTCTGCGCTTCGGCGGTGTAGCGGCTCTTGCGTGTGGCGATGGTCTTGTCCTCGGTGTGGTAGAGGACGAGGTGTTTCACGCCCAGCTCTGCGGCCATTTTCGCGCCGTCCAGCGCGGTGGAGTGGTGCTTTTCGTAGGGCTTGAAGGTGTCGCGGTCCTCGTAGAGGCAGAAGGCTTCCGTCAGCAGCCAGTCGGCGCCGCGGGCGAAGTCGAAGCAGGCGGGATTGCAGGGTTCATCGCCTAGACAGGTGAGCACCTGTCCGTCCGGCAGAACGGCGCGGAAGCCGTACTGCTTGGCCTTGGTGGAGAGGATGTCAAAGACCGTCAAAACCATGCCGAGGCAGGTGAGCGTGTCGCCGGGGCGGACTTCCGTGAAATGGATGCGTACGCCGAAATGCTTGGAGAGCTTGCCGGGCAGCAGGGCGCGGCACAGGGGTTCCAGCACGCCCAGCGCCACGTCGTGACCCCAGACGGTGAACTCGCCCTCGTATTTTCCCTTGTTGATGGCCTCGGCCACGGCGCGCACCACCCACACGACGCCCAGCAGGTGGTCGGTGTGGGCGTGGGTGAGAAAGAGGTGATGCAGGTGGGGGAAGGTGAGGTGGGCGTCCGCCAGTTGGCGCAGGATGCCGTTGCCGCCGCCGGCGTCCACCAGCAGGAAGTCCGTATCCTCGCCAAGGGCAAAACAGGTGTTGTAGCACTGGGTCACCATGGCGTTGCCGGTGCCTAAAATAGTCAGTTTCATCATATATTCCTCACTTTCAATCGTCCCAGCCCACTTGCTTGCCGCCGTTGGAGCCGAAGGCGATGGCGTCCTTACCGTACTTGCCGCGGATGGCGTCCATGGCCTGTTCCAGTTTCTCCTGTTTTTCGCTGCGCTGCGTCTGCTGTGCGCCCAACAGGTCCAGCTGCTGGTAGCTCTCGGCGGCATCGGTGATATACAGGGCCGTCACCGTCAGCATACGGATGGGGGTGGGTGCTTTCCACGCGGCCTGTGTCAGTTCCATGGCGGCCTCATAGATATCTTTCATCAGGTGTGTACTTTCATTCAGCCGCTTCTGGCGGGTGATGGTTTTGAACTGGGCGTCCCGGATGGTGACGGACACGCCGCCGCAATAGAGACCCTGACGGCGCATGCGCATGGCCACGCTGTCGGAGAGGACACTCAGGCCGGTACAGATCTCCTCCCAGCGGGTGAGATTCTGCGGGAAGGTGGTGCCGTTGCCTACGGACTTGACCTGTTCCTGCTCGTGCTGGGGGCGGACGGGAGAATGCTCCAGTCCGTTGGCGTACTGGTGCAGCTGATAGCCCAGCTTGCCCAGGAGGGTCTCCAGCATCTCTACCTTGCACCCGGCCAGATCCCCGATGGTCTTCACGCCGATGCCACCGAGCGCCTGACGCGCGGCGCGGCCCACGAAAAGGAGATCACCCACCGGCAGCGGCCAGACGATGTCGCGCCAGTTTTCCGGGGAAATAACGGTGGTGGCGTGCGGCTTTTTATAGTCGCTGCCCAGCTTGGCGAAGATCTTGTTGAAAGACACGCCCACCGACACGGTGAGGCCGAATTCCTTTTTCACCCGGCGGCGGATATCGTCGGCAATGGCTTTGGCATCACCGCCGAAGAGGTGCATGCTGCCGGTGATGTCCAGCCAGCTCTCGTCCACGCCGAAAGGCTCTACCAGATCGGTATAGTGGCCGTAGAGCTCGTTAATCTTGCGGGAATATTCCCGATACAATCCGTGGTGGGAGGGCAGCAGCACAAGGCCGGGGGCTTTTTGCTTGGCCTGCCAGATGGTCTCCGCCGTCTTGACACCCAGCTTTTTAGCCGGCTCGTTTTTAGCCAGAATGATGCCGTGGCGGGAGGCGGGATCGCCGCAGACGGCCACCGGCAGGTTTTGCAGCTCCGGGTAGCTGAGAAGCTCCACGGAAGCGAAAAAGCTGTTCAGATCGCAGTGCAAAATCACGCGGTTGTCCATGGCGAGACCTCCTCTCCTGTTTGTTTCTTACATGATATCATAAGATCCGTCGACAGTACAAGAATAAATGCGATAATCCCTTTACAAAATCGAAAATTTGTTCTACAATGAGCGTGAGATTTTTCGTAGGAGGTGTTCCCATGCGGGCAAGACCTGTTAGCTGCTGTTTTTCCGGCCACCGGCCAGGCAAGCTGCCTTGGGGCAGCGATGAGAGCGATCTGCGCTGCGTGGCGCTGAAGGGCCGGCTGTGGGATGCCATGGAGGCTGCCTATGAGGAAGGATACCGCCACTTTATCTGCGGTATGGCTCAGGGCTGCGACTTCTACTTTTGCGAGCTGGCGCTGAAGCTGCGCCAGAAGTACGGTGACGTGTCGGTGGAGGCGGCCATTCCCTGTGCGACACAGGCGACGTCATGGAGCACGGCGGATCAGCAGCGCTGGCGATGTCTGGTGGACGCGTGCGACTATGAGACGCTGGTGCAGGAGAAGTATACCCCAGACTGCATGCTGCGGCGTAACCGCTACATGGTGGATCACGCCTCGCTCCTGATTGCCGTCCACGATGGGCAGAGCGGCGGCACGCGCCGCACCATCGAGTACGCCCTGCGGCGAGGACTGGATATTGTGGACATTCCTCCGGAGATATAAGGAGAAAAGCCTGACGGCATTGCCGTCAGGCTTTGTTGATTTGTCAAAACGGCAACCACGGGCTATGCCCGTGGGATAAAAAAGGCTATGCCTATGCGTAGAAAAGATAAACCTCCCGCGATACAATGGAAGCAGGTTTGCCGACCGCAATACAAAGTATCGAAGGAGGAATATCATGCT
>JAZRRQ010000084.1:0-3359 GCA_045650885.1 Vescimonas sp. | reverse complement strand
GAACAACCAGAACAACCAGAACAACCAGAACAACCAGAACAACCAGAACAACCAGAACAGCCAGAACAAGCAGAACAGCCAGAACAGCCAGAACAACCAGAACAAGCAGAACAGCCAGAACAAGCAGAACAGCCAGAACAAGCAGAACAGCCAGAACAACCAGAACAGCCAGAACAACCAGAACAGCCAGAACAAGTCCGATAATCACTATCAGAGCAACTAATGTAAAAAGAGCCTATCGCATAGATAGGCTCTTTTACATATCGGATTTATTTTGAATTTCTTCGATCAGACGTGGCAATTCTTCCTGCAAGCGGTCCTGCAGCGTCGTAAGTGTGTCAGCAGTCAGCGTGCCGGTGATCGATAAAACTACATCGTCGGTGATCACCAACCGAGGAAATGTGAAATTACCGTAGCTACGGGGAGCGGTGACATTGACAGGAATTCCCTTGTTTTTGCATTCGGTGGAAATGGCAATGTTCAGCGCATTATCATCGGTAGCAGCAACGCAAAGCTGTGAATTGCTGCAATCACCGCGAAAATATTTGCGAGGAATGTGGCGTATGAGACCGCTTTCGCTCATCTGCGCCAATTCGGTGCAGATCTGAGGAGAGATGATCGTTACTTTTGCGCCAAAGCGCAACAGTTCATTGACACGGCGCAGGGCGCTTTTACCGCCGCCAAATACAGTGCAATTATTGCCTCTCAAATCCACCAATAGCGGAAAACCCAGTGCCATAACTCTCCTCCTTTGCATTTTGATACAAAATAATCATATCACATAGTATGGTTTTTCACAAGGGACAAATATACCAAAGATTGCCGCCCTAATATGGTAAAAGCGGATAAGAATGTCTGTATATTAGATGTTTTTATGCTCATACTGCAGTTATAAAAGGGAGGTATGATGATGAACAACAAAGGTGGCAAAAGCCGTTTGACAGGATTTCTGCGGCGAAATGGAGTGTATTTAGCGCTGGCAATCAGCATATTAACGGTAGGCGCCGTCGTGATTGCCGGTTTAACCCGGCAATTGACAAATACGGACGACGATCACTCTATGAATGCGCAACAACAAGTGGAGCAAAAAGTGACCGGACAGAAGGACACGCGCACCACTGCTACAAAAACTTCAACCACTACATCAAGCCGGATGACCACTACCACCACGACATCTGCGCCGCACTTATATCTGCATCCTATCAGCAATACGGTGCAAAAACCTTTTTCGGCGGATGGCCCCATCTTCTGTGAAACTATGCAAGATTGGCGTCTGCATTTGGGAACGGATTTTGCCGGCAAAGAAGGACAGGCGGTTAAGGCGGTAACCGGCGGTAAAATCGTTACAGTGACGGCCGACCCTCTTTGGGGCGGCGTGATCGAAATTGATCATGGTGTCGGTGTAGTCACTCGATACTGTGGAGTAAAGGCCATTGTGCGAGTAGGGGATATGGTGGAAATGGGGGAACACATCGGCGATCTGCAGACAATTCCTTGCGAGTGTGCACAGTCGCCTCACTTGCATTTGGAAATGTGGGTAGACGGTGCCCCGATTGACCCAGTAGCTGCTATTGCATTGGATGTGCGGTATGCGGATACAATTAATTAAATATTCCTGCCCACGGAAATCTTCTTTTTCGACTTTGATTGATAAGGGAGAAGCGGTAGAAAGGGCAAAAAACAGCCACCGGTAAACGGTGGCTGTTTTTTATGTGAAATGTGGGAAAAATCTTGACAAATCAGGCCGCTTTTATTATACTATTTCATGTTAAATGCGTTGACGGAGATTCAGCAAATGCGCTATTGTTCAGAGAGTGTGTCCACGATTCCTATCGTGCTGTGAGGACACATCGTTTTAGCAGTTTGCACGCCGCTCCCGAGCACCCCGTGAAACAAGCGGCGGCGTCCGACCTGCGTTAGAGGTTAAGAGTGGCATAGTCAACGGCTGTGCAATTTGGGTGGTACCACGGAATCTCCGTCCCATAGTTGGGATGGGGATTTTTATTTTTCCACCAGAAGAAAGGAAAGAATGAATTATGGCAAAAGAACTGAAAAAGTATGGCGTAAACGAACTGCGTGAGATGTACCTCTCTTTCTTTGAGAGCAAGAATCATCTGCGCCTGCCCAGCTTCTCGCTGGTTCCTCATAACGATAAGAGCTTGCTGCTGATTAATGCAGGTATGACTCCTCTGAAGCCTTATTTTACCGGTGCTGAGGTTCCTCCCCGCAATCGTGTGACTACTTGTCAGAAGTGCATCCGTACCGGTGATATTGAGAATGTGGGTAAGACCGCTCGTCACGGCACCTTCTTTGAGATGTTGGGCAACTTCTCCTTTGGCGATTACTTCAAGCACGAGGCTATTGCTTGGTCTTGGGAGTTCCTAACCGAGGTGGTTGGTCTGGATGCCGATCGTTTGTATCCCTCTGTCTATGTGGAGGATGACGAGGCTTTCGATATCTGGAATAAGGAGATCGGCATTGCCGCCGATCGCATTTTCCGTTTCGGTAAGGGCGACAACTTCTGGGAGCACGGTGCCGGCCCTTGTGGTCCTTGCTCCGAGATCTACTACGATCGTGGCGAGAAGTATGGCTGCGGTAGCCCCGACTGTAAGGTGGGCTGTGAGTGCGACCGTTATATGGAGGTGTGGAATAACGTCTTCACCCAGTTTGAGAACGATGGTGCCGGCAAATACACCACTCTGGAGAAGAAGAACATCGACACCGGTATGGGTTTGGAGCGCCTGGCTGTTGTGGTGCAGGATGTGGATTCCATCTTCGATGTGGATACCCTCCACGCTCTGCGTCAGCATGTGTGCGATCTGGCTCACAAGACTTACAAAGAGGACTATCAGAACGACGTGTCTATCCGTTTGATTACTGACCACATTCGTTCTGCCACCTTTATGATTTCCGACGGTATTATGCCCACCAACGAGGACCGTGGCTATGTGCTACGCCGTCTGATCCGTCGTGCGGCTCGTCATGGCCGTTTGCTGGGTATTGACGGCCTGTTCTTGGCTGATCTGAGCCGCACCGTCATTGAGGGCTCCAAGGACGGCTATCCCGAGTTGGATGAGAAGAAGGAGTTTATCTTCAAGGTTCTCTCCAATGAGGAAACTCAGTTTAACAAGACCATCGACCAAGGTCTGCGTATTTTGGCCGAGATGGAAGAGGTTATGCAGGCCGAGGGCAAGACACAGTTGGATGGCGCCTCGGTGTTTAAGCTCTACGATACTTACGGTTTCCCTGTGGATTTGACCCGCGAGATTCTCACCGAGAAGGGTTACACCATCGACGAGGATGGCTTCAAGGCCGAGATGGAGGAGCAACGTACCCGCGCCCGCAGTTCTCGTGAGGTG
>JAZRRQ010000083.1:0-16106 GCA_045650885.1 Vescimonas sp. | reverse complement strand
CTGCCGCCACCTGCAAGCTGCTGGGTCTGGACGGCATTGTGGCCATCGGCGGTGACGGTACTTTCCGCGGCGCGCAGGATCTGAGCCGTCACGGCATTGCTGTGGTGGGCATTCCCGGCACCATTGATAACGATATTGTCTGCACCGACTATACCATCGGCTTTGATACTGCCGCCAACACGGCGGTGGAATGTATCGACCGTCTGCGCGACACGATGCAGAGCCACGAGCGCTGCAGCGTGGTGGAGGTCATGGGCCGTCACGCCGGTTATCTGGCCCTCTATGTGGGCATGTCTGTGGGTGCCACGGCTGTTATCGTGCCGGAGGAGAAGTTTGACTTCCACCGCGACGTGGCCGAGAAGATCCGCCGCGCCCGTCTGGGCGGAAAGACCAACTTCATGATCGTGGTGGCTGAAGGTGCCGCCAGCGCCGTGGATGTGGGTGAGCAGATCAAGGCCGAGCTGGGTCTGGATCCCCGCGTCACCATTCTCGGCCATATTCAGCGCGGCGGCAGCCCCACCGCCAAGGACCGCGTCATGGCTACCCGCATGGGTTACGAGGCGGTCAATGTGCTGGCACAGGGCCGCACCAACCGCGTCATCTGCTCCAATGACGATAAGGTGTTCGATTTGGATATCGAAGAGGCGCTGGCTATGACCAAGACCCTCAATCCTCAGGAGTATGAGGTGATGGAAGCCATGTCCGGCGTGTAAGAGGAGGTTGCGTGCGATGAATAAAATATTTGATCCCAATGGTCTGTTTGCCCAGATCATGAATGTGATCCTCGGTTTGATCCTGATCAATGTGCTGTGGATCGTCTGCTCTATTCCGATTGTAACGCTGGGTGCATCCAGCACGGCGCTCTACAGTGTGCTGCTGCGCCTGCGGGAGGGTGATGACACCAAAGTAGTGCGGCGCTTTTTGAAAGCGTTTGTTGCCAACTTTAAATGCGCCACTGCTGTGTGGCTGGTGGTTCTGCTGGGTATCGTGATTTGCGGACTGGATCTGTTTTTTGCCACCCAGATGGATAGTGGCGTAGCTCAGGTCATCGCCGGATTCGGTCTGGTGGTGGTGGGCATGGTGGTCACCTTTGTCTTTCTTCTGGTGGCCCGGTATGAAAACAAGTGGCGCAACCATTTGAAAAACGCGCTGCTGTTGGCTATGGGCCATGTGCCGCGGCTATTGCTGTCGTGGCTGCTGTGGGGCGCGGCAGCTTTCCTGACAATATATTCTGTGGACACCATGTATATTATGGTGTTGATGTGGCTCATGGCAGGTGTTAGCTGCCTGTGCTACGCCAATCTGATGATCTTCACCCCTGTTCTGCGCAAGCTGGAACCGGCGGCGGAGAACGAAACAAAAACTGAGGGATGATAAAAATTCCCTATAGCAATGCGAAAAGAGAACGCGCTGTGCGCGTTCTCTTTTCGCATTTTTAACACGGTATTTTGTCGTATTTTACAAAAATTCATGGAATACGCATATGTCTTGACATCTTGGAAGGTGGGAAAAAGTTGGGAAATCTGCGGATAGAAACGTTGCCGCAAGAAATAATAGGCTATCTATTACTGTAAAAAATAATTTACAGTAATAGATGTAAATTTTAACAACAACATTTACATTCATTTCCTCAAATGCTATAATCCGCCAAACGGATATAGAAGAAGGAGGAAAATCATGATACCAGTTCATTTGACAGATTTTGCAAACGACCTGTATCTGGTTCTGGAGATTCTCGATACCCATCAAATTGAGATGGAAGGTGAAAGTTACATCCCCCTCTCCCAGCAGGACATTGCGAATCTGGCGGCTTGCTCCCGCCCCAAGATCAATCACTTAATGAAAGAACTGACAGATCACGGCTATGTACAGGCCTACCATAAGATGCGCGGCAAATATCAGCTGACGCCGGCCGGACGAAAAGTCCTGCGGATCTTCCGTGAGGCAGAGCTTCCGCAGAAGGCCAACAAATAAACACGCGAGCGATAAAAATGATTTCACAGGAAGGAGCTTTCAAAAGATGAAAAAGCGCATAGTAAGCCTGATCATGGTTGCGGTTATGCTGTTCTCCCTGTTCCCTGCGTCTGCTTTTGCAGTTGTGGCGGACCCGGCACAGCTGAGCGGAAACATGGTGGCTGATCCTGATACGCTGGATGGCTGGAAAGACTATTTCGGTCTAAGAACCGATGCCAACGGCAACTCTTTTTACAGCACGGAATATGCCGGCGCCGTCTGGTCTGACAAGTCCGTACTGACTCAGGTCCCCGGTGCTTTCCCTGCGTCTGTCACGCTGGGGAAGGATAATTTCCTGGTGGCCCTGTCGGCCTTGGCCTCCAACTCGGAGATCGTGGGCTATTCTTCCATTCCCACCGATACCATCCTGGTGCTGGATATGTCCAGTTCCATGAACAATGCCAACGCCATTGACGACCTGGCTGTTGCTGCCAACAATGCCATCAAGGCGCTGTATGCAGAGAACAGAAACAACCGGGTAGGCATTGTGCAGTATTCCGGCGATGACGACACCAACGTGCTGATGCCGTTGGACCGCTACACCCCCTCCGGCGCCGGCAACTATGTGGAGTATTACACCTCCGGCGGCAGCCGCGGCATTCGCATCTGCAGCGGTGTGAAGGATTCTTCCGGTAACAACTTCAGTGGACAGGATACCTACCACTCCGGTACCTTCACTCAGGACGGTGTCTATACCGCCATGAAGATGCTGCTCGCCGCCGAAAAGACGGTGACGGAGGGTATTCAGGCCGGCGTGGAGCGTATGCCCATCATGGTTCTTATGACGGATGGCGCACCCACCGTTGCCACCAATAACTTTGACGGCTCCGGCGCCACGCTTTCCACACTGGATAAATCCTCCTGGCACAGCGGCGTTGCCGAAGGCAGCGACCGGGAATTTCTGACCCAGCTGACGGCGGCTTACGCCAAGTATATGCTGGAGAACGATGCCAACGGTTACAGCAAATATGATCTGCTGTTCTACACGCTGGGCTTCAATGTCAGCGGCACGCCTGCCGTACTGCAGCCCGAGCGCGCCACCTCCACGAATACCTATTGGAACACTTTCCTCAACGGCAATAGTGTGACAATTTCCGGCAGCAACAGAGTCAACGGCGGTGCGGCGGCCTATGCCGCGTTCCGCGCCAAGCTCAACAGCACTGCGGAGGAGGACCTGCGTCCGTCCATCAATCGCAACAAGTACCGCTACTATGTGGATGCTTATTTTGCTGCCACCGGTGCCGATAGTCTGAATAGCGCCTTTCAGGCCATCGTACAGGAGATCATCCTCCAGTCCCGCTATTCCCCCACGCTGGTGGAAGGCAACAAGAACATGAGCGGCTACCTGACCATGAACGATAAAATCGGCGAGTTCATGGAGGTCAAGAACATCAATGGTATTCTGCTGGGCGACACGCTCTTTACCGGCGCACAGCTGACGAAGATGATGGCCACCGATATGTTCGGCAACAGCTCTACCTTCACCGAAGCCGGCTGGGAGCTGGTGAACGTGGTGTCTGAGCGAATCGGCATCGATCAGGCTGCCGCCATCGACCTGCTGACCAACGCCTGGAGGGCCCGCCAGCTGTACTATACCAGTGATAGCGACTTCAGCAACTACATCGGTTTCTACGAGGCGGCTGACGGCACCTATCAGGGTTTCTATGATGAGAGCTACGGTGTCGAAGATGCTCCCGCAGGTGCCAAGTATATCACCCGTGCTTACGGCTTCTACGGTCCCACCGACGGCTCCATTGCCGGCAGCAATATGCTGCATGTGATGGTTCGCCTGCGTACGGAGATCGCCACCGGCCGTCAGGAAGTGGTCTTTAAGATCCCCTCGGCGCTGATCCCCGTGGTCACCTATGACATCACCATTTCCGGCGATAATCTGAATGACCCCGGTGAGATCTCTCTGGAGCACCATGAGGAAGAGCCTATCCGCCTGCTGTTTGAGGTGGGTCTGCGTGGCGATATCACCGAGTTGAACATGGCCGAAAAGATGGCTGAAGCCGAGTATGACCATGACAACGGTGATGGTACCTACTCCTTCTACTCCAACCGTTGGGGTTCCGTCAACGGCGGCTATGAGGTGGACTACAACGTGCCCCTGACCCATCTGGTGGCCGACTCCCACTTCCATCCCTCCGAGGAGAACGAACGCTATTACTTCACCGAGAACACCCTGCTGTGCATCGATGAAAACGGTACGCCCTACGTGGGTGCCAAGCCCACCGGCGGCACGTTCTATCATGCCCGCCGCGTGTTCAAGACCAACCAGGCCGCTGATGGTTCTGCGATCCTGACCAACTACTATGTGCCGGTCTCTCAGGCTGTCCTGTCTGCGCTGATCCCCGGCGAGGGCAACACCTGGTATATCCCCAAGGATACCATCCGTCAGGCCACCGAGCGTTTCCGCGTGTCCAAAACCGAGAATCCCACCGGCACGCTGGCCTACTCCTACTATCCCATCGTCGATCATCCCGAGGGTGACGACGTGACCTACGATGTTTTTAAGTTCCACGGCAACAACGGCAAGCTGACCGTTTCTGCAGCCACCGGCATCCGGCTGAGCAAGACCGTTGACGCTGCCAGACCCGATGCATCTGCCATGTTCGAGTTCACCGTGACGGTGGGCAATATCAATGGCGATTACCGTCTGACCAAGGCAGATGGCACTGTCAGCACCCTGACCTTTGTCAACGGACAGGCCAAGGTTACCCTGAAGCATGGCGAAGTGGTGTATATCACCGGCCTGCCTGCAGGCGCTGCCTATACAGTGGTCGAAACGGCCCACGCCGACTATCTGACGACCACCAATGCTTCCGGCACCATCGTGCAGGGTCAGCTGGCCAATGTTCATGTTGTCAACGTCCCCCGCGGCACTGGCAGCCTGTCGGTCAGTAAGCATGTGACCCATTCTCTGGGCACCGGCGTGCAGATTGACCGGGAGTTCTCGGTGCAGGTCACGCTGACGGATCCGCTGGGCCAGCCTCTGGTCGGTACCTTCCAGGCCGGACATTCCGGCAGCAGCGCCCTGACTTCCGTCACCACGGATGCCGCCGGTCGCTTTACCGCCACCCTCAAGGCCGGCCAGACGCTGATGGTCTACGGCCTGACGGAGGGCTCCACTGCCAAGGTGGAAGAGCTGAGCGTTCCCGCCGGCTTTACGGAAAGCTATTGGGAAGGTGACAGCGCAGGTGATGGCCTTGTTACCATTGCGAAAGATACGCCCGCTTCCGTGACGATCCGCAACAGTTATACGCCTGCAGAGGTCTATCCCGTCAACATTGTGGTGGAAGGCGAAAAGACGCTCACCGGCCGCCAATGGCAGGCCGATGACAGCTTTACGTTCCGGCTGCAAAAGTATGTGGCCGGAGCATGGCAGACCGTTGCAGAGCAAACGGTGACTTCTGCCAACAAGAGCTATTCCCTCAATCTGGCCGCCATGGCAGAGGAAAAGTTTACTGCTGTGGGTGAGTATGTCTATCAAATGGTAGAGGTGATTCCCGACGCCAGAATCCCCGGTGTCACCTATGACCGCACCATCCACAACTTCACCGTTCTGGTTACTGACGAGGATGTGGACGGTAAGCTGGAGATCAAGTCCGTCACTTCCGAACATGGCCACCCCGAGGATGTCACCCATGACGCCGACGGCTGGACTGTTCATGCAGACTTCACCAACGCCTATGCTGTGGGTGATGATGCCGCTGCCGTAGTCTCCGTTGACGTGGTCAAGACCGTCAGCAATCCCTCCGGCAGCCCGCTGGTTTCTCTGCGCGGCTGGCAGTTCGGCCTGTACGCCAATGACGGCGTGACGAAGCTGGACGAGATTCATACCGATGCTGCCGGTGAGGCCCGCTTTATCATCCATTACGGCAAGGCCGATGTGGGTCAGACCTATACCTACTTCATCAAGGAGATCGTCGGCACGCAGAGCGGCGTGAGCTACAGCGGCGCCGTCTATGAGATGACGGTCAGCGTGGCTGACGACGGCGCAGCCGGTATCGTCGCCGCCGTTACTTCCCTGCGTCAGGTGAAGGATGATGCGGCCAACGAAGTAAATGCTGCTTTGGCTGCCGATGCTGTGCTGCCTTTCGCCAACACTTATACGCCCGTTCCTGCTGCTGTGGATGTGAATGTTACCAAGAAGGTCAACGTGGCCGAGGGTCTGAGCTATGTGCTGCAGGCCGGTAAGTTCGCCTTCGAGCTGTACGATGTGACTGGCGGCTCTGTGGTTGAAACGGCCTGGAATGCTGCCGACGGCACCGTTTCCTTCGCCGATCTGCAGTTTGACGCAGTGGGTGAGTATACCTACCGTCTGAGCGAGGTCGTCCCCGCCGATGCCGATAAGGTTCCCGGCATCACCTATGATGCCGCCGTTTACCACTTCCATGTCCATGTGGCAGACGAGGGCGGTCAGCTGAAAGCCAGCGTCCATGTGGAGGAGAGTGTCGCGGATCAGGCATCGTTCACCTTCACCAACAGCTATGCTGCCTCTGCCGTGACCAACGCGCTGGGCGGAACCAAGGTTCTGCTGGATCTGGACGATCAGCCCCGCCAGCTGACCCACGGTATGTTTGAGTTTGCGCTCTATGCCTCCGACGGCGTCACCGAAATCGAGCGTACCGTCAACAGCACCGCCGGTACCTTCGCCTTCAGCGCCATCGAGTACACCAAGCCCGGTGTCTATACCTATGTGATCAAGGAACTCCCCGGCTCCGTGAGCTACATCACCAACGACAGCAGCGTGTATACCGCAACTATCACGGTGGCAGACGAAGACTATGACGGCAAGCTGGAGATCAAGTCCGTGACGTATCTGCGCGGCAGCGAATCCGCCGCCACCGCCGCCTTCGTCAACCGCTATGTCCCCGCTGCCACCACCGTGTGGCTGAGCGCCGAAAAGAAACTGGAGAATCGTCCTCTGGCTGACGGCGAATTCCGCTTCCTGCTCTATCGAACCGGCAGCAACTTTGCTGTGGGGGCGGGTTCTGAACCTGTGGCGACTGCCCGCAATGAAGGCAGCAACGTTTCCTTCGGCGGCATTACCTACAGCCATCCCGGCGTTTACTACTACGTCATCAAGGAAGACGCCGCTTACGAGAACAAGTTTGACGTCAGTTACGATGCCACTGCCTACCGTGTCACTGTGGTGATCTTCGACCAGGGCGACGGCACGCTGAGCCAGCATGTAACCTATAACAACGGTGTGGCGGATGTGGATCGGGCCCAGTTCACCAATATCTGGAACGTCATGCCCGGCCAGCTGACCGTCACCAAGAAATTTGCGGTGGCCGGTTATCCTGCCGAAGTGCTCGCCGTCCTGCCTGAGCAGATCAAGCTCACCGTATCCGGCAGCGGCTACAGCCAGGATGTGTATTTGACGGCAGATAACAACTGGACTGCCACGCTCACTGACCTGCCGCACGGTGTCTATACCGTGACGGAGGATGTCTCCACGGCAGCAGTGAAGAACTTCACTTTGACCGACGTGTCAACTGACAAGGCGTCTGTGACGCTGAACAACAACCATCAGTCCGGCAGCATTACCGTCACCAACACCTATACGCCGGATGTGGGTGACCTGGTGGTATCTAAGCATCTGACCCATACGCTGCCTGCCAACACCCACATTGGCCAGAGCTTCACCGTCCGAGTGACGCTGACTGATGCCAAGGGCGCTCCCGTTTCCGGTACCTTTGCCGTGGAGCATTCTGCCAACAGTGCCCTGACTTCCGTCACCGCCGATGCTAAGGGTCAGTTCACCGTGGAACTGAAGGCCGGTGATACCCTGCGTGTCAAGGGACTGCGCGTGGACAATCGCGCCAAGGTGGAAGAGCTCAACGTTCCCAACGGCTATACGGTCGGTTACTGGGAAGGCGAGAGCTATGATGACGGCGTGGTAAGAATTGCCGGGGATGTCGTTGCCGCCGTCGTGGTCCACAACCATTATGCGCCTGCGGAAGTATATCCCGTCATTACGGTGGCAGGCGAAAAGATCCTCTCCGGCCGTAAGTGGATGTCTGGCGACAGCTTTACCGTACAGTTGCAGAAGTTTGAAAACGGCAGCTGGAAGGTTCTGGGTGAAAAGGCGCTGACCGAGGCCGATAAGAGCTTCTCGTTCAATCTGGCTGAAATGTCCGGTGAGAAGTTCACGGCTGTGGGTGAGTACACCTATCGAGTGCTGGAGGTAATCCCCGCCGAAGAAGATAAGATCCCCGGTGTTACCTATGACCGCCCCATCCACAACTTCACCGTTGTGGTCACCGATGCCGACTTTGACGGCAAGCTGGAGATCAGCAAAGTGGAGTCCTCCCACAGCCACGCGGACGCCGTCACCGGCGATGCTGCCGGCGGCTGGACGGTCCACGCCGATTTCAACAATGCTTACGGTGTGGGTGCCAACGCCAGTGCTGCCGTCTCCTTTGACGTGCAGAAGGAACTGGTCAACCACTCCGGCAGTTCTCAGGTGTCCCTGAGCCACTGGAAGTTTGATCTGTACCCCGCTGCCGATGCTGTTTCTCCCATCAAGGCCGGTACCGCCGTTGAGACGGATGCCGCCGGTGAGGCACACTTCGTGCTGAACTACGGCAAGGCTGATCTGGGCGAGGGCCACGAGAAGACCTTCACCTACTATGTCAAGGAGGTCAACGGCGGCAACAGCAAGGTGGAATACAGTCGGGCTGTCTACGAAGTGGTGGTCAAGCTGTATGATGATACGCAGGGCGGTCTGCACGCGGCTGTCGAGTCTGTCAAACAGGTGAATGCTGCAGCTGCCGAGACTGTCAACACGGAGGGTGAGTTGACCTTCCGCAACGTCTATACGCCCGGTGCGGTGACGGTTCCTGTCAAGGTCACCAAGAAGCTGAACAACGCAGCCGGCCTGAACTATCAGCTGAAGGCCAACCAGTTCTCCTTCGAACTGTACGATGTGACCAACCATGTGTCCGTCATTGCAACGAACGATGCCAACGGCAATGTGGTCTTTGAGGATCTGAAGTTCGACCGGATGGGTGAGTATTCCTTCCGCTTGCGCGAGGTCATCCCTGCCGACGCTGAGAAGATCCCCGGCATCACCTACGATGCCGCTGTCTATCACTTCCATATCCATGTGGAGGATCAAGCCGGTGTTGTGACAGCCACCACCCACACGGATGAGTGCGTGGACAATACCCTGGCCTTCACCTTTACCAATACGTATTCTGCCCAGGCCACTGCAGCCATTCCCTTTGGCGGCATCAAGCAGCTGCGCAACAGCTGGGGCGATATGCGTAAGCTGGGCGAAACGGATGTTTTCACCTATGGCCTCTATGCTGCCGACGGCGTGACGCTGCTTGGTCTGGCACACAACGATGCCACCGGCGCTTTTGCCTTTGACGCTGTCTCCTTCAGCGAGCCCGGTACTTATGGATACGTTGTCAAGGAACTGGCCGGTGATCTGGACTATATCCGCTACGATGACGACTACTATAAGATTACCGTCACTGTGGAGGATCAGGGTACGGCAGGTCAGCTGAAAGTCACCGCTGTAAAGTATGATTATGTGGAAGTAACTGCCGATGGTGAAAAGCTGCCTGCGCAGGCGAGCGGTATCGTCTTCACCAATGAATACGATCCTGCTGATGCCAGTGTGCAGCTGAGCGCTGTCAAGAAACTGGAGAATCGCGACTTGCAGATCGGCGAGTTCCGTTTCGTGATCTACGAAGCCAACGAATCGTTCCATGTACCTGTCGGTGCTGAGCCCTTCCGTGTGGCCACCAACGGCGCAGCCGATTCTGAAGGCAACAACGTGTTCTTCGACGAGATCGTCTACACGGAACCCGGCGTCCACTACTATGTCATCGGCGAGAACGTGTCCTATAACTTCCAGAGCGACATCGGTTATGATACCAGTCTGTACGATGTGAAGGTGGAGGTCACCGATTCCGGTAAGGGCGAGCTGGAGACCCATGTGACCATTACCGAGAACGGTGAAGCTGTGGATCAGGCAGTTTTCGTCAACACCTGGTATCTGGGTGCTCTGACGGTGGAAAAGAAGTTTGACGGCGAGCTGCGTGAGGATCAGCGTCCCAAGGCCATCAAGGTTACCGTCGCCGGTCCCAACGGTTACAGCCGTGAGATCGAACTGACGGCCGAGAACAACTGGACGGTGACTTTGACCGATCTGGTGTTGGGCACCTATACCGTGACGGAAGATGCCAAGAGTGCCCATGTGGAGAACTACTGGTTCGAAGTCCGCGGCGCAGGTGAAGTGGAGCTGAAGCCGGAAGAGGTCGTGGTCGTGACGCTGACAAACGACTATCGTTACATCCCCGAGACCGGCGACTTCTTTAGTCCCGTTGTCTGGGCTGGCATAGCCGGCTTGTCCCTGCTGGGTGTACCTGTTCTGCTCTTTAAGCGCAAGAAAGAAGAGGGGAGCGCCGAATAAGGTACAGTCCCAACCACCGTTCCAAACGGTGAAGTGAATGAGAAAAACTGCCGCCGGAGCAATACTCGCTCCGGCGGCAGTCTCTGTTTTCCGGCCTGTCGGTTTCCGGGCAGGCCGTGGCAATCGGGTATCAGGCAAAAAAACCTCTGCCGCGCTGGAAAAGTACGGCAGAGGTTTTTATTTGCGGTGGGGGAATTACACGTCGAACACGCCCATGATCACGATACCGATGACCACCAGCAGCACCATCAGATAGTGCTTGCGCGAGAGCTTCTCCTTCAGGAAGATGCGGCTCCACAGCACGCTTGCCACGCAGTAGGCGCTGATGATGGGGGCGGACATGGCCAGATGCTCCTCGTCGGCGATGGCGTAGATGTAGGCGAACTGACCGGCGGTCTCGAAGATGGCGCCCACATACTTGGGACCTTCCACCTTGGCAATCAGTTTGTCCTTCTTCACCAGCAGTACCCAAATGGCACTGACGATGCCGGAGAGGAGGAACGTCAGCTCATAGGCCACGTTGGCGCTGGCTTCGTAGTCGCTGTCCACGCCGACGGCAGCCACGATGGTTTCGATCTGGCCGAGCACCACGCTGTCGGCGAAGGTGCCGGCGGCGTCGAGAATGCAGTAGGCGATGGGCAGTGCCAAAGCCAGCCAGCTCTTGGTATACTTGAAGTTGCCGACTTCCTGACGGGCGGCACGCAGCTCATCGTCCTCGCGAGCTTCCACGATGCCCAGACCGATTACGCCCACGCACACCAGTGCGATGGCGCCCAGCACCAGGGGAGGATAGCTCTCACCGGCGGTGAGGATGGCCAGAATCGCCACCAGCGCGCCGGAGGCGTTGCAGATGGGGGAGGAGATGGAAAGCTCAATGTACCGCAGGCCGATGTAGCCCAGTGCCATGGACAGGATGTACAGCAGGGATACGGGCAGGTAGGTCCAGATGACCTCCCAGCTGATGTACACGCCGTTGATGAATACCTCGTAGGCGGCGTGGAGACCCATCACAACGCCGACGGCCATCACCATCTTCAGGTGGGCATTCTTGTCGCTGCCGTCGCGGCAGCCGATCTTGGAAAAGAGGTCAGATCCGCTCCAGCAGATCAGGGTGATGAGGGAAAACCAGAACCACATCATAAATTTTTATTCCTTTCGTTAAACGTGTGGGTTTGCGGGGTGTTGCTTGCTTTGTTACAATTCAATGAGTCCTGCGTCCAGCATCTTCTGCAGGCTCATGAGAATACCCAGTTTGGCGTGATACCAGGTCAGACCGCCCTGGAAATACACGGCGTAAGGCTCGCGGATGGGGCCGTCGGCGGAGAGCTCGATGGAGCTGCCCTGCACGAAGGCACCGGCTGCCATGATCACGTCGCTGTCATAGCCGGGCATGGGCCAGGGCTCGGGGGTCACATAGCTGTCCACGGGCGCGGCGGCCTGAATGCCGCGGCAGAAGGCCACCATGCCTTCGCGGCTGCCCAGTTCCACGGCCTGAATGATGTCGTTGCGCGGCTCGGCGCTGCCGGGGATCACGCGGAAACCCAGCTTTTCATAGCAGCGTGCGGCAAACAGCGCACCCTTGGTGGCGCCGGATACCACGGTGGGGGAGAGGAAGAAACCCTGATACAGAGCCGTCAGCAGACCCAGATTGGCGCCCACTTCTTTGCCAAGGCCGGGGGCGTTGAGCCGGTAAGCGCAGCGCTCGATGAGATCCTGCCGTCCGCAGATGTAGCCGCCGGTGGGCGCGAGGCCGCCACCGGGGTTCTTGATCAGGCTGCCCACTACCATGTCGGCGCCTACGTCAGAGGGTTCGATGATGTCTACAAACTCGCCGTAGCAGTTGTCCACCATGCAGATCACGTCCGGCTTGCACGCCTTGCAGAAGGCGATCAGCTCACCGATCTCCGCCACGGAGAAGGAGGGGCGGGTGGCGTAACCCTTGGAGCGCTGAATGGTGATCAGCTTGGTCTTTTCATTGATGGCACGGCGGATGCCCTCGTAGTCAAACTTGCCGCCTTCCAGCAGGTTCACCTGTGCGTAACTTACGCCGTATTCCCGCAGAGAACCCACGGAGGGACGGATACCGATGACTTCCTCCAGCGTGTCGTAGGGTGCGCCCACGGGGGAGAGCAGCTCGTCACCGGGCAGCAGGTTGGCACCCAGTGCCAGAGCCAGAGCGTGGGTACCGCAGGAGATCTGGGGCCGCACCAGCGCCGCCTCGGTGTGGAATACGGAGGCGTAAACCCGCTCTAAGTTGTCGCGGCCGTCGTCATCGTAACCATAGCCGCTGGAGAGGTTGAAGTGCTGAGCCGACAGGCGGTTTTCCTGCATGGCGGCAATGACCTTGGCCTGGTTGTATTCGGCCACGGCGTCGATGTGGGCAAAACGTTCGGTAAGCTCAGCCAGTACCGCGTCACCAAAACGCAGCACGGCATCGGAAACACCCATCTGGGTGTAAATGGCATTGGTGTTCATCTCTTATCCTCAGTCTTTCTTCATATTGTTTACGATCTGGGCTGCCACTTCATCCAAAACTTCCGGTTTGGATACGATCAGCCCGTTTTCCGCGTCGCCCAGGATCAGCAGCGTGTCACCCGGCTCAATGCCGAAGAAGCTGCGCGCCTCCTTGGGGATCACGATCTGGCCACGGTCACCGACTTTGGCGGTGCCGAAAATATGGGGCCCTTTGGGCTTGCCTAAAATATGCTTGCCCCCAGCCATGGCGTTCACCTCAAAATTTCATACTTTTCACACTTATGTGACGCAAGACAGTATAGCAGATTTTGGCGGAAAAGCAAGGGGAATGTTCGTAAACAGAAGAGAAAAAGGCAGCTTTTTGCAAGAGGGAGCTGTGGATCTCCGGCGGCGCTTCGGCGTTTTCCTCTTTTCGCTGCCGCCCCGCTCTGAAATGTAGGAGTGCAAACTTCTACATTTTGAACGGGTAAGCGGCTGAGCGGGTTAGGCGCTGCGGCCATGCAACATGTAAGGGAAGTTTCCGCACGCCGATTTTGCCGCGCGGTAAAATCCAACGCAAGTTGAGCGGTACTCCGCGGGAAGGAAGTTTTGAAACCATTGGTTTCAAAGGGCGTTTTTGGTAACTTTTGCCGCTCTTGGCAAAAGTTACCCTGCGGAGCAATGGACAAGCCATCAATCCGCAGGGATTCCGTGAGCGCAAGCGCGAAGGCCAAGCCCGTTTCCCCATCTTGCGCCCTCTTTGTCAAAATGCTATACTATCCCCAACGAAAGGGAGGTGCCGCCATGCACTACAACGCGCTCAACGACCATCTGCGCGCTCGCTTTGGCCGCAAGGTCTATAAGCTGTCGCTGCAGGGCGTTTCCACCTGCCCCAACCGGGACGGCACGGTGGGCAGCCGCGGCTGCATCTTCTGCTCCGAGCACGGCAGCGGCGAGTTTGCCGCCTGCGGAGCCGATATCGCGGCTCAACTGGCCGACGCCAAGCGCCGTGTGGCAGATAAAGTGCCGCCGGATGCTGGGTATATCGCCTATTTCCAGAGCTTTACCAACACCTACGCCCCGGTGGAGGTGCTGCGCCCTCTCTTCGCCGCCGCCATGGCGCCGCAGGACGTGGTGGCCCTGTCCATCGCCACACGCCCCGACTGTCTGGGGGAGGATGTGCTGGACCTGCTGAGCGAGCTGAACCGAATCAAACCCGTCTGGGTGGAACTGGGACTCCAGACCGTCCATGAAGAAACCGCCCGCTATATCCGTCGCGGCTATGAGCTGGAGGTGTTTGACGCGGCGGTACAACAGCTCAAAGACCGGGGCATCGAGACGATCGTCCACCAGATCATCGGCCTGCCCGGTGAATCGGAGGATATGATCTACGCCACCGCCCGCCATATTGCCCGCAGCGGCTGCGATGGGGTGAAGTTCCACCTGCTGCACGTGCTGCGCGGCACCGACCTTGCCGCCGACTACGAAGCCGGTAAGTTTCAAGCGCTGGAGCGGGAGGATTATTTCCGCCTGCTCGCCGGCTGTGTGGAGCGTATGCCGCCCCATCTGGTGATCCACCGGCTCACCGGTGACGGCGCCAAGCGCGATCTCATCGCCCCACTGTGGAGCGGTGATAAAAAATCCGTCCTCAACGCCATGCACCGCTACTTTGCGCTCCACCATGTGACTCAGGGCCGTCTTTACCAAGGAGAAAACTGATGTACTATGTTTATATGGTGCGCTGCGCCGATGACAGTCTCTATACCGGCATTGCCGCCGATCTCGGCCGCCGCCTGCGTGAGCACGCCCAAAAAGCGCCCCCCGCTGCCAAATATACCCGTTCGCGCCCGGTGGAAAAGCTGGACTCGGCGTGGACGGCAACCGACCGCTCGGCTGCATCCCGGCTGGAGAGCGCCATCAAGCGCTTGCCCCGGGAGAAAAAGCTGCAGCTCATCGCCGACCCCGCTCGGTTGGGTGCGCTGCTGTCCCGGCTCCATGCTGCTGACTATACCCATCTGCCCGGCGTGACGCTGGAATCTTGCGTGAAAGGAGACGCGCCATGAAACACTACGCCGCCCCGCTGGAGGGCATGACCAATTACCTCTGGCGCCGTATCCATGCCGACATCTTCGGCGGCGCCGACCGCTATTTTACGCCTTTTGTCTCTCCCAATGCCACCTGTAAGTTCCAGACGAAGGAGCTCGACGAGCTGCGGCATAACGAGGGACTCCCCATCATTCCCCAGATCCTCACCAACAGTGCCGAACACTTCCTCTGGGCGGCGCGGGAAATGGCCGATATGGGTTATGAGGAGATCAACTTCAACCTCGGCTGCCCCTCGGGCACCGTGGTGGCCAAGCGCAAAGGCTCCGGTATGCTCAGCTATCCCGATGACCTCCTGCGCATGCTGGAGGAGATTTTTGCCGGTCTCCCGGCAGGTATGAAGCTCTCCGTTAAGACCCGCATCGGTAAAGAATCGCCGGAGGAGTGGGTGCGGATTTTGGACATCTACCGCCAGTTTCCCCTCTCCGAGCTGATCGTCCACCCCCGCGTGCAGAAGGAGTTCTACCGCGGCCGCGCCCGGCGGGAGCTGATGGCCGATACGCTGGCCGATGCACCGTGGCCGGTGTGTTATAACGGCGATCTCTTCTCACCGGCCGATGCCGCCGCCGTGGAGGAGGATTACCCCACCCTCGACGCTGTGATGATGGGCCGCGGCCTCATGGCCGACCCGGCGCTCCTGCGCCGCATGCAGGGCGGCTGCGCCGCCAGCCGTCAGGAGCTGCGGCAATATCACGACGCGCTGTGGAATGCTTACCGCGTGCGCCTGGGCGGTGATCTCAATGCCATCTACCGTATGCGTGAGCTGTGGAATTACCTCTCCGGCAGCTTTGAGGATACGGATAAGTTCCTCAAAAAGGTGCGCAAAGCCAAAGAGGGCAGCGAGTATATGAGCGCCGTGGAGCAGCTCTTTGCCGGGAACAAGCTGTGTGAAAATCCCCGGCCGCCGGAAGGAAAATAAAAAAGAGACGCCGCATGGCGTCTCTTTTTGCGTTGTCAAAACGACAACCACGGGCTATGCCCGTGGGATAAAAAAGCTATGCTTATGCGTAGAAAAGATAAACCTCCCGCGATACAATGAAAGCAGGTTTGCCGACCGCAATACAAAGTATCGAAGGAGGAATATCATGCTAAAGAAAAAAGA
>JAZRRQ010000082.1:0-9493 GCA_045650885.1 Vescimonas sp. | reverse complement strand
TGTACTATATCGACGAGAACGGCGAGAAGGCCCTGCCCTATATCATCCACCGCACCTCTCTGGGCTGCTATGAGCGCACTCTGGCCTACCTGATCGAGACCTACGCCGGCGCTCTGCCCACTTGGATGGCTCCTGAGCAGGTTCGCTTCCTGCCCGTTACCGACCGCGCTGCCGACTACTGCGCCGAGAAGGCCAAGGCTCTGGAGGTTCAGGGCTTCCGCGTGGAAGTGGACTACCGCAACGAGAAGATCGGCAAGAAGATCCGCGAGGCTCAGCTGGACAAGATCCCCTACATGGTTATCGTGGGCGACCGCGACATCGAGAACGGCACCGTGTCTCCCCGTCACCGCGCTGACGGCGATCTGGGCGCCATGTCCTTTGAGGACTTTGCTGCTGTCCTTCACACTGTGGTGGACAACAAGGAACACAAGTAAGTCTTTGTGCAAAATGAATAACAGAAACCGGGAGCGGACTGCTCCCGGTTTCTGTTATTGTCAATTTGGGGATAAATGCAGGGCGCTCTTGCAAAACATGAAAGGTGATATATAGAGAATTGCAAAATATGAATGAAGAACTTGCAAAAGAGAAAATGGTAAAAAATAATAAATTTAAATATTGGCGCGCTAAATAAAAGGAATTAGATTGAAAATGCGATGATGTAGAACAATATTTCGTTAAAATGTATTCTGATGGCGAAAAAGATTGTGCAACTTTTTTTGAAATACACTTGCAAAATGTGAAAAAAAGAGGTATGATTACACCATCGTAAGACCGCCGCTGAAAACGGGCGGAGAAAAAGGAGCGATTGATTTATGAAGAAGTTTTTTGCAATGATGTTGGCCCTGATCATGGTGCTGAGTCTGGCTGCCTGCGGCAGCAAGGATCCCGAAGTGGTGAAGATGCGTTTTGTCACCGGCGGTGAGAGCGGTACTTATTACGCCTTCGGCGGTGCGATCGCACAACATGCCACCAACTATGCTGCTGGTATCGAGGTCGTGGGTCTGGCTGGCAGCGGTTCCAAGGCCAACTGCCAGGAGTTGCAGGCCGGCAATGCTGAGCTGGCTTTCTGCCAGAGCGACGTCATGGCTTATGCTTATAACGGTACCAACCTCTTTGCCACCGAGGGCAAGATCGACAATTTCTCCACTGTGGCCGCCCTGTACATGGAGCAGGTGCAGATCGTCACCCTCGATCCCAAGATCAAGACCGTGGCTGACCTGAAGGGCAAGCGCGTGTCCATCGGTGCTGCCGGCTCCGGCGTATACTTCAACGCAGTTGACATTCTGGCTGCCTACGGCATGACCGAGGCTGATATCATCCCCACCTATCAGGACTTCGGCGGCAGTGCCAACTCCCTGAAGGACGGTCAGATCGACGCCGCCTTCGTGGTTGCCGGCGCTCCCACCACTGCCATCGTGGAGCTGGCTACCTCCAAGACCACCTACATCGTGGAGCTGGAGGACAGCTACATCGACAAGCTGCTCAAGGCTTCCCCCTATTATGCCAAGGCTGTGATTCCCGCCGGTACTTATAACGGCCAGACCGAGGATGCTACTACCGTGGCTGTGGGCGCTGTTGTCCTGGCCCGCAACGACATCCCCGAAGATGCCGTCTATGCCCTGACTGCCGACATCTTCGACAACGCCGCCAACCTGGTGTCCACCCACGCAAAGTACGGTGAGCTGAGCCTGGAGTTCGGTGCCTCCATCACCTCCGTGCCCTACCACGCCGGTGCTGCCAAGTACTTCGCTGAGAAGGGTTTCACTGTTCCCACTGTAGGCTGAGCGAAAAGAAACGTAACTGACTGACGAACTGAGAAGATGCGGCAGGCGTTCTGCCTGCCGCATCTTTTATATCCGATACCCTCGGCATACAAGAGGCCACAGTGTGCTGTGATCCCTTGTATACCGAGGATGTGTGACGATTGTGAGGAGGGCAAGTGTGAAACTGTTGAAGAAGAAAGTGAAAGAAGTGCCGGCTGTGAATACGGCACCTGTCGATAACGGCGACATGGCGGCGGACATCGACGCTGTAATGCGCAAATATGACCGTGAGTCGGCCACCCGCATCTGGGAGGGATGGCCCAAGCTGATGGTGCAGCTGCTGATGGCGGCTTTTTCCGTCTACTGCATCGGCATGACTTTTTTGAGCGTGGAGCTGCCTGAGACCAAGCTGGCTCGCTTCCTGGGTATTATCATCATTCTGGGTTTTTTGACCTATCCGGCCAAAAAGGGATCCATGAAGGTGAACTATGTGCCCTGGTATGATATTGTGCTGATGGTGGTGGGTGCAGGCTGCTTCATGTACTTTGCCTTTGATGCCATGACCATCATCAATCTGGCTACCCGTATCCAGCCCCATCACGTGATCATCGGCACTGTGGGCATTCTGGTGCTGGCTGAGTTGTGCCGCCGCTGTGTGGGTCTGCCCATTCTGGTGGTGGTCGGTGCGCTGGTAGCCTACGCCTTCTACAACCAGCTGTACTGGAATCCTGACATCTACATGGCGCTCAAGAACATCGTCTATAAGCTGTTCTATACCACCAGCGGCGTTATCGGTACGCCGGTGAACGTGTGCTATACCTATATCGTCCTCTTTATCATCTTCGGTGCATTCCTGGAGCGTACCGGTATCGCCAGTATGTTCATTGAGTTTGCTAACCGCGTGGCCGGTTGGTCCAGCGGTGGTCCTGCCAAGGTGGCCGTCATTGCCAGCGCGCTGGAGGGTATGTGCTCCGGTTCCTCCGTGGCCAACACGGTGGGCTCCGGTTCCATCACCATCCCCATGATGAAGCGCACCGGCTATAAACCGGAGTTTGCTGCGGCGGTGGAAGCTGCCGCCTCCACCGGCGGTCAGATCATGCCGCCCATTATGGGTGCCGCCGCCTTCCTGATGGCCGAGTACATGAATCTGCCTTACATGGAAGTGGCCAAGAAGGCCATCCTGCCTGCTATCCTCTATTTCGCCGGTATCTTCATCGCCGTCCATCTGGAGGCCAAGAAGCTGGGCCTGCGGGGCATCCCTAAGGAAGAGATGCCCAAGTGGGGTCACCTGCTGAAGAAGAGCTATCTGCTGCTGCCCCTGGTGCTGCTGGTTACGCTGGTGTCCTCCGGCGCCCGTACCATGCAGTTCTCTGCCGCCGTGTGCATTCTGGCCGCTGTGGTGGTGGGTTTCCTCAACCGTGAAGAGCCCTTGACCTTCTCCAAGATCCTCGAGGCGCTGGAAGCCGGCGCCCGCGGCACCGTCACCGTGGCCGTAGCCTGCGGTATGGCTGGTCTCATCGCCGGCTGCATCACCGTCACCGGTCTTGCTTCCACCCTTATCAACGCCATTGTCTCTGTGGCCGGCAACGCCACCATCATTGGTCTGGTGCTGACCATGATCTGCTGCATCGTGCTGGGCATGGGCGTGCCTACCACTGCGAACTACTGCATCATGGCTTCCACCTGCGCGCCCATCCTCATTGAACTGGGTTTCCCCTCTGTGGCTGCACATTTCTTCGTCTTCTACTTCGGCATCGTGGCCGATATTACGCCTCCTGTGGCGCTGGCCGCTTATGCCGGTTCCGCCATTGCCAAGTCTGACCCCATGAAGACAGGCGTCAACGCTACCAAACTGGCTATTGCCGCCTTCGTGGTGCCCTACATCTTTGCCTATAGCCCCACCATGATTCTGGAGGGCGTCACCAGCTTCTGGCAGGTGGCTTTCATTGGTACCACGGCTCTGCTGGGTATTTTCTGCATCGCAGCAGCGCTCAACGGTCATCTGTGGAAGAAGATCCCTACGGTGCAGCGCCTTGTGCTGGTGGCCGGCGGTCTGTGCATGATGATTCCCGGCTGGCAGACCGACCTGATCGGTGTCGTCATCATGGTCGGTGTGGTGCTCGTGCAGTATTTGAGCAGCAAAAAGATGGTACAGACAGTCTAAACAAAGAAAAACTCCTGCAGCGTGGGCTGCAGGAGTTTTTTTACGCTAATGCTAATTTTTCGTCGATCATCTCGCAAAGTCGCTGGGCGTAGAGCTGGAAGCCGGCGTTGTTGGGGTGGAGATATCCGTCGCCGAACAGGCGGGGATCGTGGGGAACGATGTCGTAGTCGTCCAGCACGTGGAAGCCCTGAGAGGCGGCCATACGGCCCAGCAAGGCGCGGCACTCCATGAAATCACCGGCGGTATCGGTGCGGTCGGTGTCACCGCGCCAGATGGGCAGGATCACAAACACCGGCAGGCTGCCGTAGATCAGATTCATCCGGGCCATAAACGCGGCGGCATCGGCGGCGAAGTCGGTGCCTGTCTTCGTGGACCAGTCGTTGGTGCCGTAGGCCACCACCACGAAGTCGAAAGCACCTACCGGTTGCACCACGGTTGCGTCAAACTTGGCGCCGCCGATAGCCTGATTGAGGATCTCGGCATCGTAGTACTGCGCCAGCAGATTGGCATAGCTGCCGGAGGGGAAGACGGCATCGTAGCCCTGAGTGATGCTGTCGCCGTGGAAGAGGATGCGACGGGCGCAGCGGTGAGGCATGACGGTGGCGCCGTCAGCCAGCGTCACGGAGGCGATCACGGTCTTGCTCAGTACGGGGAAGAACACCTGTACCCGGTGCATCCCTTCGGGCAGAGTCACGCAGAAGCTGCCCTCCGGCTCGCTGCCGCAGTCGGGCGTGCCACTGTGAACCAGTAGCTGGCCGTCCACCAGCACGTCAAAGTGGCAGAAGGTGCGGCCGCAGGTGACCTGCGCCTTATGCCAGCGCAGAGCCAGAATGGGGGAGTCGGTGTAGAAGTCCAGCCGCACACCGCTGGGGGCCTCGCACTTCAGACCGAATTCTTCCTCGGCCTGGGTGAAGCTGATCACCTGGGTGGGCATCATGCGGTCAAAGTGGAAGCCGTCCGCTTCCTCCCGGATGTCCAGCGCGCCCATGGTGATGGAGCGCAGCTGGGAAAGATTGAGATCCATAGAAACTTCCTCTTAGAAACCGAAGATCATGTCACGGCTGATCTCGTCGATGGAGTGAGCACCGCACATAGCCATCGTGTCGGCCAGCTCAGCCTTCAGCTTGTCCACATACACCTGCACGCCTTCGGCGCCGCCGCCGTAGATCATGTTCACGAAGGGACGGCCGATCAGCACGCCGTCAGCGCCCAGAGCCAGAGCCTTGAACACGTCCATACCGCTGCGGATACCGCCGTCTACCAGAACAGTCATCTTGCCGCCCACAGCGTCGACGATATCGGCCAGCACTTCGGCGGTGCCAGGGCACTGATCCAGTACGCGGCCGCCGTGGTTGGACACCACGATGGCGCTGGCGCCGGCTTCCAGAGCCTTCAGCGCGCCCTTAACGGTCATGATACCCTTGAGGATAAAGGGTACTTCAGCGATCTTGGCGATCTCAGCCAGCTCTGCCACCGTCTTGCTGCCGGCGGGAGGCGTCATGTTCTTCAGGAAGGGCAGACCTGCGCCGTCAATGTCCATGGCGATGGCGAAGGGAGCGGCAGGCTTGACCATCTCCATCTTCTCGCGGACAATGTCGATGTTCCAGGGCTTGATGGTGGGCACGCCGCAGCCATTGGCGTTGGTCAGTGCCTTGGCGGTGGCCTGAATGACAGCGGGGTTCACGCCGTCACCGGTAAAGGCGGCAATGCCGGCCTTGGCACAGGCGGAGACGAGAATGTCGTTATACTCCAGATCGGTGTACTTATCGCCGTAGTGCATCTGCAGAGCACCTACGGGAGCGGCGAACACGGGCAGAGCGAACTGGCGGCCAAACAGCTCCACAGAGGTGTCCACATCCTTGTTTTCGCAGATGGTGTCCATGTTGACACACAGCTCCTGCCACTTCTGATAGTTGCGAATGGCACCGGTGCCCAGGCCCTTGGCGCCGGGACCGGGGACAGTATTTTTACAGGCAACGCCGTTGCAGATGGGGCAAGATTTGCAGTAGGGGCCCATGATACCCCGGGACTGCTGCAGAACTTCCTGATAAGTCATAAGAAACTCCTCCTTGGTCAAATCAAAGTAGCTACATTTTACCACCGACCGTATGTGATTTGCAACCGCTTTGCCAACAAGAAGTGCACTTTTTCTTGCTCCGGCGGCAAGATGCGGGTATAATGAAACCATCAAAGAAACGGAGGAACAAAGGGATGCGTATTTCATGGCTGGGTCATGCCTGTTTTCAGGTGGAACATGAGGGTTATCGGGTGATCATCGACCCGTTTTGCGATGTACCGGGCTGCCGGGATGTTTGTGCGCAGGCAGATGCGGTGCTGTGCAGTCACGGACACTATGACCACGCCTATACCGACGGCGTTACGCTGTGCGAGGGAAAGGAAAGTCCCTTTGTCGTGGAGACGCTGGATACCTGCCACGATGAAAAAGGCGGCGCACTGCGGGGCTCCAATACCGTCCATATTCTGCGTGCCGGAGGAATGACGCTGGCGCATCTGGGTGACTTGGGTCATGTGCCGGATGAGGAGCAGATCGGGAAGCTGCGCGGCTGTGACGCGCTGCTGATCCCTGTGGGTGGCACGTATACCGTGGACGGCGACACAGCGGCGCAGATTGTCCGCTGTCTGCAGCCCCGCGTGGTGATCCCCATGCACTATCGTGGAGAAGGCTTTGGCTTTGACAATATCGATACGGTGGAGCCGTTCCTGTCTCACTTTGCCGGTGATACGGTGCACCACTTGGCGGAAAGTTGGCTGGATCTGACGATGGATACGCCCGGTGGCGTGACGGTATTGGCGTTTCCTGTATAAAAAGCCTTCGCCCTGCGTACAATGAGACGTGATCTTGTAGGCAGGGGAGTGGGAAAATGAAGCGCAGAAGCTGGGAAACGTGGGAGATGATTGGCCTTTTTTTCACCATCGCAGCGGGGAATCTTCTCCATTTTGTGTATGATTGGAGTGGCGGCAGTCCTGTTGCGGCCGCAATTTCGGGCGTCAATGAGTCTGCTTGGGAACATATGAAACTGCTGGCTGTGCCGTGGCTTTTGTGGACGGCGGTGGAACTCGTGACTGTGCGGGGCGTGTCCGGACTGCTCAGTGCCAGGGCGGCGGGGCTTGTGACCGGTTTACTGCTGATCCCGGCTCTGTATTACACCTACACAGGGGCGTTGGGCATCAACAGCTCGCTGGTGAATATCATCATTTTTCAGCTTGCGGTGCTATCTGCCTTTGCCGTTACGCGGCGTATGAGGAAAAGCGGCATGCTGTGCGGCGTTATGTGGCAAGTTTTGGCCGCAACGGCGCTTTTGGTGATCGCGGTGCTTTTTTTTCGGTGGACTTTTGCGCCGCCACAGCTTCCGCTGTTTGTGGATCCTGTCACCGGGCTTGCCGGTATTGCGTAAAATAGACTGCGGCGGTGCGAAACAAACGGTTCGTGCCGCCCTTTTTCTTGACCCGGAAGATAGGGTGGGGTATAATTAACGTATCATGACAGCAAATAGCCTGAAAACAGGAGGCGATGAAGTGAAAAAAATCGTGCATAAATCGGCGGTTCCGCTGTACGTGGCGGCGGTGGTATGGGTGCTGTATGCCCTGCTGTTTCCGCTATACCGCGTTGTCCATTTCGCCATTGTGATCATCGCTTCGGCGCTGGTGTATCTTGTGGCGAAGGCCCTGTGTCCCGACATCGTGGAAGAGGTAAAGGTGGAGGAGAAGCCCCGGAGCACCGGCAACGAGGCACTGGACAAGATGATCGTTGACGGCAAACTGGCCATCAGTGAGATGAAGCGGCTCAACGAGAATATTCAGGATGAGACCATCAGCCGTCAGATCGACCGGCTGGAGGAGATCAGCAGCAAGATCTTCGCGCAGGTACAGTCTGAGCCGAAAAAGCTGCCCCAGATCCGTAAGTTTATGAACTACTACCTGCCCACCACCCTCAAGCTGCTCAATGCCTATGACCGCATGGGTGACCAGGGCGTATCCGGTGAGAATATCAGCGGCACCATGAAGCGGGTGGAGGATATGATGGACACCATCGTGCAGGCTTTTGAAAAGCAGCTGGACAGCCTGTTCGGAGCAGAGGCGCTGGATATTTCCACCGATATCACGGTGCTGGACAATATGATGGTCCGGGAAGGGTTGGTGGATGATATGCTCCACCGCACAGCAGGAGCCGAAAAAAAGACGGCTGACGCCCCTGCGGAGGAGGAAGAGACCGGCGGCATTACGCTGGAACTGTGAGATGAGAAAAGTGATTTAAAATAAACAGAAAGCGAGGAAAACGACCATGACTGACAAGATCCCCGAGCTGACCCTGGAGGGAATCAATGCTGCCGCAGCTGTCCCTACCCTGACGCTGACGCCCGATGCACCGGAAATGCCGGTGGCGGAAGAGGAAAAGAAGGCCGAGCCTGTGGAGATGGACGAGCGCCTGCTGAGCGAGGACGAGCGCAAGGCAGTGGAGGAATTCTCGAAAAAGATCGACATCCGCGACACCAATATGATTTTGCAGTACGGTGCTGCCGCACAGAAGAGCGTTGCCAGCTTTTCTGAGAATGCGCTGGGCAACGTGCGCAACAAGGATCTGGGCGAGATCGGCCAGGATCTGAGCCAGCTGGTGGTGGAACTCAAGGGTTTTGGCGACGAGGAAAAGAAGGGCTTGTTCGGCCTGTTCAAGAAAGCCGGCAACCGTCTGGAGACCATGAAGGCGCAGTTCAGCAAGGTGGAAGCCAATGTGGACAAGATCGCCCAGTCTTTGGAGCAGCATCAGATCACCCTGCTCAAGGACGTGGCCATGTTCGACCAGATGTATGAGCTGAACCTGAAGTATTACAAGGAACTGACCATGTATATCCTGGCCGGTAAAAAGCGTCTGGCCGAAGTGCGCGCCACCGAACTGGAGGAGCTGCGCAAGAAAGCCGAGCAGAGCGGCCTTGCCGAGGATGCGCAGGCTTACAACGATCTGGTGAATCTGTGCGGCCGCTTCGAGAAGAAGCTGCACGATCTGGAGCTGACCCGTATGGTCTCCGTCCAGATGGGCCCCCAGACCCGCCTGCTGCAGAACAATGATACGCTGATGATCGAGAAGATCCAGTCCTCTCTCGTGAACACCATCCCCCTGTGGAAGAGCCAGATGGTGCTGGCACTGGGCCTTGAACACAGCCGCCAGGCCACCGCTGCCCAGAGCGCCGTTACCGAGATGACCAATGAGCTGCTGAAGAAAAATGCTGAGGCACTGAAGATGGGCACCATCGCTACCGCCAAGGAAGCTGAGCGCAGCATCGTGGATATCGAGACGCTGCAGCACACCAACCAGCAGCTGATCTCCACACTGGACGAGGTGCTGGTGATCCAGAAGGAAGGCGCTGCCAAGCGTAAGAGCGCCGAGGCTGAGTTGGGCC
Source organism: Vescimonas sp. (assembly GCA_045650885.1). Taxonomy (GTDB): domain Bacteria; phylum Bacillota; class Clostridia; order Oscillospirales; family Oscillospiraceae; genus Vescimonas. Next base: position 149 of record JAZRRQ010000082.1, on the reverse strand, counting down.
GCATTGAGGGCGAGCTGAAGGCCAAGCTGCTGGAACTGCGCGGCTAAGATGTGCGATGGAGCAGATTTTGCTCCTGTGAATCCTCCTTGAAAGGAGAAGAAAGATGAAATTTTTTCAAAAGCGCGGCGTTGCACTGGTGGTGCTGATTT
>JAZRRQ010000081.1:0-7759 GCA_045650885.1 Vescimonas sp. | reverse complement strand
CGGCATAGAGGCTGTAGCTGGCCAGCGGTGCCTGGGTGTAATGGAGCTGTCCGTCGCAGCCGGTGAGGGTAAAGCCCTCGGCATTGTGCTGCAGCCGACCCGAGCCCACCATGTAGATGGCCTTGCGGTTGACCAGCATGCCGATGTCCACTTCCACATCCAGGGCGTAGCGGCCTTCGGCCAGTTCCTGCCGGACTTCCTGACGCTGCCAGTCGCACCAGTCGGAGATGTAGGCAAACTCCGTCTTGCCGCTGGGGGAGTGCAGACGGCCCAGCGTGTCCAGCTCCCATACCTTGCCGCATTGGTGGCACTTGAGGAAGATGCCCTTGCCCTCCATATGGCTCTCGGCGCCGCAGTGGGCGCAGCGGTAGAGGATGCGGTTGAGTCCGTCGGCGCGGGTGGGGGAGTCGATGACGATGTTATTCTCGCGCTGCCAGGCGAAGCCGTCAAAGGTGAAGGCCTCATCCAGCATGGCGTCCAGCTCCGCCACGGATTTCTCTGCGATCTCCTCCGGCGTCAGCAGGCAGCGCACATGGGCGGAAACCTTCACGTTGCTGCGCTTTTGCAGGCAGTTGTACAGCGGCTCGCGGGAGAAGGCGCCGGAGGTGGTCACGGTGACCACCGGCACTTTCAGCTTCTTCAAAAGCACACCCAGCTTGCGGGGCAGGGGGGTGGCGCGGCCGTGAAAGGAATAGCTGGCCTCGGGATACATCAGCACGCTGGACTGCAGATCCCGCAGGGCGTACTGCATATCGCCGATGAGCTTGACGTCGGTGACAAACTTGTTGGTGGGGATGCAGCCGATCAGCCGCATCAGCCAGTTCTTGCCGATGAAGCCGTCACAGGTGCATACGATGCAGAAAGGCTTGGGGAAGAAGATCTTGGAGGCGATCTTCAGATCGATGAAGCTGGAGTGGTTCATCAAAATCAGGCACGGCTGATTTTTGGCCAGCTCCATGCGTTCGGTGGTGTAGGTGAACCGTGCGCTGAGCAGATCCGGGATGGACAGCACGCGGATCAGAAGGCGGAAGAGAAAATGGGGCTTGAGGGGACGGCGATGCTCCGGCCGGGCCATGGCCACCACCTGCTGGTAAGACTTCTTGCGGGTCTTAATCTTCATACGAGAACCTCCGTCGGTTTCGGAATTGGGCGAAAGAGCGGATTTTTTGTCGCTTACAAACAGTATACTATACATCGCGGCCATCTACAAGCGGAAAGTGCTGCGTTTTAGCAAAATCTTAATGCCGCTGCTGTGGATTGCCGGGACTGCCCGCCCCTACACCGCGCCACCGGCGGAGGCACAAAAAAGGACGGCACGCCCTTGCGGAATACCGTCCTTTTACTATGCGATTCTTTTCGTTATGCACCCTCGTAGCCAACCAGGAAGCCGCCCTGTTCGGCGTAATAGCTGCAAAGACCCATGCATGCGCCGATGCGCACATCGCTGTCGGGGAACTGGGCGCGGATCATCTCCTTGAGCGCCACCGCCGCCTTCAGGTTCATGCAGTGGTCGATCTGCACGCGGCCGCCGCAGTAGCCACGCTCTTTCATCTCGTCCAGAAGGGCGGCCAGCGCCTTCTTCTCGCCGCGGCACTTATGCAGCTGCTGCAGCGTGCCCTCATCACTGGCGCGGCCCACGATGCGGATGCCCATCACACCCACCAGCTTGGCCACCGCCATGCTGACGCGGCCGTTGCGGGCCAGATTCTCCAGCGATTCCAGAGAGAACGCAAGACGGGTGGTTTTGAGATAATCGCGCACCTGCTCATCGATCTGGTCAAAGCTGAGACCTGCAGCCATCAGCTCGGCCAGCTTCTCGATGACCAGACGGGCCTCGGGACCTACAGACAGGGTATCAATCACGCTGACACGCTTACCGGGATTTTCCTCCATATAATGCTCCGCCGCGGCGCGGGCGGCAGCGCAGGAGCCGGAGAGGTTCGAGGTGATGGTCACAGCGAAGACGCCGTCGGCATCGCCGTAGGCTTCTTCCCACTCAAAGGCGTTGGGGCAGGAAGTGGAGCTTCCTTCGCGGCTGGCTTTCATGTCTTCCAGCATGCCAAACACATCCAGACCGGGTGCATCCACGTATTCGCGCCCCTTGTTGATGATCTTCAGCGGCACGTGGGCATAGTCGGTACCGGTCAGTTCAAAGACATTGGAAGACGAGTCAGCGACAATTTTGTAGTTCATAGGGAACTCCTTTCCATCCGGTGCTTTTTCTTAACGATAAATAAACATCGCGCACCACTGTTGAACATCATACCTGCAAAGTGTCGAAGTGTCAACTGCCGTTGATGTTTATTGAGCGCTTTATGATTGAACTTTTTGTAAACTTCCGCTATACTGTGCAAAAAAAGCAGTCATCACAAGGAGAACGACTTATGATTTCTATTCTTTTCGTCTGTTTAGGCAATATTTGCCGCAGTCCTATGGCGGAGTATTTTATGAAAGATCTGGTGGAAAAAGAAGGGCTGGACTGGGCCTTCCACATCGAGTCTGCCGCCACATCCCGCGAAGAGCTGGGAAACTCCGCCTATCCCCCTGCCCGCCGGGAACTGCAAAAGCACGGCATCGACTGTTCCGGTCACCGGGCGCGGCAGCTGTGCAAGGAGGACTACCACCGCTTTGATTACATCATCGGCATGGATAGCTCCAACATCCGCAACATGCTGCGCATCTGCGGCGGCGACGAGGCGGGCAGGATCTGCCGCCTGCTGGAGTACACCCAGCGCCCCGGCGACGTGGCAGACCCCTGGTACACCGGCGACTTTCAGGCCACATGGCGCGACGTCAGCGAAGGCTGCACGGCACTGCTGCGCCAGCTGAAAGCGCGGCATCATCTGTAAAAGACCGCGAAAAACGGCAGCCTTTATGGCGTTTGGCAGCTTCGTCTTGCACCGATGGGGCGGCCATGGTATGATGGAGCCACCGACAGAATCCGACAAAGGCCGGGTGACGGCACACGCGAGGTAGACTTATGCAACTTCTCGAGCGAATCACGTTGACGCTGTTTGCAGCGTCGGTTATTTTCTGCAGCGGCAGTTTGCTGCACCGCCATCTGCTGCGCGATACCACAGCCCCCACCATCCACTGTGTCAGCGACACGGTGGATGTCAACCGCAGCCACGGCGAGAGCGCCCTGCTGCAGGGTCTGTGTGCCCACGATGGACGTGAGGACAATCTGACCGACCGGATCTTCATTCAGGGCATCAGCCCTCTGCTGATCCGCAACACTGCCGCCGTCACCTACGGAGTATCCGATCCCTCCGGCAATATGTCCTTCTGCACCCGCACCGTGCGCTGCGTTGATGATGCCGCGCCACGCTTTGCGCTGCACTGTGCGCCGGTATATCCGGTGAACGGAGACGTGCAGCTGCTGGACCGGCTGCAGGCTCACGATGCACGTGACGGTGACCTCTCCGGCAACATTCACATCATTTCCCACAACGTAAACACTGCCGAGCCCGGTGTTTACTCTGTCACGGCGCAGGTTAGTAACCATCAGGGCAACACGGAAACGGTGCAGCTGAAATTGGTCGTCACCGAAACCGGGCAGCCGATGCCGCCGATTTTGCACCAGTATATCGTCTACCTGCCGGTGGGCAGCACATTTGACGCTGCTGCGTATGTCGTCCCGGAATACAAGCGAGCGGTTCGGGTGGCACATCAGGTGGACACCTCTGCGCCCGGTACATACTTCGCTTGCTATACCTATGAAGATCACACAGTCTACCAAACCGTGGTAGTCGGCTGAGAAAGGCGGGCAATATGGAACGCAATCCTACCACTTTTTATCCCGCAGAGGCTGACCCCCTGTACCTGCTGCGTCTGCTGGCGCGCAGGTGGTGGCTGCTGATCCTGGCGGCGCTGACGGCTGTGCTGCTGGTTCTGACGGCGCGCACGCTTTTCGTGCCGGAGACCTATACCGCCGAGCTCACCTTTGCTGCCACCGCGGAAAACAACAATACCTCCACCACCGTGGAGGCGGCGGCCGTCTATGCCCGTGTGCTGCAAAGCGAGCTGATGGCCGATGCCGTCTGCAGTACGCTGGGCTCTGTACCCGGCAGCATCCGGGCCACCCGGCTGGACAGCACCAATCTCATCGGCGTCACCGTCAGCGCTGAAACGCAGCAAGACGCATGGCTGATGGCGCAGGCCGTGCTGGAACACTATGAAGCGGTCTGCCGATACGTCTCCACCGCCACCGCCATCACGGCGCTGGATGGTCACAGCGTCACGGCACAGAGCAGCCGAAGCGAGGCCAGCCTTTTCCTTTATATCATCGCCGCGGCAATCGGCGCGCTGGTGATGGGCGCGCTGGTGCTGATGCGCCGGCTGCGGCAAGGCAATGAGCCGGCTGCGGACGATGCCGACCACAGCCAAGCCGGCCTGATGCAGGAAGATCTGGTGCATATCGACCCGTTGGCTCTTGTGCGGCACATGCTGCCGCAGCTGCGGCGGGCGTGGGCGCTGATCGTGCTACCGGCGGTGGTTTTGAGCGCTTGCCTTTACTGGCACGCCGCCGCCACCCATACGACGCTGTATCAGTCGGAGGCCATCTTCTCCGTTGGCGTGCGCCGCGGTGCAGAGGCAGATATCCTCTCCTACGACCACTATTACGACAGCCGCACCGCCAACTATCTGGCGCAGACCCTTCCCCATCTCCTCAACAGCCGGTTGGGCCGGGAGCTGCTGTGCCAGGCACTGGGCACAGCGGAAGTGGACGGTACCGTCACCGTTGAATCCATCGCCCAGACCAATCACTTTGCCCTGACGGTCACTGCCCCCGATGCCCGGGAGGCCTGCCGCATCCTGAAGGCGGCGCTGGAGGTTTGTCCCCGGATGATCCGTGAGGTCATGGGCGATGTGCAGCTGCGGATCCTGCGTGAGCCGGACGTGGCTGACCGACCCTGCAACCGTTTGCCGTGGGCACAGCCGGTGCTCCTCGGCGCTGTGCTGGGCGCGCTGCCCGGCTGCGCGCTGGCGGTCGTGGGCGCACTGCGCTCTTCGGCGGTGCAGCCTTACCGGCGCAAAGAGAGAGCTGTGAAGCGCTGAGAGAAGCACAGATCCGATAAGAAAATGAGCCGCCCTGCACACGGTGGGCGTCCGGCGTCCGAAGGACCGGCAGACGCGGTGAAAAATGCGAAAAAGAACAGAAAAAGGACGGTATTTCCGAGGAAATACCGTCCTTTTTTCAGGTGTTTTGTACTGTGTAGCTGTCTTTTTTGTCCACCGTCAAAAACAGCACCGCCGTGCCGGCGGCAGCCATACCCACACCGGCGCACAGCATGGTTACCACGCCACAGTGCTGCACCAGCACACCGCCGGTAAAGTTGCCGATGGCGCAGCCAAGGGAGTAGGAGGCGGTGATAAAGGCCTGACCTTTCACCATATCGCTGCGATGCACCTTGGCATCGGCATAGTACATCTGGGTGGGGGAGAGGAAGCCGTAGGAGGTGGCCTGCAGCACCTGTGCGGCATAGATCACCGGAATGGAGGGGGCGAGGAGGAAGATCACGGACTTGACAAGGAAGGTGATGCCTGCCCAGCGCAGCAGCCAGTTGTCGCTGATCCGTTTGCGGATGCGGCTGAAATACACCATGACCACGGCTTCTACCACCGTGGGGATAAAGAGTGCCACGCCCACATTGCTGCTGCCGCCGCCCAGCCGTTCGAAGATGGCGATGAGGTAGTTTTCCGTCATGGCGTGGAACATGCCCAGCAGCAAAATGCCCAGCAGTGATACGCAGTACCAGCGATAGCGGCGGAAGAAATCCATCACAGAGCAGCTGTCGATTTTTTCCGCAACCGACACCTCTGTCTTAGTGGAACGGGGATAGCCCAGCGTGATGGCAGCGCACAGACCCAGCAGCATCAGATTCAGAAGGATCATACTGTCGGCGCCCATCCGCTCCATCAGATAGCCGATGCCCAGCGCGGCCACGGCAAAGGATGCCGCGCCCACTGCACGAGACACGCCGTAGTTGATGGCGCAGCCCATGGCGATAAAGCGCACGCAGACGGAGTTCATCAGCGGCATCATGGCGTCGAAGGCCCACACGCCCAGCAGGTAGAGCAGAGCAAAGACCGGACGGGGCAGGCCGGGCAGCAGCACACAGGCAAAGCAGACGCCGCTGAACACCGTCAGTCCCACGATCAGAGGGAACAGGAGCCGCGGATTGCGATCGGCCTTTTCCGCCAGTATCGGCTGGGTCAGGCACGAGAGAATAGTGCCTGCTGCCATGATGGTGCCCACCTGTGTGGCAGGGAATCCGCGTGTCAGCAAAAAGGTGGTGGCAAAGCTCATCACGCCTGCCGCCGCTGCCCAGTAGGCCAGATGATGCAGGGCATAGCGAATGGTGAGTTTGGTTTTGTTCATCAGATCAATACCTCGCAGGAGAAGTAGCAATAGTATGCCATAGGTCGGTGCGGATTTCAATGATTTTTACTGCCGCAGAACGGAACATTTTCCTGTGGAAAGTTGACACTTGCGCCGAATAAAGGTATAATCGCTCCATGATATCATGGTGGGGGAGTATACCCACCGCACCTTTTGAAAAACAGAAAGGAAGACAGAGTATGGATCAGAAGTACGAAGCCCTGTTTACGCCCTGGAAAGTGGGCAATGTGGAGATCAAGAACCGCATCGTCATGTGCCCCATGGGCGGTACATCCCTGTTCGGCTGGTTTGAACTGGGTGGCTGCCACTTTGACAAGGAGGCGGCCAAGCTGTTCCTGGAGCGCGCACAGAATAACGTGGGCCTCATTATCCCCGGCATCGCCCCCCTGCGCGACACTTTCTGGGGCAAGTGGCTGTGGCAGAACCCCAAGATGTTCCGCGATTTGAAGGAGTTCATGGACGAGATTCATAAGACCGGTGCCAAGCTCTTCGTGCAGCTCACCGCCGGTATGGGCCGCAGCTGGGCTATCACCGAGATGATCGGTCCTCTGCATAAGAATAAGTTTACCCGCGCTATCATCAAGCCCGTCATCGACACCAACCATGAGCTGGCCTGCCCCAGCCCCCAGCCCAACCGCTGGGCGCCCGACATCATCTGCCCTGAGATGGCCGTCGAGCAGATCCACGAGATCATCGAGGCCTTTGCCAAGACCGCGAAGCTGTGCATGGATGCCGGTGTGGACGGCGTGGAAGTTCACGCAGTCCACGAGGGCTACCTGCTCGACCAGTTCGCCATCGAGTTTTTCAACAAGCGCACCGACGAGTACGGCGGCTCTTTCGAAAACCGCTACCCGGTCGCCCCTGAAGTCGTGCGCGCCATCAAGGAAGAGTGCGGTGAGCAGTTCCCCGTGTCCCTGCGCTACAGCGTGGAGTCCAAGCTCAAGGGCTTTGCCGAGGGTATCGTCCCCGGTGACGATGCACCGGAAATGGGCCGCGACATGGCCGAGTCCGAGCGGGCTGTCAAGTACCTGCAGGATGCCGGTTACGACATGCTCAACGCCGACAACGGTACTTACGACTCCTGGTATTGGGCCCATCCCCCTATGTACATGCCTCAGAACTGCAATCTGGACGACGTGGCTCATATCAAGCAGTTTGTGGATATTCCCGTGGTCTGCGCCGGCCGTATGGAGCCCGACGTGGGCGCACAGGCCGTTGCGGAAGGCAAGATCGACGGTGTCGGCGTGGCTCGTCAGTTCCTTGCGGACGGCGAATGGGTCACCAAGCTGATGGAAGGCCGTTTGGAGGACATTCGTCCCTGCATCTGCTGCCACAGCGGCTGCTTCAACTTCTCCT
>JAZRRQ010000080.1:0-2146 GCA_045650885.1 Vescimonas sp. | reverse complement strand
TGGGTGGTTGTCTATAGGGAGATGATAAAAAAATGACCGCACCAAAACTGGTGCGGTCACAAAAGGGTATTGTTACTTGGTGGTGCCGTCGGCGTTAAAGAGGGGCAGGGGAGCCAGGAACTTGATATCGGTGCGGTCCTTGGCGCCGCCTTCGGCCAGAACAGCGATGCGGTCGACCACCATGCCGCCTGCGGCGTTGATGAGAGCCTCCATGGCCTTCAGGGAGCCACCGGTGGAGATGACATCGTCCACGATAAGGATGCGCTTGCCGCGGATGAGCTCGGCATCGTCACGGCCCAGGAACAGCTTCTGCTTGCCGGCGGTGGTGATGGACTCATCCTCCACCCACAGGGGGTCGGGCATATAGGCCTTCATACCCTTGCGGGCGATGAAGTACTTCTCAGCGCCGCTCTGACGGGCCATTTCGTGGATGAGGGGAATGCTCTTGGCCTCGGCGGTAAAGAGATAGTCATAGCTGTCAGCGGGAACCAGCTTGAGAAGGTCGCGGGCGCAGGCCACGGTCAGCTCGGCGTCACCGAAGCAGATGAAAGCACCGATGTACAGATCGTCGGTGATCTTGCAGATGGGCAGCTCGCGCTGCACTCCGGCGATATTCATGGAATAGGTCATAATAACTCCTTCTGCCGTCCCAAGAGGCGGCACATCATGATAAATCAGCCGGTGCAACAAGACCCGGCACACAACCAACATTATACCTTGATGCCGGAGAAAGTCAAGGCTGGACGGGGTATTTTCCGTCAAAGTGGGAGATACCGGGCGAAAAAGTTCTTTGCGGCAGATTTCGTGTGCCGCAGCACCGATGGCGTGGGGACAAGTTGCACAAAAATAGATGTGGTTTTTTTACGGAAATATATGGGATTATGTCCGATTTATACTTGCGAATTAACAATAAGGGTGATATCATCATGGTAGAAGGGGCAGTGTGGGGTTCCCCTGCCCCTGCCCGAAAAAACAACATGAAAAGATCATGAACATTTTAGAGGAGGCAGATCGTTATGAATGCTTATGTTGAAAGCGTCATCGAGTATGTGAAGAAGAAGCACGTCAATGAGCCCGAGTTCGTGCAGACCGTGGAAGAGGTTTTCACCTCTATCTCCCCTGTCATCGATGCTCATCCCGAGTACGAGAAGGTTGACCTGCTCAAGCGCATGGTCGAGCCCGAGCGTATGTTCACCTTCCGCGTGGTGTGGTGCGATGACGCCGGTCAGTGGCACACCAACATCGGTTATCGCTGCCAGTTCAACGGCGCTATCGGCCCCTACAAGGGCGGCCTGCGCTTCCAGCCCAACGTTAACCCCAGCATCATCAAGTTCCTGGGCTTTGAGCAGACCTTCAAGAACAGCCTGACCGGCCTGCCCATGGGCGGCGGCAAGGGCGGTTCCGACTTCGACCCCTCCGGCAAGTCCGACGCTGAGATCATGCGTTTCTGCCAGAGCTACATGACGGCTCTGTACCGCTACATCGGACCCGACATCGACGTTCCCGCCGGTGATATGGGCGTGGGCGGCCGCGAGATCGGCTATATGTACGGCCAGTACCGCCGCCTGAAGGGCGTGTGGGAGAACGGCGTGCTGACCGGTAAGGGCTTCACCTACGGCGGCTCCCTGACCCGTCCCGAGGCTACCGGTTACGGCGCTATGTACTACCTGCAGGAAGTTCTGGAGCACGAGGGTGAGTCCATCGAGGGCAAGACCATCGCCTGCGCCGGCTTCGGCAACGTGACTTGGGGTATCTGCAAGAAGGCTATGCACCTGGGCGCCAAGGTCGTGACCCTGTCCGGTCCCGACGGCTACATCTATGACCCCGAGGGTGTTTCCTCCTGCGAAGAGAAGGTGGAGTACCTGGTCACCATGCGTAACTCCGGCCGCAACAAGGTCAAGGATTACGCCGATAAGTTCGGTGTTGAGTTCTTCCCCGGCCAGAAGCCCTGGGGCGTCAAGGCCGACGTCATCATGCCTTCCGCCATGCAGAACGACGTTCACATGGAGCAGGCTCAGCAGATCGTTGCCAACGGCGTGAAGTACTACATCGAAGTGGCCAACATGCCCACCACCAACGATGCTCTGCAGTATCTGATGAGCCAGCCCAACATGATCGTTGCTCCCTCCAAGGCTGTTAACGCCGG
>JAZRRQ010000079.1:0-6898 GCA_045650885.1 Vescimonas sp. | reverse complement strand
GCGATGTTGAACACGGCGAAGAAGTTGGCGGCCTGACCGGAGGAGGTCAGCATGGCGGCGCTGCCGCCTTCCATCTGGCAGATCTTGGCGGCCACAGCGTCGCAGGTGGGGTTCTGCAGACGGGAATAGAAGTAGCCGTTGGCCTCCAGATCGAAGAGCTTGCCCATCTCGGCGCTGGACTCGTACTTAAACGTGGTGCTCTGTACGATGGGGATCTGGCGGGGCTCGCCATTACCGGGACGGTAGCCGCCCTGTACGCACTTGGTTTCCATCTTGTAATCCATGGTGTGACCTCCTGAAATGAAATTGGTTCTTAATGGAGTATTGTAAACGATTTTGGCGAAGATTGCAAGGTAAGCCGCGCTATTTTGTGGCCGGCGAAACAGAAAAGACCACCCCGCAGGGTGGTCTTTGGGTTCATTTGGCGGATGGGGGCCTTACCACAGGTCGCTGTCCTTTACTTCGCCGATATCACCGTCACGGAAGCCCACGGCCAGCAGATACTGTTCGGCTTCTTTTATGTCAGGTGCGAACACGGAGTGGGAGTCAGAGCCGTAGGTGATGGGGATGCCCATTTCGAAGAGCTCGCGCATAAATTCGGCGTACTGGTGACGGAAACGCTCCGTTGCATTGGGGTCGCACAGCACGCCCTCGCAGCACTCCACATACTTGCCGTTTTCCTTCAGCGCGGCGGCGATCTCCAGATTCATGGAACGGGGGATCACGGTGAAGTCGTCATACCAGATACCCTCGCCGATGTACCAGGGATGACCGAGAATGGTGACGCGCTCATCACAGGCCAGCCACAGCTGCTGGCGGAACCACTCGCCGATCAGCTGATCGCGATCCAGCGGCAGTTTGCGGGCGTAGGGTACGTCCACCCGCCAGTGGGAGGCGCCGATGGCGTAGCGCACGCCCAGCGCCTTGAGCTCTTCTTTCGTCATGGCCAGCTCGATGTCGTAGGGCTTGTCCATGATGGGAGGCTGGTAGCCTTCCCGTGTGCCGGTTTTGGCGATATAGTCGAACTCCGGCTTTTCGATAGGCGTCAGCTCCACGCCCATCACCAGCTGGGGGAATTGGGCCTGCAGCGCCTTCACGTCCCGGACGGACTGGTGCAGGTTGCCCACGAAAGCGTGGTCGTTGAAATTCAGATGGTCGGTGATGCCCAGCTTTTCAATGCCCAGCTGCTGTGCCGTTGCAAGAATTTCGCGCAGGGGCAGTGAGGCGTCGTAAGAGGCTTCGGTATGGATATGCCAGTCGGAACGGATGATCATGATAAAACTCCTTTCAGCCGCGTGGGGCCGGGATAATGACACCATACCACAAAGGGGCGCAGAATGCCAGTTTTTTCTGCCGGCGCGCTGCGGCGGCTTGCACCGGCGCCGAGGTTCTGCTATACTGAAAAAAACGTCAAAGGGAGGATCCATCATGGTTCATCAGCGCATCGATCTGCCCACGCCGGGCGCGTATCTGGAGACGTATTTTCTCTCCGCTTCCGACCGGCTGAAAAACAGCCAAAGCCGTCCCCTCGTCCTCATCTGTCCCGGCGGCGGCTACGCCTATACCACCGACCGGGAGGCCGAGCCGCTGGCGCTGGCCTTTGCCAGCCGCGGTTACCACGCCGCCGTGCTGCGCTATCCCTGTGCGCCGGCCCGCTTTCCCACGGCGCTGGTGAGTTTGTCGCAGGCGGTACTGTGGCTGCGCCGGCACGCAGAGGAGTTTCACATCGACCCGGAGCGGCTGTGCGTGTCCGGTTACAGCGCAGGCGGCCATCTGGCAGCCAGTCTGGGTGTATTTTGGAACGAAGCGTTCTTGCATGAGCTGTTGGGCTGCGCGGCCGAGGATATCCGTCCCCAGGCGCTGCTGCTGGGCTATCCCGTCATCACCGACGCGGGCACGGTGGGTGACCGCTACTCCATTGCCAATCTGGTGGGGCAGGAGGCCGATGACGAGGCGCTGGCATTCCAGTCGCTGCACCAGCGCGTGACGGACAGCGTGCCGCCCACGTTTTTGTGGCACACCGACACCGACGAACTGGTGGCGGTGGAGAACAGCATCCTCTTCGCCGCCGCGCTCAAGCGCTGCGGCGTGTCGCTGGAGATGCATATCTACTCGCTGGGTGAGCATGGACTGTCTTTGTCCAATGCCGTCACCGCCGACACGCTGGAGGGCAAGGAGCGGGTGTGCCCCGACTGCACCGGCTGGATCGATCTGGCAGGCAGCTGGCTGCGGCGTCAGTTCGGCGTATAACAAATCAGCAGTTCGGCGTATAACAAATCACGAGAAGACAAAAAGGCCATCCCCGGTGGGGATGGCCTTACTGCTTATTCGGTGGGGCGCTGGGTGCCGCGTTCGTAGCTGAAGCCCTCGCCGTGAACCTCGTTGATCTGGGTGATGGTGAGGAAGGCGTCGGGATCGATGGACAGCACCAGCTGGTGGACATCGTGGAGACGGCGCTTGGGGATGATGCACAGCACGCCCTGCTGCTTTTCCCGCTGGTAGCCGGTTTCGATGTGGAACATGGTCACGCCGGCGGACAGCTCTTCCAGCAGTCGGCAGCGGATGGACTCGTAATGTTCGGAGATGACGAACACCTGCAGCTGCGCCTTACCCATGATCATCACAGAGTTGATGACGTAGGTCATCACCGCCAGCATCACCAGACCGAAGAGGATCTGTTCAGCGCTGGAGAAGAGAGCCTGGGTGGCCAGAATCACCACATCGGTGACGGCAGCCACGGTGGCGAAGGGGACGTGGGTCCACTTGTTGATCACCAGATTCAGCACGTCTGTGCCGCCGGTGGAGGAGCCCAGACGCACCAGAATGCCGATGGAAAGACCCACCATGCCACCGGCGAACAGCACGCTGAGCATCAGGTTGTCGGTCAGCTGGTCGATGCCGGGGATGCGCTGGAACAGAGCCAGCAGCACCGGGTACAGCAGCGAGCAGGCCACCGTGGAGACCAGGAATTTTCTGCCCAGCACGGCGCCGCCCAGAGCCAGCATGATCAGGTTGAACACCAGCACCACCACCGCTGCGTCAACTTGCAGCAGGCGGCCCAGCAGCAAGCCGATACCGGTACCGCCGCCGGTGATGATGCCGTTGGGGATGACGAAGGCCGCCACGGCGAAGGCCAGCAGCGCATTGCCCAGCAGGAACAGCGCCATCTTTTCAATTCGTTTACCGACGTTACGATGGGTCATAGGAAACCTCCGCAGCGGGCGAGGCGCCCGGGAATGATGAAAACAACGTCCTTTATTATACCCCAACGGCACGAAAAGGCAAGCGGTGACGGCTGAAAATCGTGTGATTTGGCCAAACTGTGGATATGCGGCGTGTTTTGCGGCGGGTGCCGACCCGACATTTGGCAGGGGGGAGAGATCTGCATTTCCCCTTGCAATTGTCAGTGTTTTAACGTATAATGTGGTTGGTGGTTAGACCACGAATTTATGACACGATAAGGAGAGGAAGATATGCAGGAAGCCAAACGCTACGATGTTGTCGTGGTGGGCGCCGGTAACGGCGGCCTGTCCGCGGCTGCCTATCTTGCCAAGGCGGGCAAGAAGGTTCTGGTGCTGGAAAAGCACAATCTACCCGGCGGCTGCGCAACCAGCTTCGTCCGCGGTGCTTTTGAGTTTGAGGCAACGCTGCACGAGATGTGCCAGATGGGCCGCGGTATCGAGGGCGAGCCCAGAGGTGCCGTGCGTGAGCTGCTGGATGGCTATGGTCTGGACGTGGATTGGGTTCCCATTCCCGAAGCGTTCTGCGCCGTGGCCACTGATCCGGAGAAGGGCTTCAAGGTAGAGATGCCTCTGGGCGTACAGGCCTTCATCGATGAGATGGAGCGTCAGGTACCCGGCAGCCGTGAGTCCATGACCAACGTGATGGAGATCTCCCGCATGCTGGTGGAAGGCGTGGATTGGCTGGGCGAGCGTCACAACCATCCCAACCCCCTGCAGAAGGTGGAAATGCTCATCAAGTATCACGACCTGATGAAGCTGGTTCCCCAGTCTGTGGAGACGGTGCTGGATCTGCTGGGTGTGCCGGAGAAGGCCAAGAATATCTATGAGTCCTACTGGACCTATATCTCCTCCCATTCCGAGAATATGTCCTTCGCCGTTTATGCCTTCATGACTTACGTGTACCTGACCCAGAAGCCCTGGATCGCCCGCAACCGCAGCCACGAGATCGGCATGGCCTTCGACAAGCGCATCCGCGAGCTGGGCGGCGATATCTGGTACAACTGCGAAGTCAAGAAGATCGACGTCAAGGACGGCGCCGTGTGCGGCGTGGAGATCGCCGGCGGCAAGTATATCCCCTGCGAGCGCGTGATCTCCAACCTGATGCCCCATGTGGTGTTCGACCGCATGGTGGATCCTGCCGAAGTGCCGGAGTACAACCGCCGCTGCATGAACGCCCAGAAGCTGGCACAGGCCTGCGTCACCGTGTATCTGGGTCTGGACGCCACGGCCGAGGAGATCGGCCTGAAGGGTTACGACACCTTTATGCGTGAAGATCCCAACAACCGTCACCAGTACGCCGATTCTGCCAATATCGAGACCCATAAGGACATCACCGTCACGGTGCTGACCAACGCCATCCCTGATGCCGTGGGCGAGGGCCGCGCCTGCATCCAGTTCTCCAAGTTCTATACGGAAGATCCCTTTGCCAACGTCACCGAGGAGGAGTATTTCCGCATCAAGGACCGTATCGCCCGCCAGTGCGTGGAGCGCTACGAGGCGGTCACCGGCTGCGATCTGCAGAGCCACATCGAGGAGATCGTGGTGGCCTCTCCCGTGACCTGGGCCCGCTATCTGGGCACGCCCCGCGGCGATGTCTACGGCTACGAGCCCCATACCTGGGACGGCATGTTCCCCCGTGTCCAGTCCGGCACCGCCGATCTGGGCTACACCATCAAGGGTCTGCGCTTCGCCGGCGGTCACGGCACCCAGATGGACGGTTACAGCCAGGCCTATATGTCCGGTGCCGAGCAGGCCCGCTATACGCTCCATGACATGAAGGAGGGTAAGTAAGATGAAGTACAATTACGATAAAAAGCTGCTGAAAAGTCTGGGCGTAGGCGCATTCCTCGGTCAGGTGAAGCTGCGCGAGCAGAAGATCGCCGAGGCGCCCGACACCATGCCCCAGTCCATCTATAACGCCAACGTGCTGGCCAAGAAGCTCCATCCCGGCACCCAGTATGCCGTCATCACCGCCATCGCCGAGCACGGCGACGCCAAGAGCTTTACCCTCGCGCCCGATGCCGAGAAGGGCACCGAGCAGCTGGCTTATTTCCGCGCCGGTCAGTATGTGAGCATCGCGCTGGACATCGGCGAGGCCAAGGTCAACAAGCCCTACACCATCTGCTCGGCTCCCAAGCTGGCCCTGAACGGCAGCTATGTTCTCACCATCAAGCACAGCGCCGGCGGGTTTGCCTCCGAGTATATTCTGGCCAACTGGCAGGTGGGCACCAAGGTGAAGCTGTCCGCTCCTCTGGGCGAGTTCTACTATCAGGAACTGCGCGACGCTAAGCACGTGGTGGCTCTGGCCGGCGGCAGCGGCATCACGCCCTTCTGCTCCATGGCCGCCGCCATCGCTGACGGCACCGAGGACTTCCGCCTGACCATCCTCTACGGCAGCCGCAATAAGGACGCCATTTTGCTGGAAGAGCAGCTCGCCGCCATCGAGGCCGCCTCTGGCGGCAAGGTGAAGGTGGTCCACGTCCTGTCCGATGAGGAGGCCGAGGGCTGCGAGAAGGGTTTCATCACCGCCGAGCTGATTCAGAAGTACGCCGGTGAGGGCGACTACAGCGTGTACGTCTGCGGCCCCAAGCCCATGTACGCCTTCCTGAAGCAGGAGCTGCCCAAGCTGGGTCTCAAGTCCCGCCGCATCCGCTTCGAAGTGGGCGGCGAGTACGGCGATCCTTCCAAGGATGCCGCCTATCCCGCCGATGCTGCCGGCAAGACCTTCGAACTGACCGTCATCATCCGTGGTGAGGAGTTCAAGACCACCTGCCGCGCCGACCAGACGCTGCTGGACGCCTGCGAGCGTGCCGGTATCCGCGCCCCGTCCCACTGCCGCAGCGGCGAGTGCGGCTGGTGCCACTCCCGTCTCGTCAGCGGCGAGATCTCCGTTCCCGAAGAGGGCGACGGCCGCCGCATGGCCGATAAGAAGTTCGGCTGGGTCCATCCCTGCCGCACCTACGCCCTCAGCGATGTGACGCTGGAAGTCCCCGTGCTGTAAATGAAACATTCAACGGCCGCCCTTGTGTAAAGGGAGCCTATCATCAAATAAAAAAGAGAAGCCGTGAGGCTTCTCTTTTTTTATGGCTTGTAATGCTCAGCTCAGGGTCTTGACCCACTGGGCGTACTTGGCGATGTTGGCGTCACGCTCAGCGGCGTCGGCGCCCTTGGTCAGCACATAGACCTTGATCTTGGGCTCGGTGCCGGAGGGACGGACCAGAATCACGGTGCCGTCGGCCAGCTCGAAGCGCAGCACGTTGGAGCCGGAGAGTTCCATCTCGCTGACAGCGCCGGTCTTGCAGCAGACCACGGAGCCGTCCTTGTAGTCCTTGCGGACAGCCACTTCCACGCCGGCGATGGCGGCGGGGGGATTCTCACGCAGCTCCTTCATCAGGGCGGCCATCTTCTCCAGACCGTCCAGACCGGGCATCACCAGATTGTGGGTCTGCTCGCCGAACCAGCCGTACTTCTCGTACAGGGCCTGCAGGGCACCGTACAGGGTCATGCCCTGCGTGGCCTACCATGCGGCCATCTCGGTGATGATGAGGCTGGCGGTGACGGCGTCCTTATCCCGGACGAAGTCGCCCAGCATATAGCCGTAGGACTCCTCATAGCTCATGATGACCTTGCCCTCGCCGCTCTCTTCCAGAGCGTTC
>JAZRRQ010000078.1:0-26741 GCA_045650885.1 Vescimonas sp. | reverse complement strand
GGACTCGATCTCGGCCAGCTCGTGCAGAGCCTTAGCCATGGGAGCCAGGCAGTTGGTGGTGCAGGAAGCAGCGGAGATGATGTTGTCTTCCTTGGTCAGGGTCTCGTGGTTGACGTTATAAACGATGGTGGGCAGGTCGTTACCGGCGGGAGCGGAGATGACGACCTTCTTGGCGCCGGCATCGATGTGAGCCTGGGCCTTGGCCTTGGAGGTGTAGAAGCCGGTGCACTCCAGCACGACGTCAACACCCAGCTCGCCCCAGGGCAGCTCGGCGGCGTTAGCCTTAGCATAAATGGTGATCTTCTTGCCGTCGACAACGATGTTGTCCTCGCCAGCCTCGACGACGTGACCCATAGCGGCGTAGTTGCCCTGGGTGGAGTCATACTTCAGCAGGTGGGCCAGCATAGCGGGGGAGGTCAGGTCGTTGATGGCAACAACTTCAAAACCCTCAGCGCCGAACATCTGACGGAAAGCCAGACGACCGATACGGCCAAAACCGTTGATTGCAACTTTAATGCTCATAATGATTTCTTCCTTCCTAAATGTGAAATGTGCCAAAGTTGGCAGAACATCTCAAATGTATGGTACGTTTAGTATTATATGCACATTTGTGAAAAAATCAACCCTTTTTTGTGAAAATTTTGATTATTCCCGAAAATAGACGAAAAGGCTTGTTTTTTGGTACTTTTTTTGGTATAGTTTGGACTGCCCGGGGAGTTTTCCCGCGGATAATCACGAGCTGTTTTTGCAACTTTATGAGAAGGGAGGTGCCGCATATGGCTCAGCATGATCAGGAACATTTGCTCAACGAAATTTTGCCCAATGTGGCCGCACAGCTGCGCGGTTCTCTTGGCAATATGCATGTGGCGCTGCTGCGTATGGCACCTTCTGAAGGAGCAGATCCCGCCGCAGAGCGGAATATGGCTATCCTCTCTCAGAGCTACTATCGTGCCATGCGTTTGGTGAACAACCTCTCTGCCGCGCCCATGCTGCTGGAGACCGCGCCCTTCCTCACTGCCAATGTGGAAATGGTGGCATGGCTGGAGGGGCTGGTGCGGCAGGCACAGCCTCTGGCAGAGGAGGCGGGCATTGAACTGAGCTTTGTTTGTACTCTGCCCCATCACAGTGTGGCGATTCATAAAGAACATATGGAACGTCTGGTGTGGAATCTGCTGTCCAACGCCATTAAGTTTACAGCCCAGGGCGGCCGCGTCAGCGTTTCTCTGCGTGTGGGCGGCGGACAGGTGCTGCTGACAGTCAGTGATACCGGCTGCGGCATCAGCGAAGAGCTGCAGGAAACGGTATTCGACCGCTATCTCCATTCCGAGCGGGTGGACCCCCAGCCCCACGGTTTGGGTTTGGGTCTTCCTCTGTGCCGCCGCATTGCCGAAGGTCATGGCGGAAGACTGATGCTGCAATCCCGCGTGGGTGAGGGTACCAGTGTCACGGCGGCCCTGCCGGACCGCAAAGTGGCAGAAGGAACGGTCAAGAGTGCGTCCTTCCACTACGCCGGCGGATTCCAGCCGGTGCTGATGGAACTGAGTGATGCGCTGCCTTACGGCGCATTCCGTACGCGGCATATCGACTAAATGTTTTCTGACCCCGGCGAAAGCCGGGGTCATCCTGTATGAAACGCCTCCGGTGAGGGAATAAGAGGTTTATGATGAAAAAGAAAGTATTGATCGCTATGTCCGGCGGTGTGGACAGCAGCGCTGCGGCTGTGCTGCTGCAGCGGCAGGGCTACCACTGCGACGGTGCCATGCTGAATCTGCTGCCCGGCGGAAATGATACGGCCGACGCTGAAGCGGTGGCGCAACGACTGGGCATGGAGTTTCGTGTCATTGACGGCGCCCGTGCCTTCGCCGGCGAGGTAATGGACCGCTTTGTGTCTGAATATTGTGCCGGCCGCACCCCCAACCCCTGTATCGACTGTAACCGCTGCCTGAAGTTTGGCCTCTTCCTCGATGCAGCGCTGGAAATGGGGTATGACTATATTGCCACCGGTCATTACGCGCGGGTGGATTACGATGCCCTGCAGGGTAAATACCGCCTGCTGCGGGGACTGGATCGCCGTAAGGACCAGAGCTATATGCTCTATCAACTGACCCAGAGCCAGCTGCAGCATCTGCTGCTGCCGGTGGGCGGATACGAAAAGAGCGAGATCCGCCAGCATGCCCGGGCCGCCGGGTTGGAAAACGCCGACAAGTCTGACAGTCAGGACATCTGCTTTATCCCCGATGGCGATTATGCCCGTTTTTTGCGTCAATACGGTGCCGTGGAGATGACAGAGGGCGACTTTGTGGATCGTGACGGCCGCGTGCTGGGACGGCATAAGGGTCTTCCCTGCTATACCACCGGCCAACGGAAAGGCTTGGGCGTTTCGGCAGGCCGCCATGTGTACGTGGTATCGAAAAACGCTGCCGACAATACGATCCTTCTGGGTGATGAGTCGGATCTTTATACCGACACGCTGACTGCCTGCCGCGTCAACTGGATCGCAGGCGAAGCGCCCCAAGGGATTCTCCGCTGTACTGCCAAAACCCGCTACAGTCAGACGGAGGCGGAAGCCACCGTTCAGGCGCTGCTGGACGGCCGTATGCGCCTGACGTTCGACGTGCCTCAGCGGGCCGTGACTGCCGGTCAGGCTGTGGTCCTGTACCGCGACGAAGAGGTGCTGGGCGGCGGCACAATTGAATAGAATAAAAGGGGACTTGTGGATCCACAAGTCGCCTTTTGCTATGTTTATCGTTCGCTGATCCGCCACTCATCCTGGTAGATCATGTCGTCAATATCCGGTCCTTTTCGCATGCGCACATCGCCCCTCCTCTCTGCAGTCTCTGCCTATACCGGACAGTATATGCAAAGAGTGCCGGGAAGATGTCTTCTTTCAGCTGCGGAAAAACTTTCCTCGCCACTTGCGGTGATACAGCAGCGTAAAGCGCAGCAGCACCTTGTCCAGCAGCAGCCATACGATGCAGGCCAGCACCACGGTGAGCGCCAGCATGATCCGGCCGCCAGCGGCATATTCCTCGGCGATGTAGTCCATCCCCAGAAGGAAAATGGCCAGAGCGTACATAATGCCGGTTGCCGAGCAGAACAGGAACAGCTTGACCAGCGCGCGGGCCAACCCGGTGCGGAGCACTTTGTCCAACTGCGGACGTGCTGCGGGATACCAGCCGAGGAAAGCATAGAGAAGAGCCACTTCCCTATCCGCGCAAAGCAGCAGCGCCAGCAGCGACACGGCGCCGTAAAACACCGTGGCTGTTTTTGCGCCGTACTCCTCCAGCACGGGCAGAGCGCAGAGCATGGCCAGGATGGGACAACAGAAGGTGGCCAGCGGAAGAATCGCGCCTGCGGCCAAGAGAACAACCGATAAGGCGGCCATCAAACCGCAAAGGGCCATGCGTCGGCTATGTTTGCGCATGCTGCTCATGCCAGAAATTTCTGAATTTCATCGATGAGACCGTAGCAGGCCTGATTGGCAGCAAAAACGGAGCAGTTGTGCAGCACATCCAGCGGCTTGCCGTCCATCTGCGTCACCTTTCCGCCCGCCTCGGTAAGGATCAGGCTGCCGGCAGCGATATCCCAGGGGCGCAGGCGGCATTCAAAGAACGCCTCCACGCGGCCTGCAGCCACATAGCACAGATCCAGCGCTGCGGCGCCCAGCCGGCGGTAGTCGCCTACGCGATCGTAGAGTGCGCGCATGATGGCAAAGTGCCGGTCGGTCAGCTCACGGTCGTAGGCGGTGGAGCCGCACAGCAAAATGCCGTGGGCAGGATCGGCGGTGCTGACGTGGATGGGCTTTCCGTTGAGGGCAGCGCCCTTGCCCCGCTGGGCGGCAAACAGTTCACCGCGGTAGGGGTTGTAGACGACGCCGTATTCCGAGACACCGTTTTTGGCCAGCGCCACGGAGATATTGCTGTGGCCGAAATTGCGCACAAAGTTGGCGGTTCCGTCGATAGGATCCACAATGAAGGTCCACTCGGTGGTGATCTCCTCGTGGGAGCCCTCCTCCCCCAGAAAACCGGCCTCGGGCATCAGCGCCAACAGCTCGCGGTGCAGAAACTCCTGTACGGCGGTATCGTATTGGGTTACCACATCGATGTGGCTGCTTTTTTCGGTGATGTTCTCGGTCACATCGTGGACACAGCGGATCATCTCTCCGGCCTGCTCTACAATGCGGATGATTTTTTCAAGCATGATGATTTCCTCCGGCAGATTATCGTTTTAGTGGCAGAGTTACTATAAAGCGGGTGGAACGCGCATCACTCTCGGCGCGGATCGTTCCGCCGTGATCATGGGCGATGGCCTGTGCAATAGACAGTCCCAGACCGAAACTGCCGTGATCGCTGCGGCTGGGATCTGCCCGGTAAAACCGTTCAAAGAGATGGGGCAGACGCTCCGGCGGGATCGGCTCTCCGCCGTTTTCCACCATCAGCATGGCCTGACGCTCCTGTTGGCGCAGTGTCAGCCGGACAAAGCTGCCTTCGGGTGCGTACTTGATGCCGTTATCCAGAAGAATCCCCACCAGTTGGGTTAAGCGCTCACCGTCACCGGGGAAGTGGATGCCTTCCGTGATCTCAAAGCTCAGCGTCCGTCCCGTCTCATAGGCCACCGGCTCAAAACGCAAAACCGACCCGGCGGCAAGATCGCTCAGATCCACATCGGCAAAGACGGTTTCAGCTCTGGTGTTTTCAGTGCGGGAGAGAGTCAGCATGTCCTCTACCAGCGCCCGCATCCGCTCAGACTCGCTGCGGATATTGTCCACATAAGCGGCCGCCTGGCTGTCCTGCTCCGTGTGCTCACCCAGCAGTTCGGCCGAGGAGAGTACCACTGTCAGTGGCGTTTTCAGTTCGTGGGAGGCGTCGGACAAGAAGCGCTGCTGCGTGGCCCAGGCGCGCTCTACAGGACGGGTAATGAGTCCTGCCAGAAAATAGCAGCAGATCAGCAGCGCCACCAGAGCGCCAAGCCCGATGATCAAGCACGTGCGCACCAGCGAGCGCAGTGTGGCCTGCTCCAGAGAACTGTCGGTAAAGGCGATGCGCAGTGACAGCAGCGATGCCGAGCGCAGATAGCGCAGGTGATAGGCCTTGAGCACGCCGGAATCTTCTTCCTGCGCCAGACATTCGGCCACGATTTCCCGCAGGACGTCGTCGTCCAGCTGATAATAGCTGCTGCCGGATATACGGACGGTGCCGCTGGTGTAGACTTCTACGACAAAGCAGGGCAGAGAGCCGCTGTCCTGTCCGGGGTGAAAGAGACTGCTATTGCCTTTTTGCAGCGTCTGATAGAGCTGTTGTTCGGCGTTTTGGCGCAGACTGGTACGGGCGTTGAGGTAGACGCCCACAAAGACTGTCAGCAGCACAACGGTGACGAACAGCATCGTGATGCTGACCACTTTCCACCGCAGTTTACGGATCATTCCCCCACCTCCAGACAATAGCCTACCAGGCGGATGGTTTTGATTTTTACAGTGGAGTGCAAATGGCTCAGCTTGCGGCGCAGGAAGGAGATATACACCTCCACATTGTTATCCTCCGCCTCGCTGTCATAGCCCCATACTTTCACAAGGAGCTGTTCTTTGGTGACGATGAGCTTCTGATTGCGCATCAGAAACTCCATCATGTCATATTCCCTTCGGCTCAACCGTACCGAGCGCTGTGCGCAGCACAGCAGGAAGGTTCCCGGCTCCAGCCGCAGATCGCCGCAGGAGATGGTGTCGTCGATGCGCGTTTCTCCCCCGCTGCGGCGCAGTAAAAGGCGCACACAGGCCAGAAGTTCCTGTGCGTCAAAGGGTTTGGTGAGATAATAGTCGGCACCACTGTCCAGACCGCGGACACGGTCGGCCACTTCGCTGCGGGCTGTCAGCATCAACACAGGTGTGGTGTTGCCTCCGGCGCGCAGCTGCTGCAGAAGAGAGAAGCCGTCCAGTCCCGGCAGCATGGCGTCCAGCAGGATCAGGTCGTAGATACCGCTGGCGGCATCGTCCAACCCGCTGAGTCCGTCGTGACACATATCGGCAGCGTAGCCCTGCCGGCGCAGAAGATCTGCCAGCGTACCGGCCAGACGCACTTCATCTTCGATGATCAGAATTCGCACAAACCGGCTCCTTTCTGTTGGTGTGCATCAAAGAGACAGAACCCCTCTGAAAGCGCAGGCCATCAGAGGGGTAGGTTCTTACTTTACAAAGTCCAGAATCGACTCTGCCACGGCTGCACTCATCAAATAGATGGTGGAGTCCTCGCCGATGGTCATGCAGTAACCCTCGCCCAGCTTGGCGCCGATGGCAAAGGAAAGAGACTGCTCAACGCCCACAAGATTGAGGAATTCCACCGACACGGTTGCCTGAGGCGGCTCCAGTCCGCAGATGGCGGCAGCACCTTCGGTAGGCTTGAAGTCCACACAGGAGAGGATGGCCATCTGCCCAAAGGACTGTGCCATAGGCTGCGCCGTTTCGTTGACGCTGCTGATGCCCACCACCCACACACCGTGGCTGTTGAGAGAGGTGGTGACGGTCTTTTCTGCGGTGGTAATGGTGATCTTGCGCAGATTTTCCGGATGCATCGCCTGCAGCTCCGGCAGGATCATCATGTCGTAGATGCTGCGGCTGATCAGATCGCTCAGCTCTGCCGGTGCCAGATAGATGGCATTGGTTTCGTCGTCTGCGCGGCGCATATAATAGCTGCCGGATTCATCTTTCTTACCCAAATACCAGGTAACGCGGTGGCCCTTCTCGTCTGTGGCGGTGACATACTTGGTCTCTTCGTCCAGCTCCAGATCTTCCACGGTCTTGTCGGTAACAATGGGCTGGGCCAGCATCATCTGATCCACGCACAGCGCCAGAGCGTCCACATAGGTGGTGTCCAGCGGGAACTCCGTGTCGTCTTTCCACTGCCAGCCGCCCTGTGCATCATGCACGAAGCGCAGCGTCGTTTCGCCGTCGCAGCAAACAATGGTGTGGGACGGTGCAGCGGTCTGGGTGTTTTGTTGCTGCTGTTGATCCTCCTCCTGTGTGCCCTGGCTGGGATCATCATCCACGGGCAGTTCGGGTTCTTTCTCGCCGCAGCCCCACAGAACTGTCAGGGACAGGACCAGAGCCAGCAGCGCCGCAATTTTCTTTGTGTGTTTCATGTATGTAACTCCTTTTTGGGGGGTGGTTTGCCTTTGATTCTTTAACAGTATACCAACCAAAACGGAAAAAGAAAAGAAAAAACAAAGAAAATTTACAAATTCCTTTCGTTTGTTTGGTGCAAAAGCCACATCCTTCCAGGGAGAATGTGATATAATACGTTAAAAAGCAAAGGAGTATAGCTTATGGAACCGACTGTTCTCTTATATAATATCCCTTCGAAAAAGGAAGAAATCATCCGCGCCCTGTGCCGGAAGCTCTCTGTCCGCGTTGTCTGCGTGGACAAAAAGCGCCACGGCTGCACTATTGGGCAGGCGCTGCGGGGGGAAGGCGCCGACCGCGCTGCCCTGCGTCCTTTCGGCGAGGAAATGCTGGTTTTGCAGCTGCCGGGCATTCTGCTGGACTTTTTCATCCAGGGCTTGATGCGCGAGGGTGCCGATGTGGCGCTCAAAGCCGCCATCACCCCCACCAATGTGTCGTGGACGGCGGACGCGCTGTATCGGGAACTGGTGCGTGAGCGGCAGGAATTTTTGCAAAATGCCGCAAAAAAGTGATGGATAAATGAAAAAAGGAGCGCGTTTCGCGCTCCTTTTCCTTATCCGTAGAGGGCAATGTGCGCCTCTTGCGGTTCGATGTCTCCGACAAGACCGCTTTCGTAAAGGTGCAGCAGTTCTTCGCCGGTGCCGGTGACCCAGATTCCTTTGAAGCGAGCGCCGGTGCGGCGTAAATCGTCCAGAAGAGCAGAGGGATCACTATGATTATCCAACTTGTTGAGAAGATACTCGTGGTCGATGATGAACTGCAGCTGACTTTCCAAATGCTGTTGCAACGTAGCGGCATCGGCATGTTGGGGGAGCTCCAGGAACAAAAACGGATAATCCTCGTTGACGCTTTCGCCCCAACCGATGCTGCTGCCACGCAGGGAGAGATGAATGGGCCGGTGATCTTGTCGCCACAGCACGGCGGAGAAGATGTCCAACGAGTCCTGCCACTGTGCGGTAAATGCCAGTAGTTCCTCCAGTGTCAGTTCGCGGTTGAAGCTGACGGCTGCCGTTACGTTGATACAATCGTCCAGCCGCCGTAGCGCATTATCCACATAGCCGTGCCCGTTACGTTGATAGCTGTCGCTGATGTGGACAAGATTCACAGCGGGGAACATTTGATAAAACAATTCTGCATCTGCGCCGAAGTCCAGCGTGCCCGCTGTCACTGTAAACTCTGGGGTAATATAGGTGCGGTCCACGCTGCGGAATCCGTTGGTCAGTGTCCACAGGCCAAAGCCAGAAGTTTGCTTGTCGGTGCCGTAATAGAGATACATGGGCATATACAACTGGGTATAAGTGTCCATAAAGAGACGATATTGGGAGATTCCGCCGTTGTCGTAGTCCGGCTCGTCATAGATGCGTCCGTTAGCCCACGGCAGCAGGACAAACTGTAGCAGTGCGAGGAGTGCCAGCACACCGGCTACCACTGCCAGCGCGGTGCGGCGGGTGCGGCGGGTGATGGTGCGCTGCACCGCCTTCACTTCAACTGCAGAATTCACCTCCGGCAGCGGCAGAACGGCTTCCTCTTCGGCCAGATATTCTTCGATGAGGCGCACTTTTTCCAGCTCTTCTTCCACCGCCGCGCGCTCTTCGGCGGTGGCGGTGCCGTCTTTATATTTTTTCAAAAGCTCTTCAAATTTCATAGCCATCCTCCTCCATCTGCTTGCGCAGTTTTACTCTTGCCCGGTGCAGCCGCTGCCGCGCCGCCGGGTTGGTCAGTCCCAAAAGGGACGCCAGCTCCCCCAGTGGACGGGCGGCAAAATAGTGCAGCACTAGCAATTCCCTGTCTGCCTTGTCCAGCTTTGCCATGGCCCGCCACAGGGCGGCAGCTTCCTCCTTTTGCAGCAGGAGCGTTTCCGGCGTGTTGGGATCGATCTGCTCCGGGAGGTCTGCGTCCGTGAGGAATTTTCGCCGCCGGGCGTGGTCGTACCAAAGGTTGCGGCAGACTTTCATCAACCAATAGGGAAATGAGGGTGCATCGTCCGGCAGCGAGAGATACGCCTTGACAAAGGCGTCGTGCACAATCTCCTCGGCCAGCGGGCGGTTGGCTCCCAGGGACAGTACGTACAGCATGGCCGCGCCGTAATACTGCCGGTAGAGTTCTTCTAAAATGTCGCTGTGCATACCATCCCTCCCTTCTGTCTATATAACGAATGAGTTGGAAAAGTGTGACAAAAAATCCTCCTCAAAATGGTTGAGGAGGATTTCGGACGCGATGTTAAAGGGCAGCTGCGCCGATGATACCGGCCTCGTTACCCAGAGCTGCAGCGCGGATGACGGGGATTGCGCCATCCTTCTGGCCAAAGCAGTTGTTGGTCACATATTCACGGATGGGGGCCAGAATCCGCTCACCTTGACGACTGATGCCGCCGCCCAGCAGAATCATCTCAGGGGCCAGAGAGTTGACAAGGTCGGTGAAACCGGCGGCCACGTACACACAGTAGCGGTCGATGACAGACTGCGCCACGCTGTCGCCCTGATCGGCGGCCTGGAATACGGCAAGGCCGGTGATCTCCTTCGCCTGTGCCAGCAGGGACTCGGGGTGGTCTGCTGCCGCCTGCTGCGCCTGACGGATCAGCGCCGTGGCGGAGGCGTAGGTTTCCCAGCAGCCGCGGCGGCCGCAGGTGCACTGCTCGCCGTCCAGCACCAGCAGGGTGTGACCCAGCTCGGCGCCGGCCGAGCGCATACCGGCATAGATTTTGCCATCGATGATGATGCCGCCGCCTACGCCGGTGCCCAGAGTGATGAGCACCATGTTTTCACAGCCGATGGCGGCGCCGGCCACCGTTTCGGCCAGCGCGGCGCAGTTGGCGTCGTTGCTCAGGCGTACCGGGATGCCGAAACGCTCGTGCAGCATGGCGCACACAGGTACGTCAAACCAACCCAGATTATAGGCGCGGGCCACCACGCCCTGCTCACTGTCGCAGGTGCCGGGGGAGCCGATGCCCATGCTCTGGCAGGCCTCGATGGACACGCCGGCCTTGGCCAGCGCGGCTTCCACCGCGTCACCCATGTCGCCGATGACCTCTGCGGCGGGGCGGGAGGCGCCGGTGGGCACGCTGTGGTGCGCCACGATCTCATATTTTTCGTTGACCACGCCGACGGCGATATTGGTGCCGCCCAGGTCGATGCCGATACGATACATATCAAAATTCCTTTCTGTGAAAAGGTTAAAAGATTGTCGGGGGTATTATATCACCTTTACGGCGCGGGGAAAAGAGTTTTTTCTCCCTGCTTTTACCGGGAAGCCGTCAGGAACCCTTGTGTTTTCTTGAAAATGTGGTAGGATATGTTCATAAAGAGAAAAAGGAGTACATACGTTTATGGATATTTATCTGCAGGGACTGACCATGGGTCTTGCCTATGTGGCCCCCATTGGTCTTCAGAATCTGTTTGTGATCAACACGGCGCTGACCCAAAAGCGCAGCCGCGTATTCCTCACGGCGTTGATCGTCATCTTCTTTGATATTACGCTGGGTCTTGCCTGTTTCCTGGGTGTGGGTGCGCTGATGGAGGCACTGCCGTGGCTGCAGAAGGTGATTCTGGCGGCGGGCAGCCTGATCGTTGTGTGGATCGGCATCGGATTGCTGCGCTCCAAGGCCACCATGGACACCAGCACCAATGTGAACCTGCCCATCTGGAAGGTGATCACTTCCGCCTGCGTGGTAACGTGGTTCAATCCCCAGGCCATCATTGACGGCACCATGATGCTGGGCGCTTTCCGCGCCAGCCTGCCTGCCGGCACGGATGCCGCCTTCATCGCTGGTTTTGCCAGCGCCAGCATGACCTGGTTCCTGGGCATCTCTGCCCTCATTTCCCTGTTCTCGGCCCGTTTTAACGACAAGATCCTCACCATCATCAACAAGATCTGCGGTGCTGTGATCATTTTCTACGGCTGCAAGCTGCTGTGGAGCTTTGTGCAGTTGATGGGATGGCTGTAAGGAGGCGGAAAAGATGGATGCATTGCAAAATCTGCTGACGCGCAGAAGTATTCGCCGGTATAAGCCCGACATGCTGCCCCGGGAGGTCATTGAGAAGATCGCCGAGGCCGGAACCTATGCCCCCACCGGCATGAACCGCCAGTCCCCCATCATTGTTGCTGTGACCAACAAGGCGCTGCGAGACCGCATGTCTGCGCTGAATGCCGCTGTGCTGGGCACCGACTCCGATCCCTTCTACGGTGCGCCGGTGGTGCTGGTGGTGTTGGCAGAGCGCGACAACCGCAACCATGTGTATGACGGAAGCCTCGTGATGGGTAACCTGATGCTGGCTGCCCACGCCATGGGTATTGGCAGCTGCTGGATCAACCGCGCCCGTGAGGTGTTTGACAGCGAGGAGGGCAAGGCGATCCTCCGGGAGTTGGGCATTGAGGGCGATTATGAGGGTATCGGCAACTGCATCCTCGGCTACGTTGACGGCGAGGAACCGCAGGCAAAACCGCGCAAGGAAAACTACGTGTACTTTGCCGAGTAATGTTTTAGGAAAATAAAAGCCGCCGCTTTGCAAGCGGCGGCTTTTGTGCTATGATAACGGCAAAGAACAGCGGAGGGCAATGATATGGAGAAGAATTACAAACTGACCATCGCCTATGACGGAACGCGCTTCTTTGGCTGGGAGCGCCAGCCGGACAGGGAGACCATTCAGGGCAAGCTGGAGAGCGTGCTGGAAAAATTGAACGGCGCGAGCGTAGATGTTATTGGCGCGGGCCGTACCGATGCCGGCGTTCATGCCCGGGCTATGGTGGCCTCTGTGCGGATGGATGTGAAGGAGAGCTGCGAGGAGATCCGGGACTATATGAACCGCTATCTGCCTGATGCCATCGCCGTGCGGGAAGTGAAAGAGGCGGGGGATCGGTTTCATGCCCGGTATAACGCTATCGGCAAGACGTACCGCTACACCTGCTTTGTGGGCGATGTAAAGCCGGTTTTCGATCGGCGGTATGTGACCATGCTGGATTACAGTGTGGATGTGGAGAAAATGCAGAAGGCTGCCGCTATCCTTACCGGCGAGCACGATTTTCGCTCCTTCTGCGGCAATCCCCGCATGAAGAAATCCACTGTGCGTCTGGTGGACTCTATTACCATCGAGCAAAACCGCGACCGGATTCACTTTACCTTCCACGGCACCGGCTTTCTGCAGAACATGGTGCGTATTTTAGTGGGCACGCTGCTGGAAGTGGGACGCGGCTACTGGGAGGTAGACTACGTGCAGACCATTCTGGAGGCAAAAGACCGCAAATTGGCCGGTCCCACCGCTCCGCCGGAGGGACTTTGCCTGATGAAAGTGGATTATTGACGAAATAAATTGCAAAAAATGACCTGTTTCTTTCAAGAAACAGGTCATTTTTGTTACATATTGCGGATGTCTTCCAGAAGGTCTTCCAGAGACATGGTCTCCACGGCGGCGGAAGGCTCGATTTCCTCGGCTACTGCTTCCACGACGGGGGCGTCCTCTTCTGCGGGCGTATCAACCACGGTTCGGATGACGGCAAAGGCGGGAATCGCTTCTTCTACGGGAGTATCCTCTTCCGTGGCGTCTTCTTCTGCGGGAGTGACCTCTGCGGGAGCTTCTTCTGCGGGAGCTTCTTCGATAGGCGTGGCGTCCTCGGCAACAGTTTGCGCGGCGGAATCAGGCTCCTCCGTGGGGACGGGCTGCTCGACGGCTTCCATTTCCTCGGGAATTTCCTCTTCGGCAGGAGCGTCTTCCGGGGCGGAGGATTCTTCCGCGGCGGTGATGTCAGCAACGGTGGCTGCTACAACGGCAGCGGCGTCTGCAGCGGCGGCATCCTCGGCGGCCAGCCGGGAGAGCAGCGCCTCCTTCGGAGCGGAGGCTTGGGCGTTGGCCTTTGCCAGCTTGCGCAGCGCCTTGCGTCTGCCGCCGGCGCGGCCGATCAGCCACACGATCAGCAGCAGAAGGAACAGGAGGACGCCCAGGGCGATGAGTGCGCCCATGGCGGCCTGCTGCAGCGTGACCTCACCTACGTAAGGTAGCGTCAGCACCAAAGGCAGAGAAATATCGTAAGTGGTGGGCTCCGGCTCGGGTTCGGGTTCTGTCGGCTCGGTGACGGGAGGAATGATCTCGGGCAGCACACCGGCGTAGAGGGGCATGCGGATCACGTGGACGGTGTAGTCCATAGTGGTGGTGCCGTCCTCGGCGGTGCAGGTGAGAATATAGAGGGTTTCGCCTTCCGGCAGCGCCTCATCTGCGGCCAGCGTGCGGAACTGGGGCTCAACAGGGACGGGTTCGGAGGAGGCGGGTCCATCGGTGGGCGTGGTTTCGTCGGCGGGAACCTCCGGCGCAGGAATGAGAACCTGACGAATCTGGGAGACGCCCTTAGCCTTGCTGTCGTTAGCGGTGGCGTTTATGTTGAGTGTGGTGGTTTCGTAGGGGACATAGAGCACGTAGTCTGTCACATCCGTGCGGAAGCTGGGGCTGAGGGTGCCTGTGGAGGGAGACAGAGAGGACAACGTGGCATCGGAGCTGGGCACATAGTTGGGATCCTGCTCCCGGGTGACATAGATGTAGTAGCGCTTGGTGTTGCCGTTTTCGGCCTCCACGGTGATGGTCACGGTGTTGGAGCCCACCGACAGGCTGTTGCCGGAAACGGAGACATAGGAGCCGCTGTGAGCGCGATCCCAGTCCAGATCCAGAGAGGAGACGGAGTAGGGGACGGTAACGGAATACTCGGTGCTGCCGGTGAAGTCCAGGTCGGCATTATAGCACCACAGGTCGTCGAGATTGGCGTTGCCGGACAGGGGGGGCAGAACTTCATCCGACCAGGAGGCGTAAAAGCTGCTGTCGGAGCCGCCTTCAGATGCGGTACCGCTGACGCTGACGGACAGGTCGGCGCCGGCGGAAGCGTCGCTCTTGACGGTAAAGCTCAGCGCGATGAGGCGGGTGCTGCCGCTGAAAGTATCACCGGCGCTGTTATACATGGTAAAGTAACGGCTGCTTTCGCTGAGCACCCAGTTGCCGCCGATGTTGTTGCTGTAGCCGTTATAGGTCAGTGCGGAACTGTCATAGGACAGGGAGGCTTCGATGCCGGCCACATCACTGCCGCTGACAGACAGATATAAGGTAAAGGAGTTGCCGGCACGCAGGTAAGAGGAGCTTGCGCTCAGGCTGGCGCTGGCGGCATGGGCTTGCTGCGGCAGCAGGGAAATAACCAGAAGCAAGGACAAGCCCAGACCTAAAAGGCGGGTAAATACATGTTTCATAATAGTGGAGGTCCCTCCTTAGTTGGGTGTAATGGTGGATTTCTTCAGCAGATGGTTGTTGACCAGCACCAGGTCGGTGATAGAAATGACACCGTCTGCATTGACGTCCGCTGCGATGGCTGCGGCGTCGGAAAGTTCGGATTTTTTCAGCAGGTGGTTGTTGATCTGCACCAGATCGGTGATGGAGATGGCGCCGTCGCCGTTGACATCACCGGTGACCACTGTGTGCAGTGTCTGGAACGTTTTGCCATTTGCCGCATATTCCACCGTCATGCCGGTGGCTACGGGAGTGTCGGGGGTGGCGGTGCCGGCCTGAATGGTAATAAACTCAGCAGGTACCAGTTTTTCCAGCAGAGAGGACACGGTGGTGCCGGCAGAGATGGCGCGCAGGTAGCCGTCACGAATCACGTAGGTGTCCGTTGTGATCTCCGGCAGATACTCGATTTCATGCCGCTCAAACTGGGCGGTAAACACCACGTCTTCGCTGATGGTCATGCCCTCGGTATAGCCTTCCCAGCCAATGAAGGTGTAGTAGCTGAGGTCATCCTCGGAGGGACGGGTGGGGATCTCGGCAGGAGCGGGAATCACGGCGCCCAAGGTTAGCTCACCGACGGACCAGTCGGTGTTGTCATAGTTGCGGAAGACGTAGGTATACGCCTTTTCGTACTGTGCGTACACGGTCTGATTTTCTGCCGTGGCGGTAGTGGAGGCGGTGACCTGCTCTCCGCCCTCGGGAGCGGTGAACCAGCCGAGGAAGAAATAGCCGGGTTTGGTGGCAGTGGGCAGTTCGCCAAAAGCCTGACCGGCGGCCAGATTACGGGATTCTTCGGAGGAAGTGCCGCCGCAGGCGTCGAAGGTCAGCAGATGGGTGCCGTCGGTAACGAAGAAATTGGACTCGAGAAGGAAACGACTGTCGTTCTCGGCGGAGGTTGCCTCAATGACCAGCTGATAGCTGCCGGCTTTCAAACGGCTGAAGGCTACGGATTTGTCCAGATCGGACAGATCGTAAGAGTTGGCGTTGATGCCGGAGGCCAATGCGGGGGAGAATGCGTTCTCGCCCTGCGCGTTAAGGACGCTGATTTTTACGCTGTCGATGAGATAGTTGCAGCGCAGGATACCGCGGAAGGGGAAATTGGACTCGCCCTCCGTCAGGATGTTGGCGTAGGCCGGATAGAATGCGCCGTCCAGCGACCAGTCGGCCTTGGTTTTGGTCAGCTGCCACTGGCTGGCTTCGGCGGCGGTGGCAACGACGCTGCCGGCTGCTGCTGCAAACAGATATGTCTCGGTGGCCCGGTTGCAGACGGAAAAGCCGCTGTCTATCGCTTCCAGCTTCCACAGCTGGTTATTGTGAGCGGTGGCTTCGGCGAGGATGACGCTGCCGTCCTCCTGCGCCGTCAGACGCAAACCGGTGGCTGCGTTTTCAATGGTATAGTAGCCGCTGGCATAATAGGTCAGAAGAAAACTCTGCTGATCTGTGCCGTCGGCGGAGTTGAGGAGGATCTGCCCTTCGCTCAAGCCGATGGCCAGATCACTGTTGCCGGCGGGGGAGATCTGATAGAAACCCTCGCCCAACAGCGCATCGGTATAACCGTAAGTCACCAGCATGTGCTGGGCGCGGGCCGGTTCGTTGATGCGCAGGCGCAAAAACACGCCCAGCTGGATTTCGGGGGAAGAGCCGCGGTAATAGTGCATCAGCTGACCGGCCACGCCGTATTTCTGGGCGGTGGTACCGGACATGACCTTAGTTTCATCCTCTGCTTCGGGGAAACGGGTCTTGCTGCTCTCGGCGTAGATGGCGGCGATGATATCCGTTTCCGGCTGGTTGGCAAAGCCGCCCAGTGCATCAAAGGCGTTGTTGATCACCTGACGGGCGCCGGGAGTACCATGCTGGATGGCGCGGGAGAGGAAGACGTTACGCAGCGCGATGCTGTAATTGTGGATGTCAAAGCCCGGCACATCCTCGGCGATCTTGTCGACGATGCTGTGGTAATATTCGGCGTTGACGTAGTAGCGCTGGCAGGCCAGGAATCCGTCGTAGTTCTCTTGGGCCAGCGCTTTCCATGTGGTATCGAAGTTATTGCCGTAGCCGGCACCGCCTTTATAGTAGGCGGCCTCCAGTGTTTGGCCGATGTAGCGATAGTATTCGTTTTCCGACTTCTGGCACCACAGCGCAAAAGCCAGCGGCGAGCCGTAGGCGCTGGCGAACTGATAAGCGCCGTAGGACTTGCCGCCGATATCGCCGGAATTGTAGACGATGGCACCGGCATCGCCGCCCTCATAGCGTGAGGCCAGCTGGCCCAAAAGCTCGAATTCCTGATCATCGGCCGCTGTGGCGGCGGCGCGGAGAGGAAGTGCGCCCAACAGCAAAATGCCGCTCAGGAGAAGGCAAAGCGCAGCAGCTGCACGCCTGCGATTTTGTTTCATGAGATCACCCTATCTGAAAGAAAACTCGATTTACATAATTACAATCGTAGCAAGTATATCACGCTGGAGGTGGGATTGTCCACAAAGAATTGACAAAAGGGGCAAAAAATAGACAAAAAATATTACAGTGAACCACAAGATTTGGGTAGAATTTTGTCGAATAATTTCGTATAATGGAGCAACAGAGCATAAAACGAGGTGCGATATGGAAAATGTAACAACGAAGAAAAAGAAGCGCGCGTGGCCGTGGATCGCGGCAGGTACTGTGACGGTGCTGGCTGCGGCTGCCGTACTGTGCTACATCTTTTGGCCCCGTCCGCTGGTGACGGCACAGGCCTATGTGGCAGCAGATCTGGAGACGGCGCCTATTTACAATGAAGAAGGCGTGCAGGACGGACAGCTGATCCGCGGCAGCGTGGTGACCTATGTGGTGGAAGAAGAGAGCGAAGAGCGCCCCGGCATGATCCGTCTGGTGGTAGGCGGCGCAGAGGGCGAGGAGATCTTTGAAGATGAGGTGACTCTCGTCTGGATCGAGAAGGCAAGTCTGGTGGATGATCCTGCTCAGGTGGTACAGACTGAGGCTATGTATGTACGCAACACCGTCAATCTGCTGGATCAGGCCGGTGCAGTGCCCGGTGAGCTGGTGGAGAAGGGCGAGAAGCTGACGGTGGTTGGTTTTGAGGGTCTGGATGAGAATGGTGCGGTGGCTCGTTATATTGTCAGCGCTGCCGCGGCAGACGGAACGATGACCACCGGTTATATCCGCGCAGGCTATCTGTGCCGCACGGAGGACGAAGCCGTTAAGCAGTACGATGATGCCCAGTATCAGCTGCATGCCGAGCGCGGTGACAGCTGGGGCGGCGGTGATGCGGCAGGGCTGGACTATTTCCCCCGGGAAAAGGTGAAGTTTGAGAATAACGTGATGCCCGATGAGGTGAAGGCGCTCTATCTGAACAATGAGTTCATCCCGGATGTGGACACCTATCTGGACATTGCCTCCGGCTGCGGCGTGAACGCCTTTGTCATTGACATTCAGGACGGCGGTGCCGTTGGCTATGCGTCTCCTACCATGCAGAAGTACTCTCCCACCGCTTATGATGCGGCATGGAACGAACTGGAAGAGTATCGGGAAGCGGTGCAGAAGATCAAGGATGCCGGCTACTATGTGATCGGCCGCATTACGGCCTTCAACGACCCCTATTTTGCCGAGGATCATCCTGAGTATCTGATCGCCAACCCCGCCAATGGCAAGCCGCTGAAGATTGTGGGCATGTACTGGCCCAGCGTGTATCAGCGCTATGTGTGGCAGTACAAGGTGGATCTGGCACTGGAGGCAGTGGAGCTGATGGGCTTCAACGAGATCCAGTTTGACTATTGCCGTTTCCCCGACGGTACGTGGTGGTATGATGACGATGAGATCGATTACCGCAATCCCTACAACGAGAGTAAGGCGCAGGCTGTACAGCGGTTTTTGATGTACGCCTGTGACCGCCTCCACGATGCCGGCGCCTACGTCAGCGCTGACGTGTTCGGCGAGTGTGCCGAGGATTATGTGTGCGCCTACGGTCAGTACTGGCCGGCCATCACCAACGTGGTGGATGCCATTTCCGCTATGCCCTATCCCGATCACTACGGCGCTTCCGGTGACTGGCTGCCTTGGGAGCACCCCTATGAGACACTGTATGCCTTCGGTAAGAAGGCCGCTCAGCGCCAGACCGAGGTTCCCACGCCCGGTGCGGTGCGTACCTGGATTCAGGCTTACAGCGCGATTAAGGAACCCTATACGTATTACGGTCCTAACCAGATTGCAGCCCAGATCGAGGCGCTGCGCGACACCGGCAATACCGGTGGCTACATGACATGGAACGGCGCGGCCAGTATCAGCAAATACTACGACATCCGCTCCGCTTTGGATTGATTCACAAAAAAGAGGCATCCGACAAGGATGCCTCTTTTTTTATGATTGGCCGGAAGCCTGGAGGGCAAAGCTGTTATCCACCAGCCGGTCAAATTCCACTCGCTGGGAGTGTTCCAGTTCGCCTGCGTGCTCCATCACCAGCTCCAGACGCTCCAGTGCTTGCTGCTCCATGACAGGAGTGGTATTCCAGGCGTCGATCTGCCGGTGACGGGCGGTGACCTTTTCCAGAAGATCCACGGAGGTGTCCGGGAAATGTGAGACGATGGCCTCGGCGACTTCCCGGTCGGTGTGCAGAGTGATCCATTTTTGTGCCCGGGCGATGGCGTTGGTGAACCCCTGAACGACTTCCGGATGGGCTGCCATATAGCTCTGGCTGGCAAAGTAGGCTGTGTACGGGATCTCACCGCTTTCCTCGCCGATGGAGCAGAGGATATACCCTTTGCCGGATTCCACCACTTCCGTGGCGGTGGGCTCGAAGAGCGTGACGTAGTCACCCTGACCGCCGGTAAAGGCGCCGGCCATCATGTTGAACTGCACCGAGGTGTCCACCACGGCATCTACGTGGGGGATGACGCCGTTTTGTGCCATCACGTATTCCAGCGTCATCTCCGGCACACCGCCTTTGCGACCGCCGATGATGGTTTTGCCCCGCAGATTTTCCCAGGAGAACGCCTCGTCGGTGCGGCCTACGAGGAACGAGCCGTCCCGCTTGGTTAGCTGGGCGAAGATGACGGGATAGTCGTCTTTGCCCTGTTGATAGACATAGATGCAGCTTTCCGGGCCGGCCAGACCGATATCCGCCTGGCCGGAGAGTACGGCGGTCATGACCTTGTCGGCGCCGCCGCCGTTGATCAGTTCCACCTGCAAACCTTCGTCTTCGAAGAAACCAAGACTCATGGCCACATATTGCGGCGCATAGAATACGGAATGGGTGACTTCGCTGACGCTGACGTGAGTCAGTTCCGTCTGCGCTCCGCAGCCCCACAGCGGCAGCAGCAACAAAGCTGCCAGACAACAGCAAATCAGTTTTTGTTTCATTGTAACCCCCAATAATGATTCAATATTTTTTCCGCCGTCAGTACCAGACGGTACATGGCCACGGCGGCCAACGCCAGGATCATCACGCTGGTCATGACCAGATCCATGTTAAAGACCTGGGAACCGTAGACGATCAGGTAACCGAGCCCGGCGCGGGAGACTAAAAATTCGCCCATCATGACGCCAACCCAGGAGAGGCCCACATTGACTTTCAGCGTATTGAACAGCGTGGGATAGTTGGACGGGAAGACCAGCAGCCACAGGATCTGGCTGCGGCTGGCACCCAGCGAGCGCATAAGGCGCAGCTTTTCTCCGTCGGTAGAGAGAAACCCAATATACATGTTCAAAATGGTGACAATGAGGGAAATGGCCAGCGTCATGGTGATGATAGAACCCATACCGGCGCCCATCCACACGATGAAGATAGGACCCAGCGCCGTTTTAGGCAGAGCGTTGAGCACCACCAGATACGGGTCGAGTATGCGCGAGAGCGTATCGGACCACCACATGGCCACGGCGATCAACGTGCCCAGAAGTGTGCCGCCCAGAAATCCCACGATGGTTTCCAGACAGGAAATGCCCACATGGACAAGCACTTCACCGCTGCGGCACAGTTGCCAGAACGTAGCGAGCATGCGGCTGGGGCTGGAGATGAGAAAGCCGTCGCTCAGTCCGGTCAGCGTGGTGAGCTCCCACACGAGGAAAAGGCCCAGCAGCAAAGAGACCTGCCACAGGCGGATCAGGCGATTGCGCTTTTTTTGCCGGCGCAGCCAGGCAAGACGGGCGGCAGAGGGAGCGAGGGGTTCATACATGGATATCCAGCTCCTTCCAGACAGCGTTAAAGTGGATGTGGAACGATGGGTGATCACGGCGCTGCAGCGGCGGCAGGTCTTTGAGCTCCGACAGATCGTGGACGGTTTTGACAGACGCCGGGCGGCGGGTGAGGACAAAAATGCGGTCGGACATACTGATGGCCTCGGCAATGTCGTGGGTCACCAGCAGAGCGGTTTGGCCTTCGCGGCGGAGGATCGCGTGGATATCGGCCGACACGGCCAGACGTGTCTGGTAATCCAGCGAGGAAAACGGCTCATCCAGCAGCAAAATCCGCGGCTCGATGGCCAGTGTACGGATCAGTGAACAGCGCTGGCGCATGCCGCCGGAGAGCTGCCCCGGACGCTTTTGGGCAAAGTCTGCCAGACCGTAGCGCGCCAACAGATCCAGCACCTGGGCGCGGCGTTCCGGCGTATCCTGGTGGCGGATCTGCAGACCCAGCATGACATTTTCCAGAATGGTTTTCCATTCAAACAGCTGGTCGCGCTGGGGCATCAGCCCGATGCGGGGAGAGGGGCCGGTTACTTCTTCGCCGTCCACCACGATAGAGCCGCTGTCCAATGATTCGAGACCAGCGATGGCGCCCAGCAGCGTGGACTTGCCGCAGCCGGAAGGGCCGACGATGCTGCACAGCTCTCCTTGGTTCATGGTCAGGGATATGTCGCGCAGCGCTTCTACCTCTCCGTCGTCGGATTGGTAGGTTAATGCTGCGCTGCGAACCTGAATGATCATGGCGATGTTCGCCTCCTTGCAGAAGAGAATCTCTTCGTGGTCATTGTATGTATCCGCCGGTAAATGGGTGTCTGTGGCCTGTGCCGTATTGCAAAAAGAGGCTGTGTATTGTAAAATGCAATGTATAAAAACGTTCGGCCACCACAGGCTGCGCGAGGAAAGGATGGGGCCTATGAATATCTTGGAAAGCTTGCTGGACAGCTCGTCCCATGCGATACTTACGCTGGATGCTGACGGAACGGTGACCCACATCAACCGTCAGGCGAAGGAGAGTTTTGGCCTTTTCAACCACAGCCAGCAATCCCATCCGGCAGGCCGTCTGGAGCCGGGAGATCTGGTGATTCTGGCTACCAGTGTCATGGGTGGCGATGACGGCGGCCTGCAGCAGGAGGATCTGGCGGTGCTGGGCATCCGGGACAAACGCATTCAACCCGGCGACATGGTGGCGGCGGTCGGTGTGTTCGGCGTGGAGGGCGCTATGCGGCCCGTATACAAATTCCTGCGGCGGCGCGATGCCAGCTCTATGAATCTGGAGGCCAGCTGGGAAGGGATCCCCATTCAGGTGACCATCGGGGGCAAAGAAGTCTCCGTTACGGTGAATGATGTGACGTACTCCATCAGCTACTTCATGTCCATTTGTCAATGTGTGGTGTTGGACGGACAGACGAAGCGTGTGAAATTCTGGGAGGAAAAAGGTTACTCTGCCCGGAAAGAGGGCGTGGGTAATCTGCTGCGCGGCGCTTCTTATATCGCCAAAAGTCCCGGCGGCGAGATCGATGTGGTGGGATATTACTTCCGCGAGTTCTTTGAGGGCGACCGCTTTGAACAGCATCTGCAGGACGTCCTGAGTGGTCAGGTATCCCGTTACGAAGACGAGGAGTACCAGATCAATGGCTATCCGCTGTCGGCATCGATTCTGCCGGTAGAGGAAAACGGAGCCATCGAGGGTGCGATTGTCAAGTTCCGTCGGTTTGAAGATATCCACACCACCATTCTCGAGCGCAATACGGCCATTTCTGTGGCTGAGCGGAAGTATCGCCAGACAGAGCGCAGGGTGTTGGCGGAGGACAGTGAGTTCGCCTCCCTGTTCGGTAATTCTGCCGCTATGGCTGCTATCAAACGCTATGCATTTCGGCTCAGCCAGCTGGACTGCAACATTCTCATCACCGGTGAGAGCGGCACGGGTAAGTCGTTTCTGGCCCGCACCATTGCGGCGGCGCAGCCCAGACAAGGCCCCTTTATTACGGTGGACTGCTCTACGGTGACGCCGACGCTGTTTGAAAGCGAGATGTTCGGCTATGTAGGCGGCGCGTTTACCGGCGCCAATCCCAAGGGCAAGGCGGGATTCTTTGAAGAGGCAGACGGCGGCACCATCTTCCTCGATGAAATCGGTGAGATTCCGCTGAATGTGCAGGCAAAGCTGCTGGGTGTGATTCAGAACAAGACGCTCACCCGTGTGGGATCCACCAAAACGGTGCCGGTGGATGTGCGGATTCTGGCAGCTACCAACCGCAACCTTCGCCAGGAGGTGGCGGCCGGTCGGTTCCGTCAGGACCTCTACTACCGCATCAGTGCCTTTAGCGTAGAGATGCCGGCGCTGCGTGAGTGTCAGGAGGACATCTATTTCCTCATCAACCATCTGATGGACCGCATTCGCGAAAAATACAGGATGCCCGACAAGTGCCTCTCCGGCGAGGCGTTCACCCGCCTGCTGGCTTACGACTGGCCGGGTAACATCCGCGAGCTGGAAAATGTGCTGGAGAGCGCCGTGGCGCTGTCGGAGTCGGACATCATCTACGCCGAGCATATCCGTCTGGAAAGTGAGCCGGCACAGCTGACGCTGAAAGAGCGGCTCAAGGCAGAGGAAAAGCGGATCATCGAGCAGACGCTGGCACGCTGCGGCGGCAGCCGCGTGGCGGCTATGGAGAGTCTGGGCCTGTCGAAAACCGTATTTTACGGTAAGCTGAAGGAACATCAGATCAGCTGATGTTCCGGAAACAGAACGAATGGTTCCAAAAACGGGAAATGCAGTTCCGAAAACCGAACTTTTGGTGCGGGAGATGGGCGCGTGGTGAGAAAAAATTCTCACTTTGCCGGAAAATGGCGAAATAGGAAGAAAAACCATCGTTTAAAGTGCCAAAATATAGAGCGGGATTTTGT
Organism: Vescimonas sp.; assembly: GCA_045650885.1. Classification (GTDB taxonomy): domain Bacteria; phylum Bacillota; class Clostridia; order Oscillospirales; family Oscillospiraceae; genus Vescimonas. The sequence goes on along the minus strand of JAZRRQ010000078.1, from coordinate 3,248 downwards.
GACCTGTTCCAAAATTTTGCGAAACTGCCAGAATTGGCATAAAAATTGCTATATACAAAAAATGTACGTTCAGACCCATAGTGAACGTCGGAAAAAAGGAGTGTACAGATCAATGAAGTTCTGGAAAATGAACGGTGCAGGAAATGACTTTGTCATCGTAAACAACATGGACGGTCAGATCAATCCTGCCCACTACGGCGTGATTTCCAAGACCTTGTGTGAGCGCCACATGTCCATCGGCGCTGATGGCATGATGTTTGTGGAGAAGCCTCAGGGCGAGGCAGATTACCGCATGGTATTCTACAATTCCGACGGCAGCATGGGTGAGATGTGCGGCAACGGTGCCCGCTGCATCTGCCGCTACGGCTATGAGAACGGTCTGGCCGGCGAAGTGCAGACGGTGGAGACCACCGCAGGTATCGTGATTGGTCATCGCATGGATCAGCGGATGTACCGCATCCGTCTGAACGATCCCTCTGTGCTGGAAGCCAATTATCCTGTGGAGCTGGACGGCACCATGCGCGACTGCGCTTACGTGGAGCTGGGTAATCCCGGTATTCCCCACGCCGTTGTGCCCATTGTAGGTCTGGCTGATTTTCCCGAGCGTCTGCTGTTTGATATGGGTCGGAAGCTGCGTTACCACGAGGCGTTCCCCAAGGGTGCCAACGTCAACTTCTACGAGATCACCGGCGAAGACGAGATTTACGAGCGCACCTACGAGCGCTATGTGGAAGACTTCACCTATGCCTGCGGTACCGGTACCGGCTCTATGGTCAGCGTTCTGACCAAGAAGGGTCTGGTCAGCGGCAAGAACGTGAAGGTCAACATGACCGGCGGCCAGCTGATCATCGATGTGGATCAGGACGGTGACAAGATCCACAACATTTACCTCACCGGCCCCACCAACGTGGTGTGCCAGGGCGAGGTCACCGATGAGGATCTGATCCTCGAATAAAAAAGTATGTTAAGCAAATAAAGCTTTGCATAAATAAAATCAACCAAAATCAACCAACCAAAATCTGTTAGGAGGAGTTTTAAAAGTATGGATAAGAAATCCGTCATGAAAAACTATGCGTTCCTGATCATCCTGCTGGGCGCAATGGTTCTGGGCTGCGTCGCCGGCTGGCTGGCTCCCGAGTTCGCTACCGCTATCAAGCCCCTGGGCACCGTGTTCATCAACATGATGTTCTGCGTGGTCGTTCCCCTGGTTTTCGCTTCTATCTCCACTTCCGTCGCCTGCACCAAGAGCCGTGCCCGCGCCGGTAAGATCATGGGCACCACCGTCGGCACCTTCGTGGTGACCGGCGCTATCGCTGCTGTGATCATGTTCGTTCTGCTGAAGGTGTTCCCCCCCGTTCTGGAGCCCTGGAACAACATCACCGGCGAAGAGATGGGTGAGTATGCCTCCCTGTCCGACATGATCGTCAACTTCTTCACCGTTAGCGACTTCTCCGGCCTGCTGAGCCGTAAGGCCATGCTGCCCCTGATCGTGTTCTCCGTCCTGTTCGGCTTCTCTGCCAACCTGGCCGGCGGTCCCGAGGGCCCCATCGCCCAGTGGCTGAGCGCCCTGAGCGACGTCATGATGAAGTTCGTTAAGATCATCACCTACTACGCTCCCGTGGCTTTCTTCGCCATCTTCGCCGACCTGATGGCCACCTATGGTCCTCAGATGGCCGGTGCTTATGGCCGCGCCCTGGCTGTGTACTATCCCCTGTGCTTCGTGTACGTCTTCACCGCATTCCCCCTGTTCGCCTGGTTCGGCGGCGGCAAGGGTGCTGTTAAGACCATGTTTGCCCACGTGACCCGTCCCGCTGTCGTGTCCCTGGGTACCTGCTCTTCCGTTGCTACTATCCCCACCAACCTGGACGCTGCTGCTGATACCGGCATCTCCAAGGACGTTGCTGAGATGGTCTGCCCCCTGGGCGCTACCATGCACATGGACGGCTCCTGCTTCTCCTGCGTGCTGAAGATCATCTTCGTTTGGGGCGTGTTCGGCAAGCCCGTTGAGTGGACCTCCCTGCCTCTGATCGTTCTGGTGGCCGTTCTGTCCTCCGTCGGTATGTCCGGCGTGCCCGGCGGCGGCTACATCGGCGAGTACATCATCTGCTCCATCTTCTTCCCCGCTCAGATCGAGCTGGCCTTCCCCATCCTGGTTGCTATCGGCAACCTGGTCGATCCTCCCGCAACCATGATCAACTCCGCTGGCGACTATGTGGTTTGCTTCATCGTCTCCCGCTTCGTGGACGGCAAGGATTGGCTGCAGAAGGCCCTGGCTGCCAAGAAGGAAGGCTAATCTATCCTTTGCACAACTGCTCTATCTAACATAGAGTGATTCAATGGGGGGGCGACCGCGGTGTGGTTGAGCCGCGGTCCCCCGCCCCCTCCTCAAACGGCAAATTCCCTGATTGATTTCATCGTTTCCCTTATATTGAAAAAAGCAAAACCCATTAACTTCGAGCATACAGACCCGCCGTATCCGACGGCTCTTTCCATACAAACATACGAGAAAGAAGGAGCTACCAATGATTTGCGATAACATTACCGTTGGCCAGAACGGCCATCTGTACTTTGCCGGTCAGGACACTGTGGAGCTGGCCAAGCAGTACGGCACTCCCCTGTACCTGATGGACGAGGACAAGATCCGCGAGAGCTGCCGCGTCTACACCGAAGCTTTCAAGAAGCACTTCGGTGAGAACGCCCGCCCCCTGTACGCTTCCAAGGCCAACTGCTTCAAGCGCATCTACGAGATCATGCGCGAGGAGAACATGGGCATCGATGTGGTGTCCTCCGGCGAGATTTACACCGCCATCCAGGCCGGTTATGACCTGTCCCGCGCCTACTTCCACAGCAACAACAAGACCGACGCCGACATCGCTTACGGCATGGACAACAACATCGGCTACTTCGTGGCTGACAACGTCGAAGAGATCAAGGCCATCGAGGCTGAGGCTGGCCGCCGCGCCATCCGCCAGAAGGTGCTGCTGCGCCTGACCCCCGGCATCGATCCCCACACCTACGAGGCCATCGCTACCGGTAAGGTGGACTCCAAGTTCGGCAGCGCCATCGAGACCGGTCAGGCCGAGGAGATCACCGTGTTCACCCTGGCTCAGCCCCACGTGGAGCTGATGGGCTTCCACTGCCACGTCGGTTCTCAGGTGTTCGGTGAGGACATCTTCGAGCGCGCCGCCGTTGTTATGCTGGAGTTCGTGGCCGAGATGAAGGCCAAGCACGGCTTTATGGCTCCCCAG
>JAZRRQ010000077.1:0-5537 GCA_045650885.1 Vescimonas sp. | reverse complement strand
CCGGTGACCACCAGTTCTGCGCCTTTGCCGGACGCCGCGACGGCAAGGATTTCAAGCTGGATCACGAGGCGCTGATGGCCAAGTACGGCAGCCATATGCGCATGGTGGACCGCATTCCCGAGGCACTCAGCGGCGCCATGGCTGACCAGATGTATATCGCCACCTTCCCCACCCGTGAAGAGATGGATCAGTTCTACGTGGACGCCGTGGCCTGCAACTGAAATTTGGCGCTGCAATATCGTGATTTGAACGGAGGAAGCTCATGAATACGTATTTTCCTGAGATCAAGAAAAACTTCGGCTTTGGCATGATGCGCCTGCCGATGATCGGTGAAGAGGTGGACATCCCCCAGACCACCGCCATGGTGGACGCCTTTTTGGAAGCCGGCTTCAACTATTTTGACACCGCCCATCCCTATATCCGGGGAAAGAGCGAACTGGCAGTCCGGGAGTGCCTGACCTCTCGCTATCCCCGTGAGCGCTATCTGCTGGCCAACAAGCTTTCCGCCAGCTGCTTTGAAACGCACGAGGATATCATGCCCTTCTTCCGCAGCCAGCTGGAGGCCTGCGGCGTGGACTACTTCGACTTCTATTTGGTGCATGCGGTCAGCAAAAAGCAGCATGCCCACTATACAAAGACCAATGCCTATGAGGCCGCCCGTCAACTGAAGGAGCAAGGCCTGATCCGCCATCTGGGCTTCTCCTTCCATGACAGCGCCGAGTTCCTTGATCAGCTGTTGACGGAGCATCCGGAGATGGAGTTTGTCCAGATCCAGTTCAACTACGCCGATTACGAAGATCCCAAGGTGGAAAGCCGCAAGTGCTATGAGGTCTGCCGCAAGCACAATAAACCGGTGCTCATTATGGAGCCGGTCAAGGGCGGCAGCCTTGTGAATCTGCCGCAGGAGGCGCTGGAGCAGATGACAGCCAGCCCTGCCAGCTATGCCATCCGCTACGCTGCCGGTTTTGAGGGTGTTGTGATGGTGCTCTCCGGCATGAGCGATATGGCGCAGGCGGAAGATAACATCTCCTTTATGGCGGAATTTGTGCCGCTGAACGCCGATGAGCAGCGCATCGTCGATCATGCCCGTACGCTGTATCAGGCGCAGTACCGCGTGCCCTGCACCGCCTGTCGGTACTGCACCGACGGTTGCCCTGCCGGTGTTCCCATCCCCGATATCTTTGCACTGCTGAACCAGAAGCGTGCCGGAGAAGGTCAGCCGGATGCGGATTATGCCGCGCTGCCCGTCCGTGCCGACAGCTGCATCGAGTGTGGACAGTGCGAGGCGGAATGCCCTCAGCACCTGCACATTCGCCGCCTGCTGCAGGAGACGGTCAAGGCGTTTGCCTGAGAGAAAAACAATGGAAAAAGGAGAGGCTTGCGCCTCTCCTTTTTTGTGTTTAGTTGGCGGCACTGTTCTGGTCGAATCGTGCGAAGGAATCCATTACGAACTGACGATCATACCAGGGGATGTCGTTGGCGCCCAGCATGGCGTCCGTCTTGCCGTTAACCGTGCGGGCCAAAACATGGTTGACTTTGAGTAAATGGCGGATGCGGAACTGACTGTCCAGGTACGCGCCGCCGGCCAAACCGGCCATGGAGGGATCCTCCACAGGAAAGGCGATGTCAAAGAAATAGACGGCATAGTCGGCACCGTCATGGTGGAAACTGTCTTCCAAACGGAACGCAATGATCTCGTAGCCGGTGAGGGGATGTGTTCCGAGGAGCGAGGTATCTACCCGTTCCTGCGCTTTGGCTTGCAAGAGACCGAGATAAGGCGCCATGGCTTCTTCGTCGACGGGGCCGTAATCGCCACGGTAGGCGTTGCGGATGGTCCAATAGGCCTCGCTGTCTTCAGCGTAGAAAGTGACGGAGACGTTGTCTTTTGAGTAATAGCGAATCTCCAGAATATTTTCCTCTGTTCCGCTATAGATGGTAAGAGATTCCTGGCGCAGGGCGCTGTTTTGCGGTTTTTCGCCCAGAGAAAGATGAACAGACCAGGGCGCATACAACAGACGTTCCGTTCGCTCGATGCGGTGTTCGGCTGCGCTGTGAACCAGCGAAACCAGATCGTTGGGATCAAGCGAGGCGGCATGATCGTACAGATCATCCAGCTCTTCCGGCTGCAGACTGGCCAGACGGGTCAGTGTGGCGTCCAACTGATATTTGGCGGGAAGAAGGTTCAGCATTCCTATTTGTGCGGCATCCTCGGCACCGGGAGGCGTATAGAGCACGGCGACTTCGGCCAGAAATTGATAAGCCTTCAGATCCCAAAAGGAAACGGCCTCATTTCGGACGGGAGCCTTCTTGCCGGTACTTTTGGCTTGCCACGTCTTGGCAAAGCGGTCGGACTGGAAGAGTTCCAATAGGCGGGGTTGTTCCTGCGTGGGGAAGTGGTAGGACAGCTGATATTCAATCAGGCCATCGGTGCCCTCCGTGCCCGTCAAAGCATTTACGCAGACTTCGGTGATAAAAGAGGAGTCCTCCGCTAGCTGATTGAGGGTATCTGCGTGGGCGAAGAGGTAGGCCTCTACTTTGGCGTCCAGCGCGTCGCCGGGAGAGATACCGTCGGCGTAGGTGACGGACAGTTGGGTGGCAATGGGCTCTTTTTCGCCGGTGAAGGTACATCCGGCGGCGACGGCAACCACCAGAATGGCGGCCACCAACGTGTAGACGGCCATTTTGGGGCGCTTGGCGATGAGGGTGATGCGCTCGCGCAGGCTCGTCTTGCTGCCGCTCATGGTGGTGGCGGTCAGCAGCAGCTGGCCGCGGCGCTTGGCGCAGGTGAGGGCGATGAGCGTCTGGCCGTAAGCGGTGCGCTGCTCTTCGCCCAGACGGTGCAGCGTGCCTTCGTCACAGGCTAGCTCGGCGTCGCGACGGGACAGAGCGGCGGCCAGCCAAACCAGCGGATTATACCAGTGCAGCGCCAGACACACGCCGCGCAGCGCCGACCATATGTGGTCGCCGTGGCGGTAATGGGTCTCCTCGTGGGAGAGGACGTGGCGCAGGACGGCGTCGCTATCGAGGACATCCTCTGTCACATACACGGCTGGGTGCAACAGGCCGAAAAGGCACGGTGTATCCACCAGCGGCGAGACGTACACAGCCAGCTTGCCGCAGGTAAGGCCGGTATCCCGGCGGCTGCGGCGCAGCATCTGTCCAAAGCGCAGGTTGGACACCAAAAGCCAGACAGCGGTAACGGCGATGCCGACGACCCAGATGGCACGCAGCACGGTGGTGAGAGATACGGGGGTGGCGTACTGAGCAATTTCCTCATAATACTGCTGCTCCAATTGCTGCTGCAGTTGCTGCAGTGCCTCTTCCGGCAGACCGGTGGTCGGGTCTACTTCCGGCATGGCCAGATCCGGCGTTTCGCCCACATAGAACATGGGTCGGGAGACGGTGATCTGCAATTCCTCATTTTCCTCCACGGTGTTGAGGACACTGAAGGCGGTGTGCCCCAGCTGTACCGGTACCAAGAGCCGCAGCAGCACAATGGCCCACAGCGCGTACTGCAGGCGCAGACTGATCTTACCACGCAGCAGATACCGCAGCGCGGTGAGCACCACAATCAGCGCCGAGGCGGTGACGATCCAACTAATCATCTGCAACTCCTTTCTCCGCTTGCTTTAAAATGGCATACAGTTCATCAATTTCCTGCTGGCTCAGCTCCTGCTTTTGGGTGATAGCGCTGACCATCATGCTGACGCTGCCGCGATATACACGGTGGAGAAAGTCCTCCGTGGAGTGGCGGGCTGCGTCCTCGCGCTCGATCAGAGGGGTATATTCCTTTATGCCGTTCTCTTCACCGCAGGCGATAAGGCCTTTTTCCGTCATGCGGCGCAGCATGGTCAATGTGGTAGATCGCGACCAACCGGCGTGAGTCTCCAGATATTCTGTGGCTTCGCGGCCGGTGCGGGGATTTTTTTCCCACAGGCACTCCATCAGGTGCCATTCGGCAGGCGTTAGCAGATTTTCGCGGTGGCTCATGATAAACCCCTCCTCCTTGTTTACTTTGTAAACTAATTATACCGCGAGGTGTTTACAATGTCAACAAGGTGAAGGGGTGGGAAATTTGCCAAAATTTGAGAGCGATTTTTGTAAGATAGATAGAGTGCGGGGAAAAATAAAAGCAGTCACCTTGCGGTGACTGCTTTGGTCTTATCGAAGGCCTCTCGGCCTGCTCTGTGATAATGGCATGTGGTTCCAGGCCGAGATAACCAGTCTCTATGCTATTTTCTCGCCGACGTGGCCATAAGCCTCCGCCTCTTAGTTGGGGGATTTGATATGAATATTGAAAACAGCTTGATTGGAGAACTACTGCAGAACTTCTTCCGGCAACAGTATAAACGCTCTGGCGACCTGTTATGATCCGTGCGCCGATATCATCTCGATCAGCCGCTGGCCGTACAAGGCAAAGCCTGCGTCGTTGGGGTGGAGGCGCCGGTCGGAGAACAATCGCACATCGTGGGGCACCAGGTCGTAGTCGTCCAGCACCGTGAAGCCATACCTCTCGGCCAGCGTTCCCAGCAGCGCCCGGCACTCCTGAAAATCACCCACAGCGTCGGGGCGGGTCTTGTCGTCAGCCCTCCAGATGGGCAGGATGACGTACACCGGCATGTTGGGATAGAGTTCTTTCAGCTTGGCGAAAAACGCATCGGCATCCGGGCCGAAAGTCTCCGGTGTCTTCTTCGTCCAGTCATTGGCACCGTAGGCCACCAGTGCGAAGTCGAAATCGCCCACCGGTTCCAACACTTTTTTGTTATAGCAAGCGCCGCCCACTGCCTGATTGAGGATCTCGGCATCGTAATGCTGGGCTACCATGTTGGCGTAGCAGCCCGAGGGACACAGGGCATCGTAGCCCTGGGTAATGCTGTCGCCGTGGATCAGGATTCGCTTTGCAGGGCGACGCGGAATCACCGCCGCGCCATCGGACAGCGTCACGGACTGCAGGCAGACACCCACCACGGTAGGCAGGAAGATCTGCACATGGTGCATCCCCTCCGGCAGGGCAAAGCAGAAGCTGCCCTCCGGCTCTTGGGCGCAATCGTAGGTGCCGCTGTGCAGTGTCAGCACACCGTCTACCAGCACATCAAAAAAGCAGAAAGTGCGTGTAGCGATCACCGGCTTATGCCAGCGCACCGCCAAAATGTCGGAGTCCGTCTCGAAATCCAAACGCACACCGCTGGTGGTGTGGCATTTAGGCGCAAAGGTTTCGTTGGCCCTGGTAAAGGCACCAGCCTGCGCAGGCGTCATGCGCTCAAAGTGAAAGCCGTCGGTGTCCTCCACAATCTCCAGCGCACCCAGCGTGATCTGTCGCAGCTGTGAAAGTGTCAGCTCCATGATATACCCTCCTCAAATCCGCGCCACGCCGGTCTTGCGGGCGGCCTCTGCCACGGCGGCGGCCACAGCCGGACCTACGCGGGGATCGAAGGCGGCAGGAATAATATAGTCCTCGTTCAGCTCCTCGTCGGAAATCAGGTCAGCCAGCGCCTGAGCGGCAGCCATCTTCATCTCCTCATTGATCTCACTGGCCC
>JAZRRQ010000076.1:0-6976 GCA_045650885.1 Vescimonas sp. | reverse complement strand
CCCCGCCCGCTCCGTTTTAGACACTTTTTTCATTTTTGTCCAAAATGTGCTTATTCCCGATTTTTTCCGTGAATTTTCCGTAAACTTGAGTGATTTCGTTTCATTTTCTCTTGTTTTCCCTTTGCTTTAAGAGTATAATGCAGGCTGACTATTTCTGCTCCGAAAGGAAGAACACCTATGCCATTCGTGGAACTCCAGGACGTATACAAGCGCTATCGCACCGGCGAGATCGTCACCGCCGCAGCCGACGGCGTAAACTTCCATATCGAAAAAGGCGAGTTCGCCATCATCGTCGGTCCCTCCGGTGCCGGCAAGACCACGGTGCTGAACATGCTGGGCGGCATGGACACCTGCGACGAAGGCCGCATTCTGGTGGACGGTCAGGATATCGCCCAGTACAATAATAAGCAGCTCATCTCCTATCGCCGCCACGACATCGGTTTCGTGTTCCAGTTCTACAATCTGGTGCAGAACCTGACTGCCCGGGAAAATGTGGAGCTGGCGGCCCAGATCTGCCGCGATCCCATGCAGGCTGATGCGGCGCTGGATGCCGTGGGGCTTTCCCACCGGCTCAATAACTTCCCCGCGCAGCTCTCCGGCGGCGAGCAGCAGCGCGTGTCTATCGCCCGCGCTCTTGCCAAGCGCCCCAAGCTTCTTTTGTGTGACGAACCCACCGGCGCGCTGGACTATCAAACCGGCAAACAGATCCTGGCGCTGCTGCAAAGCGCCTGCCGCACCGAAGGTGTCACCGTCATCGTGGTAACCCACAACACCGCCATCACCCCCATGGCCGACCGGGTCATCACCATCCGCAACAGTAAGGCCGTGTCCAATATCCATAACCCCAATCCCGCCCACGTGAATACCATTGAGTGGTAACACGCCGCCTATCCCAAACCGAAAGGAGGCGCAAGTCATGCATCGCGCCACCGGCAGGGACACCCTGCGTACCATCCGCCGTTCCCTGAGCCGCTATCTGTCCATCGCACTGATCATTGCCATCGGTGTCGCCTTCTTTGCAGGCCTCACCTCCACCGGCAGCGACATGCGCCTGACAGCAGATAAATATTACACCGACACCAACACGCAGGACATGTACGTCCTCTCCACGCTGGGCTTCACCGAAGCAGATCTGGAAGCCGTCCGCGCCATCGACGGTGTAGAGCAGGCGGTAGGCAGTTACTTTGTAGACTGTCTGACCATCTCGCCGGATAATTTCCTCACCCATGTCATCTCCCTGCCGGACCATCCCTGGCACGGCAATGAAGCTTATCTCAACCAGCTGTGCATGGTAGAAGGCCGTGCGCCCAAATATGACAACGAGTGTGTTGTCGACCAGAACATTCGGGATGAGTTTGGCTTTCGTGTGGGTGATACGTTGACCCTGCGCGCCGCCAAAGAGGGCGATTCCCTGTCCGACACGCTGGAAAATACTGAGTTTACCGTGGTGGGTGTGGCCAACTCCCCCCTTTATATCGACATGACCAAGCGCGGCGCCACCACCATCGGTGACGGCTCGCTGGACGCATGGATCTATGTCCCTGAAAATAACTTCAAAACCGACTTCTACACCCAACTGTCCATCACGTATGCCCCGGCCAGAGCCTTCGCCTGCTACGACGAGGGGTATCTTCCCTCCCTTGAACCACTGCGTCAGGCGCTGGAGCAAGTTGCTCAGGATCGCGCGCAGCCCCGACTGGAGGAAATGCAGGCCTATCTGACCGACCAGATCGCCGACGGTGAGCAGCAGCTTGCCGACGGCCGCAAGGAGCTCGATGAGGCCAAGCAGCAGCTCCTCGACGCCCAGAAGGCCATTGAAGATGCCCGTAAGGAACTGCAAGACGGCCGCAAGGAGCTGGAAAAGGGCGAAAATACCCTGCGTGATGAGATCGCCGACGGCCGCCAGCAGCTCGCCTCTTCCCGCGAGGCCTATGAGGCGGGTCTGGCGCAGTACGAAGATTATTACGCTCAGTACCAGGCCGGCCGCGCAGAGCTGGAGCAGGGCGAAAAGGAACTGTCCCAGACCGAGCAGCAGCTCCCGCTTTTGGAGCTGAGCTACAACACCCTCCACATCCGTCTGCAAATGATGGAGTTGCTGGATACCTCCTCCCCCGCCGGTTGGGCAGCGCTGCAGTATAACGCCAACGCCATTACTCCGGATATGAACCGTTTCCCTGATGAAAACGGCAACTCTATGGGCTTTGGTGACATGATGTATGATGGCGAGCCCTATTCCACCGCCACGCCGGAGCGCGTGGCTGCCGCCCACGCGGCGTTGAGCGAATACTTCACCGCCGCCAAGACGCAGATCCGCGAAGGCCGCGCCCAGATTGAGGCCGCCAAAGCACAGCTGGACGAAACAGCGCAGCAGTTGCAGCAGTTCAAAGCGCAGCTGGACGACGCCAAGACCCAGCTGGACGAAGGCCAGCAGCAGCTCGATCAGGCCGAATCTTCCGGCCAGCAGCAGCTGGACGATGCCCGCGACGAGCTGGAAAAGGGCGAAGCGGAATTGGCCGAGGGCGAGGCAGAGTTCCTGCGCGAAGCCGCCGACGCACACCAAAAGATCGCCGAGGGCGAACTGGATCTGGCCCGGGCCGAGCGCAAGCTGAGCGACGCCCAGCGTACACTGGCTGATCTGGAACCGGCCGAATGGTATATCTACGATCGCGCCGAGGCGCAGCCCGGTTTTGCCGAGTTCAGTGACGATGCCGACCGCATGGACAACATCTCCGCTGTGTTCCCCGTGTTCTTCCTGGCAGTGGCCACACTGGTTTGCATGACCACGCTGGCCCGCATGGTGGAGGAGCACCGCACCGAAATCGGCACCTTCAAGGCCCTTGGCTACAGCGACAGCCGCATCCGCCGCAAGTACATGATCTATTCCCTCAGTGCCACGGCGTTCGGCTGCATCATCGGCCTTGCGGTTGGTTTTCAGATCTTCCCCACCGTCATCATCACCGCCTACTGCATCATGTACGACCTGCCTGCCCCCACCACGCCCTTCCATGTCGGTATTGCCGTTGGCTGCGCCGCTGTGGCACTGCTGTGCGTGGGACTGGTGACCTACTTTGTCTGCCGCGGCGTGCTGCGTCAGGCACCGGCCACCATCATGCGGCCCAAAGCCCCTGCCGCCGGCAAGCGCATCCCGCTGGAACACATCCGCCCCCTGTGGCGCCGCATGTCCTTCAGCTATAAGGTGACGGCCCGCAATCTCTTCCGTTACGGCAAGCGGGTGTGCATGACCCTCTTCGGCATCGCCGGCTGCGCCGCGCTGGTACTCACCGGCTACGGACTGCAGGACGCCATCGACGACATCGTCCGCTGCCAGTTTGAAAACGTGTTCCACTACGACCTTCTGGCCGGTTTCAGCGTGGAGACAGATGACGAGCGTCAAGCCATCTACGATTATCTCGACAGCCACCAGCTGGTGGCTGACTGGATGCCTCAGGCACGCCAGACTCTCCACGCCGTGGGCGAGGAGAAGGATTTTGAGGTGTATATCACCGTCTCGCAGGACTATCAGCGCCTAACCGACTATATCCACCTGCAAGATCGGGAAACCACCCGGGAGATCCTGCCCCAGGCAGAAGGTGCCGTGGTAACGGAGAAGCTGGCCATCCTCCTGGATCTGGAGGTAGGCAGCACCATCACCATCCGCGACAGTTCTCACCGCTCCTATGAAATGACCATTACCGGCATTGCCGAAAACTATGCCGACCACTTCCTCTATCTGTCCGAGGATTATTACCGCGCCGTCTTCGGCACTGCGCCGGAGTATAACAGCGTCATCCTCCACCTGAGCGACGTTGCGCGGATGCAGCAGTTCAAGGAAGAGCTTCTGGCCAACACCGATGTGCAGATGGTATCCGCCGTGCTGGATGTGCTGGAGCAGTTCACCGGCATCACCGATAATCTGGGCTACGTGGTGGCGCTGATCATCATCTCTGCAGGCCTGCTGGCCTTTGTGGTGCAGTATAACCTGTCCAACATCAACATCACCGAGCGCACGCGCGAGATCGCCACGCTGAAAGTACTGGGCTTCTATGACGGCGAGGTATCGGCCTATATCTACCGGGAAAATATTCTCCTCACCATTTTGGGCACCGGCATCGGTCTGGGCCTGGGCATTGCGCTGACGCGATTCGTGGTCTCCGCCGCAGAGGTGGACAGCATCATGTTCGGCCGCCATATCTATTGGCCCAGCTTCGTGATGGCAGCGGTACTGACCTTCGCCTTCTCCTTCTTCGTCAACTTTATCATGCACTTCCGCCTCAAGCGTATCAATATGGTGGAGTCCATGAAATCCGTGGATTAACAGCAAAACCGCTCCCCGTTGGGGAGCGGGTTTCTTATTTCTCTTCAGTTCTTCGCAGATCTTCTCCCGATCCGCGTCCCGCAGATCACCTTGGTCACCATCGTCGAAACGATGATACCCAGTGCCAGCGCGGAAGCCAGCTGCAAAGTGTCGATGGCTTTTTGCACAAAACTCTCCAGATTACCGGAGAAAGCGTATGCCATTGTATAGTACAGCGAACCACCCGGGATCAACGGGACCAGCGTTGTGGTCAAAAATGTAGTGGTCGGTGTTTTCATAACACGTGCCATCACTTCAGCATAGAAGGACATCATCAGAGCCACCAGGAAATAGTTCACAGCCTCACTTTCAATGAAGTGATTCAGTATGCAAAACAGCATCCACGAAACGAGGCCACCCACCGAAACGGCGACCATGCGCTTTCCCTTGATGTTGAACAGCACCGCAAAACCCAGCGTACCCCAAAAACCCGTGAGGATCTGTATCATTTCTTCATACGTCATACCGCGAACCCTCCCAGAACAGCCACCAGAAAGTATCCGGCAGCAATGGCCAGTGCGGTCAGCGCCGCTTCTATGCAGCGCAGGATACCTGCAATCCCATCACCCGTGAAAAGATCTCTCAACGCATTGGTCAAGCCGATTCCCGGGATCAGCGTCATGATATTGCCGATAATGATCTTGTCCACATCACTCACCCAGCCCATGCGCACGTACAAAAAGGCCAGAAAGGACGCGATCACAGCGGAAAAAAACTTGGAAAACGCCTTGTTGGGCAGTGTTCTATCTGAAAATCTGGTGCATGTCCACACCACAGCGCCCGTCAGAAGAGACAAAAACATTTCCGTAATCGTTCCGCCAAAAAAGCGCGTGAACGAACCGGCAATCACCGCGCAAAACAGACACTCCATCCAAACCGGATATTTTTTGCACGATACCGCCGCATCCAGCTCCGCCCGGATCTCCTGCTCCGTCATAGGCTGAGCGCAAATCCTGCGGGACAGTTGATTGAGCCGGTGCAGTTTTTCGTAATCCGTCTCAACTGCATGGATTCTCCTTGTCTGGGTACAGGATTCGCCGTGATCCATATAGATGGTCACCACCATGCTGGTGGTGATCACAAAAGCATCCACCCTTTTTGCACCAAACGCCTGACACATCAGCTGGATACTCTCCTCCACCCGGTGCACCTCTGCACCGGAGGTAAGCATCTGCTCTCCGATATCCACCGCACAGTCAAATAGTCTTTCCATGGTACCGCCTCTTTATCTGTCGTTAGGCAAGCCTGCTTACCTCTTCGGCCTACCAACGGTATTATATCACAACACACCGCTGAATCAACAAGAATCGCTCATCCCCAACAGCGCAAAACCGCACCCCGTATGGGGTGCGGTTTTTTTCATTCTGCAATAATTTTCAACAATATTACGCTGCGTATTCACTTTTGCGTCATCAGCCATACAGCCAGCACGATCTGCGCCGCCATGATGGCGGGGATTCCCCAAACGAAATACCAGTGGCGCGTCTTGTGGCGGAACGTGCGCATGCCCAGAAACGCACCCAAACTGCCCCCCATGAGAGCCAGCGAAAACAGGGTCTTCTCCGGAACGCGGCGCATTCCTTTTTTGGCGCAGTACTTGTCAATCCCGTACACCGCAAAGGTCGCCAGATTGACAGCCACTATATACACCGCCAGAATATGGGCGGGCCACATTACTTGTTCAGCTCAGAGAGCTCGCAGGCAGTGGCAGCGGCCAGACGGGCGTTGTTGAACACCAGCTGGATGTTGGAATCCAGAGAGCTGCCGCCGGTGATCTCCTTGATCTTGGCCAGCAGGAAGGGCGTGGTGTCCTTACCGTGGATGCCCTTCTCCTCAGCCTCGGCCACAGCCTTGGCGATGGCGCCGTTGATCAGATCGGCGTCCATGGAATACTCCTCGGGGATGGGGTTGGTCACCAGCATACCGCCGCGCAGGCCCAGAGCACGCTTGACATAGAAAGCCTTGGCGATCTCGGCGGCGCTGTCCATCCGATAGTCCACGCCGAAGCCGCTCTTGCGGGTGTAGAAGGCGGGCAGCTCCTCGGTGCCGTAGCCCAGCACGGTGACGCCCTTGGTCTCCAGATACTCCAGCGTCAGACCCAGATCCAGAATGGACTTGGCACCGGCGCAAACCACCATCACGGGAGTCTCAGCCAGCTCTTCCAGGTCGGCGGAGATATCCATGGTCACCTCAGCGCCGCGATGCACGCCGCCGATGCCGCCGGTAGCGAACACGCTGATACCGGCCATAGCGGCAATCATCATGGTGGTGGCAACGGTGGTGGCACCGTCCACACCCTTGGCAACCAGCACAGGCAGATCGCGGCGGGAAGCCTTGGTCACAGACAGACCTTCGCGGCCCAGATAGTCGATCTCCTCGCGGCTCAGACCGGCCTTCAGACGGCCGCCGATGATGGCGATGGTGGCGGGCACAGCACCGTTCTCACGGATGATCCTCTCCACGTTCACAGCGGTCTCCACATTCTGGGGATAGGGCATGCCGTGGGAGATGATGGTGGACTCCAGCGCCACCACAGGACGGCCTTCATCCAGGGCCTTCTGCACTTCCGGGGAAACGTCCAGGTACTTCTTCAGGTTCATATGCTTATGCCTCCATCTGCTC
>JAZRRQ010000075.1:0-18159 GCA_045650885.1 Vescimonas sp. | reverse complement strand
TACCGATCAGGTACAGGTCCTCGCCTTCGATCTTGTACATCATGCCGTCCATATCGGTCTGGGACATAACGCCCTCCACCACGTTGCCGTGGATCATGAAGGGGGGGATGCAGTAGGTAAAGCCCTTATCGATCATGAAATCGCGGCCATAGGCCAGAACGGCCTCGTGCAGGCGGGCGATATCACCCAGCAGATAGTAAAAGCCGGAGCCGGAGACGCGGCCGGCAGCTTCCAGATCAATGCCGTCGAAGGACTCCATGATCTCGGTGTGGTAGGGGATGGGGAAGGAGGGAACCTTACACTCGCCAAAGCGCTCGACTTCCACGTTGTGGCTGTCATCGGGACCGATGGGCACGGAGGGATCAATGATCTGAGGGATGACCTTCATGATCTGGGAGAGCTGCTCGGCCAGCTTGCCCTCCATCTCCTCCAGCTGAGCCAGACGGTCGGCGTTGGCCTTCACCTGTGCTTTGACGGCCTCGGCCTCGGCCAGCTTGCTGGGATCCTTCTTGGCCTGACCCATCAGCATACCGATCTGCTTGGACAGGGCGTTGCGGCTGGCGCGCAGTTCGTTGGCTTCGGATTCGGCGGCGCGCTTTTCGGCGTCCAGAGCAATGGCCTCGTCCACCAGGGGCAGCTTGGCGTTCTGGAACTTTTTGCGGATGTTTTCCTTGACGATTTCAGGGTTTTCGCGGACAAAACGAATATCAAGCATGATAGATAACTCCTTTATAATGTTATATGGTGTGATGTTTCACGTGAAACAATTATTTCTTTTTCAGGGTATGGAGAGCATCCAACAGATCGTTGAGGTCGTCCATACTGTAGTATTCCAGCTCGATGCGGCCCTTTTTGCGGCCGGTTACAATGCGGCAGCCGCGGCCGAGGCTGCTGCCCAGCTCCCGGGCGGCTTCTTCTGCGTAGTTGACGGTGATGCCGCTCTTGGTGGGCTCGGGTTTCTTCTCGGAGGTCAGTTTCTTGACCAGCAGTTCTGTCTGGCGGACAGAGAGATCGTTTTTAAGAATGGCGGCCGCCGCGGTTTCCTGCAGTTCGGGGGAGAGGGGGAGGAGGGTGCGGGCGTGGCCACCGGAGAGGCGTCCGTCTTCCACCATGGCGCGGACAGGGGGGCACAGCTTCAAAAGGCGCAGGGCGTTGGCCACGGTACTGCGGGATTTTCCCACGCGGCCGGCGGCCTCTTCCTGGGTCATGTTGTAGGTGTCCATCAGTACCTGATAACCTTCTGCTTCTTCGATAGGATTCAGGTCTTCGCGCTGCAGGTTTTCGATCATGGCCAGTTCCATGGCCTTGCGGTCATCAGCTTCGATGACAATGGCGGGGACCTGGGTCAGACCGGCCATGCGGGCGGCACGCCAGCGGCGTTCGCCGGCAATGATCTGATAGTAGCCCGACTGCAGCTTGCGGACAGTCAGGGGCTGAATGATGCCGTGCTCGCGGATGGAGTCGGCCAGATCAGCCAGAGCGTCGGGATCAAATTGTTTTCTGGGCTGTGAAGAACAGCTCTCCACCTGGGAAATGGGCAGATACAGATTGCTCTTTTCCTCCTGGGAGCTCATGACGTCGTCGCCCAGCAGTGCGGCCAGGCCTTTGCCGAGGCCTTTTGGGGTGCTTGCCATACAAAATGCTCCTTTCAGGGATTCTTGCGCAGGAACTCCTGCGCCAACTGTATGTACGCCTCGGAGCCGCGGCAGCCGCGGTCATAGGCGGTGATGGGCTTTCCGTGGCTGGGGGCCTCGGAAAGGCGAATGTTGCGGGGGATAACGGTGGCGTAAACTTTGCCGGGGAAGAAGCGCTTGACTTCCTGAGCCACCTGAATGGCCAGATTGGTGCGGCCATCAAACATGGTCAGCAAAACGCCTTCGATGTCCAACTTGGGATTCATTCCGCGCTTTACGATGCGGACGGTGTTCATCAGGTCGCTGAGACCTTCCAATGCGAAGTATTCGCCCTGCAGAGGGACAAGTAGCGTGTCGGCTGCACACAAACCGTTGAGCGTCAGAAGCTCCAAAGAAGGAGGACAGTCGATGAGAATGAAATCGTAGTCATCGCGCACCTCGTCCAGCGCTTTCTTCAGCAGAAACTGGCGGTCATCCATGGCGATCATCTCGATGCCGGCGCCAGCCAGGGCTTTGCTGCTGGGCAGCACATCGCCGTAAGGGGTGGTGACAATGGCGCGGCGCACATCTTTGCCGTTAATCAGCACATCGTACACGCCGTTGGAAAGGGATTTGTCCACGCCCATACCGCTGGTGGCGTTGGCCTGAGGGTCAAAGTCACACATCAGAACCCGTTTGCCGGCCAGCTTTAAGGCGGAAGTGAGGTTGACACAGGTGGTGGTTTTTCCTACACCGCCCTTTTGATTTACAATTGCAACGATTTTTGCCACGAATAGCCCACTCGCTTTCTATAGTCAATAGTATAACAAAATAAGTATAACACAAAGAAAGCAGGTTTCAACCAAAAAATTTGAAAATCCCCATGTTTCACGTGAAACGTGGGGTAAAAAAGAAAAGGACAATGTTTCACGTGAAACATTGTCCTCATCAATGGGTCAAATCAGGATCTTACCGCCTTCGGCAGGCAGGTACAGGTGCAGCAGACCATCTCGCACGCAGTATCTTTGTCCGGTAACGGTGTCTGTGGCGGAAGGAGCATCCCAGGCGATGGTCAGCTCCAGCGGTTCGCTGCCCGCATTAAGGGCGGTAACGGTGGTTTCGCCATCCAGTGTGCGGCGGAATACCAGTCCGCCATCCTTGGCATAGAGGTAGGTAATATCACCCTGCTGCAGGGAAGGGCGGGATTTGCGCAGCGCACCCAGCGTACGATAGAACTCCAGCAGTTCGTGGTTTTCTCTGCCCCAGGGATAGGTTCCGCGGTTGAGAGGATCCTCGAAGCCCTGCATACCAACCTCATCGCCATAAAAAACGGTGGGGGAGCCGGGGAAGGAGAAGGCCAGCATGGCGGCCAGTTTCAGGCGGGCCATACCGCGATGATACTCCTGCGGACTCAGCCGATATACGGCGCGGGCATCCTTGGTGGCGGGGGTAGTGTCGCTCCCTACGCCCAGTAAGGTCAAAATGCGCGGGGTATCGTGCGTACCCAAAATATTCAGTGAGGAATAGAAGGCCTGGGGCGGATAGTTCTCCCGAATGGTTTCCATCGTCTCGCGGAAGGCGGCAGCATCTCCGCCGGTGAGCCAGGCCAGGGCAGCTGTGCGGAAGGGGTAGTTCATCAGTCCGTGGGTCTCGCTGCCCAGCAGATAGCGGCGGCGGCGGGAGTAGGAGATTTTGTTGGTGCCATCCTCCCAAACTTCACCCAGCAGGAAGCTGTCGGCGTTTTCTTCTTCCATGACGCGGCGGATATCGGCAATAAAGTCATCGGGCAGCTCGTCCGCCACGTCCAGACGCCAACCGGAAGCGCCGGCGCGCAGCCAGTGACGCACCACACTGTCCTTGCCGGTGATAATAAACTCGCGGTAGTCAGGGTGGTTTTCGTTGACAGCAGGCAGCGTGTGAATGCCCCACCAGGAATCATACTGATTGGGCCAATGGGTAAAGTTGAACCAATTATAATAAGGAGAATCCTTGCTCTGGGCAGCGCCCAGCTCGGGATAGAATCCCTCTGCATTGAAATAGCGGCTATTGTTGCCGGTGTGGTTGAAGACGCCGTCAAGCATAATGCGGATGCCGCGCTTTGCAGCCTCCTGGCAGAGTTGGCGGAAATCTTCTTCCGTACCCAACATGGGGTCAATGCGCATATAGTCGGCGGTGTTGTAGCGGTGGTTGCTGGCGGCCTCAAAAATGGGGCACAGATACAGCGTGGTGACCGACAGGCTCTGCAGATAGTCCAGCTTAGAGCAAATACCCTGCAAACTGCCGCCAAAATAGTCGTTGTTGAGGATCTCGCCCTTTTCGTTGGGGCGATGTACCATGGGCTCATCCCAATTCTGATGAACCACGCGATCTCCCACCATGCCGGTAACATCAGGCACCGTCAGGCGGCAGAAGCGATCTGGAAAAATTTGGTAAGTCATGCCGCTGCCGAACCATTCCGGTGTGGTGGATTTGCCGTCATAAACCGTCAGCTGCCAGCTAAGCATTGCCTGCTGGGAGCCGTAGCCGTTTTTGCCCAGCCATACGCGCTGACCGTCAGCGCGGGTGAAGCGGAAACCATACCAAATAAGATCCGGCTCGGCGGGGGCGGTAAAGGTGCCGGTAAAAAGACCTTCGCCGGGGGCATCGAGTTCGATCTCCTGATTGAAGAAGCCAAACTCCTGCCAGGCCAGCAGAGTGCAGGAGATAAACTGCTCTTTGGCCAGAGGGCGCAGCGTAAAGCGGACTTTTTCGCCGCAGGTGACGGCGCCGAAGGGGGATTTATAGCGTGTGTCGCGGGGGTCGAAGACATAGCGCTCGGACATGGGGGGTTCTCTCCTTGCTGTTATTGGATCAGAGTGTTTTCGCCGAGGATCACGGTGCCGATCTCGTCACGGGAGAAATAGGCGTTGAGAATATCCACGGCAACAGGAGCCAGATCAGCACCGGCTTCGGCTTTTTCGATAGCCACGGCTACGGCGATCTGGGGATTATCATAAGGTGCAAAGGCGATAAAAACGCCGTTAACATCGCCACCGCCTACTTCTGCGGTACCGGTCTTGGCACCGGCGGAAACGATGCAGCTCTGGAACTCATAGTACAGGCTGCTGGTGGTCAAATCATACATACCCTGCAAAACGGCGTTGCGGGTGCTCTGACTCATCTTCACGGTGTTCAGCGGCTCGTTGTCATAGGCATAGATAAGGGAAGAGTTGTTGTAAGACTTTACGTTCTTCAACAGGTGCGCCTGATAGTGTTCGCCGTTACCTGCCAGTGTGGCGGTATAGTTAGCCAGCTGCAACGGGGTGAAAAGGTTATAGCTCTGTCCGATGGCGGCGGTCAGAGTTTGTCCGTCAGTCCATTCCAGATCGTTTTCCTCTGCATATTCCGGACTGGCCAGAGCGCCGGCGGCATCGCCGATTTCGATGCCGGTGGACCGACCAAATCCGAACTGCTGTGCGTAGGAGGACAAGATATCAATACCGGTCAGGCGACCCACCTCATAGAAGAAGTAGTTGCACGAAACGGTGATAGATTCTGTTACATCCACAAAGCCGTGGGTGGTGTTCCACTGGGAGAAGATCCAGCACATAGGCTGGGGGCTGGAATAATAGTCGTAGATACCGCGGTCGAGGATATTGGTGTAGGGGGTGATGATTCCGCTCTCCAGCGCGGCTACCGCCGTAACAGGCTTAAAAGTGGAGCCGGGCGCGTATGTGCCGTCTGTGGCGCGATTAAAAAGGGGAGCGCCCTGTGTGTCGCTGACCAGCTGATCGTACAGTTCGTCAAAGCGAGACAGGTCATACGTGGGGTAAGAGGCCATTGCCAGCACTTCGCCGCTGCCTACACCGATGACTACGGCAGCGCCGCCGCGGGTGCGGCCGTCTGTACGTTCCATCGCGCCGATAACCTGTGCCAAAGAGTCTTCGGTTGCCGCCTGCAAGTCGATATCCAGCGTCAGCGCCACAGTGTTGCCGGGCTGCGGCTCGGATAAGTAGAACTCGCCGGTAATTTTGCCGTCGCTGCTGGTAGTTACCAGTTTGACGCCATCGGTGCCGTGGAGATATTGCTCAAAAGCTTTTTCAACGCCATCTTTGCCCACCAGAGCGTTCATGGAATAATCCAGATCGCGATAACCAACGATGCCGTTTTCCTCGTCGCCGATCCACTCCTCGTGATAAATAGGGCCAATACGCCCCAAAATGTGGGCAGCGTAGGGCGTGTTGTATACGCGGACGGAAGAGGTGCCGGTTTTGACACCGGCAAAGTGGCCGTCAACCACCTGACTGATCAGCTCGACAGAGATGTCATCGGCCACTACATAGTCGCCGCCCAGAAGGTTGGCCACGGCCAATTCGTAACGTACACCGGCAATCAGGCGGGCCTGTTCCCGGGTATAGCTGTCATCCAGACCGAAAAGTGCTGCCAGATGCTCCATCAACGCATCTGCAGTCAGGTTCAGGGAAAAAACTTCTGCCTCACTGCCGGGCAGTTCTTCGTTTTGCGCAAAGAGAACAAACCGCTCGTCAAATTCCCCGGTGGTCATGGTGTAGGGGGTAGACCGGGAGACGGGCAGCGTATCGCGCCAAGAGACATCATTGACTTGCAGCAGCTCCAACAGCCGCCAGATGGCACTGTTGAGTTCTGCGTTATTTTTAAAGGGATCTTCGCTGAAAATCAGCGTATAGGTCAGTCGGTTGGATACCAGCACTTTACCGTTTCGGTCGGTAATAAGGCCACGGGAGGCCTCCACCACCTGACTGGTGGCGTTGCTGGCCATAGACTGCGCCTTGTATTCGCTGCCGTGGATCACCTGTGTATCGTAAAGGACAAAGGAAAACAGCAGCAAAATCATGCCTAAAAGAGCAGCTATGACTGCCAGGCGGCGCTTGAGGGGATGAGGTGCTTTCACAAAGCGCCTCCTTTCGTGGGGTTATTCGTTGTGGATCAGTTTCCAAATTTTGCGAAATGTAAGAAAAAATAACGGGGTGAACGGCAGGGTCAGCAACAGCTCCCGACCACTCAGCCACAAAATATCGGCTGTGGAGATGGTGGATGCCGGGAGAAGAAACAGCCCTTGCAAAAGATTAATGAGTGCAATGCCGGGAATTGCGCACACGAAGGCGCACAAATGGCTGGGCATGATCACCCGGCCTGCGATCAGGCCGGATAGCAGCGCGATAAGAAGGAAAGTCAGCGCATAAAAACAGGGTATGGCGCCCGGCATCAGCAGATCGCAAACAAGTCCGGCGGCGAGGGCGAAAAAAGCGCTCTCGTGCCGCTTTTCCAGAATCGCTACCATGACCGGGATCAGCGGCAGCACAAAGGGATGAACGCCGCCCCAGAAATCCAGAGAATTGAGCAGCATTTGCTGCACGGCCATCCATGCCAAAGCAAGCAGGGCATAAAACAGCCACTTATAGAAAATATCCCGCTGTGTCATATGGCTTACCTCAGTCCACAATCTGGAAGTCGGTGATGACAAAAACCTGTCTGAGCAGCGACAGATCCACTTGCGGAGTGAGGATGGCGTAGCGGCTCAGGCCGGTGTCGTCGGTGCGGATATCCTTGACGGCGCCGATCACCAGATCTGAGGGATAGAACCCACCGAGACCGGAAGTGACGATCAAGTCGCCATTTATCAGGCTGGACTCATCCTCCAGATAAGAAAGGCGCAGCAAGTTCTGGCTCATCAGCGCCAGATCGCCCTGCGCCACGGCGGCCTCTCCGGTACGGAAAACCCGTGCGCCCAGTTCGGAGCTGGTATCCACCAGCGTGGTTACGGTGCTCCAGTTCAGTCCGGAATCCGTTATCACACCCACCAAAAAGCCTTCCTCGTTTACTACGCAGTCACCTACGGCGATGCCGTTGTTGGTTCCCTTATTCAGCGTCAACGTGGAGGACCAGTTGGAGCTGCCGCGTCCTACGATGTCAGCGGGCTCAAAGACAAAATCCTGCCGCTGCTGGTGCAGATTCAGCAGCGCGCGCAGGCGCGCATTCTCTTCGCTGTCCTCTTTGGCCTGGCGCAGCTGGCGCTCCAGCTCGGCAACCTGTCGGCGCAGCTCGGCGTTGTCCTGCTGCAGTTCTTCCAGCGAATCAAAGTAGTCCCCTACGTTGTTTGCCCAGCTGCTGACCGCGCCGCCTACTGCCCGGAAGGGGGAGGCAATCACGCCCAGAGCATTGTGAACAAAGCCCGTACCGCTGGAGGCGGCAGAGACAATGCACAGCACCACGGCAAGCACGGTAAGCGTGGTCAGAAGGATCATTCCGTTTTTGGTAAAAAAGTTTCTCATGTAAGCTCCTCAGCTTAAAAGGTCAATGCCAAACTGCTGCAGCATCTGGCTTAAAAGAACAACGGGAAGGCCCATGACATTGAAAAAGTCGCCATCAATGCGCTCTACCAGCAGAGAACCCTGTCCCTGCACACCGTAACTACCAGCCTTATCCATGGGCTCGCCGCCGCGGATGTAGGCGCGCAGCTCGGTTTCGCTGGCGCTGCGGAAATAGACGTGGGTGGCCGCGGCGCGGGTGAGGATCTTCTCGCCCTGTCTCACCGTTATGCCGGTACATACGGTGTGGTGTCGGCCGGACAGGGTTGTCAGCATTTGCAGCGCATCATCGGCATCCTTGGGCTTGCCCAGCCGCTTGTCGTCAAGAAACACCATGGTGTCGGCGGTGATGACAATTTCATCTTCACCGGACGCTAAAGCCATGGATTTCTTGCGGCTGATGTGGCAGACGATCTCCTCCGGCGACATGGCCGGATCATAAGATTCGTCGGCTTCCGGTACCCGCACGGTGAAGTCCGTGATGCCGATCCGCTGTAAAAGCTCCTGCCGCCGGGGGGAACCGGAGGCCAGTACAATCTTTGCCATAGCGCTCACCGTCCTGTGGAGCCGAGGCCGCCTTCGCCGCGAACCGTCTCATCCAGCTCGTCCACGAACACGGGGGTGGGGCACATGACAGGCACCACCATCAGCTGGCTGATGCGGTCGCCGGGCATAATGGTGTAATCCTCGTGGGAGCGGTTGCTCAAGCCCACCCGCAGCTCACCGCGATAGTCGCTGTCGATAACCCCCACACCGTTAGAGAGGCAGATGCCTTTCTTGATGCCCAGGCCGCTGCGGATAAACATCAGCACCACATAGTCTTTGGAGGGCAGCGCAATGGCAATGCCGGTGGGAATCACCGCCCGCTCGCCGGCGGGAATGGTTACAGGCGCATCAAGGCAGGCGCAAATGTCCATAGCGGCGGCGCCGGCCGTGGCGTAGTGGGGCGCGGGGATCTCCTTGCCAATGCGCGGATCCAGCGCTTTGATTTTCAGTTCCATGCTATCAGTCCTTTGGTTTGAAAACTATTTGTAATAATATCACGACAATATCCGGTTTGTAATCGCGGAATTACTCCACGCCGCGGTAGAAAAGGCCGCGTGTGTAGTCATCCGGCGTATAATCGTTCTGCTGCAGGTAGCGGCGGAACACCGTCACACATTCCTCCGGAGATTCTGTGGTAAAACGTAACCGCGCCCAGCGCAGACCGGCGGAGAGATACTCCGGCTTGTCGGCCAGAAACAGTGTCTTGCTGTTCTCGATTTCGTTGCGGCACCCGTATACGCTCATCAGGGGGAAGCGGGCGCCGGTGCGGTCAGAAAGGTAGTTGTCGTTTTGGCAATTGCAGCCCACATTGTTGGAGATGACACAGTTTTCCATCACCATCAGAGGGAGTCTGCCGTAGACGATGGCCTCACAGGGGAGATATTTGCGCAGGCCGCGAAGCTGCTGGTGGCGCAGTTCGAAAGATGCTGTGGCGCTGGACAGGCCTTGCCGCTGCAAAAACAGCAGCGCCCGGGAGTTGAAGACATTCATGCCGATGTCACCGCGGATCTCCAGTTCCAGTCCCTCCACGATGGGTAAGTGGCCCAGATTGTTTACGGCCACAGCGCTCAGGTGGGGGGTGGACGCCAATATGCGGCGGAACTTGGCTTCATCTGCCGTGCGGAACACACGGGGCAGAACAGCGCAGAATTGGGTGCGGCCTGCATAGCGCGCCAGATCCACGCGCTCCAGCAGTTCCAGAGGGAGGTAGACCCATTCGGGTCGGCAATCGATCAGGGCATCCGTCAGTTGTTCCGGTTTGGCGATAGAGCAGGTAAAGGTCGTGGGCTGGATTTGCTCCTCTGCTTCGGGCATGGGCGCAGCGTCCAGCTGGCGGCGACGGTCGGTCAATGCATTTTCCAGAAGCTCTGTCAGCGCGCTCAGGGCATCGCGGCGCAGTGCGTTGATGGCACCGGCGCTGAGCATCAGACCTTCATCCAGCTCTACGGTAATTTCTGTAGCGGTAAACACAGTGCCGCCGGTTTTGGCCAGACGGCTCTTCAGTTCCTCCGCCGTCAGCGCGCGGCTGCGTCCAATCTCGGGAACAGGGCCTTGGGCTGTAGCCTTCCGGCCGCAGGCTTCGGCGGTCAGCGTAATGGGCTGATCGTTCAAAACGCGGCAATGCATGGATACTTCCACGCGCCGCATGTCTTCCTTTTCGTAAGCAGCCTTAGCCTCAGCGAACAGCTCTTTTGGCTCTGGTGTGTTTTCCGGACGTGTGCCGAACATACCCTTGCCCTTTTTTCCCTGGTAATACCAGTCGGTAAAGCCGCTGCGGGAAAAGGCGTCGTAGAGCTGCTGCTGTTCCTGGCGGGTGGGCTTGCGGCCTTCGTCCAACAGCCGGCGATAGATGGAGGTAATCACCGCCACATATTCCGGGCGCTTCATGCGGCCTTCCAGTTTCAGACAGGCCACACCCATATCGCCCATCTCCTGCAAATAGGCAGAGAGGTTGGAGTCCTTCAAACTGAGAGGATAGGTGTTTTTTGCTGCCGCATTCACGCCATAGGGCAGGCGGCAAGGCTGGGCGCAGCGGCCGCGGTTGCCGCTTCGTCCACCAATCAGCGCGCTCATGGCACACTGGCCGGAATAGCACATGCACAGAGCGCCGTGGGCAAAGGTTTCCACTTCGGCGCTGCAGCCGGCGCAGATTTCTGCAATCTCATCGGCGGACAGTTCGCGGGCCAAAACCACTCGTTCCATGCCCAAATCTGCGGCCCTCTGCGCTCCGCCCAGACTCATCAAACTCATCTGGGTGCTGGCGTGTACCGGCAGATCCGGCGCTACTTCCTGCGCCAGTGTGAAAACGCCCCAATCCTGTGCGATGACGGCGTCTACACCGCAGCGGCTGGCAAGGCGCAGCAGATCTGCGGCCTCGTCCAGTTCGCGATCACTCAATAGGGTGTTAAGGGTCATATATACCTTGGTTTGGCGCAAATGGCAATATTGAACTGCCGCCAAGAGGTCTTCCGGTGCGAAGTTCTTGGCGCTGCGACGTGCGTTAAAGGTTCCGACACCCAGATAAACGGCATCGGCTCCGTTTTGAACTGCCGCCACCATGGACTCCCAGGAACCGGCAGGGGAAAGGATCTCAGGTCTCATTTGCGATTCTGTGCCTTGAACAGCTGGCGCTTGAGCTCGGAAATCTCGGCTTTGGCCTGTGCGGCCTCGTCCAGATAAGTCTTGAGCTGGCGGCGCAGATTTTCGGCACTCTCCTGTGTCTTAAACAGTTCGTCTGCGATGTTCACGGCGGCCAGAACAGCAGCATCACCGCGACCCATATGGGCGGTATCCATCAGTTCAGACATTTTCTTGTCTACCAGCGCGCCCACCTTTTCCATATAGGCGGAGCTCTCCTCTGCCACCAGAGTGTATTCCTCGCCGCAGATGCTCATTGTTACACGATTTGCCATAGCGACCTCCTGTATCTGTCTGTATATAGGGAGCGGGATATAATAATACAGAATTTATTATAGCACAAAATTTTCTTCGTGAAAGTGTTTTTCGTCGAAAAGAAGAAATTTGTGAAAAAGTCGTCACCACCCTTTACGAAAAGTGGGTTTTCATGTAAAATATAAGGGACTTTTTATGCCCTGTGGAAAGGAGGCGGCACCGTGAGCGGATATATCCTGCATGGCGAAGAGAAAACGATCGTTCTGACAGCGGACGCGGTAGAGCGTTTGATCACCGGCGGAAACGGAGATGCCGCCCTTTTGTATCTGGAACTGCAGCGGCTGGCCGCCGGTGTTACGGCGCAGCAGTTGATGCAGCGCCTGCGCTGGAGTCGCCTGCGTCTGGACGCAGCGGAGGACGAGCTGCGGCGGTTGGGTCTGCTTCCCGGCGCCGTGGAGCGTAAACCGCTGGACCCGCCGGAAGAGAAACCGGTATATACCGCGGGGGACCTCGCTGAAATGCTGCAAGGTGATGTTGAATTTAAAATGCTGGTGCCTCAGGTGGAGGAAAAGCTGGGCAAGAAGCTGAAAACAGCCGATCTTCAGATTCTGGCCGGCCTTTATGATGATCTGGGTCTACCTGCAGATGTGATTTACCTGTTGGTGAACCATTGTGTCACCCGCGCCGAGCGTCGCTACGGACCCGGCCGCCGTCCCACCATGCGCCAGGTGGAAAAAGAGGGATATTATTGGGTCCGCTTGGGCCTCTTTGACCAGGACAGCGCCGCGGCCTATCTCAAAACCTGCGCTCTGCGGGATGAGCAGATGGGCCAGTACATGCAGGTGCTGGGTCTGGGTAACCGCCGCCCGGTGGAGAGCGAGGAGCGCTATATCCGCAGCTGGATGGATATGGGGTTTGAGGCTGAGGCTGTGGCACTGGCTTACGACAAGACGGTGTTCTATAAAAAGGAACTGAACTGGCGCTATCTCAACGGCATTCTGCGCCGCTGGGACGAGCAGGGCTGGCACACGGCGCAGGAGATCCGCCGTGGTGACGAGAAGAAGACGGAAGCGAAGCCTGCTGCCAAAACGGATCTGGACAAGTATATGAAATGGTAAGGAGGACGTAACATGTCCTACGACGGAAAAATCATGCGCCGGGCACTGGCTCGGTTTGAAGAGGATAAACAGCGCCGCACCCAGCAGATGGAGGAGCGCCGCCGCGTGCTTTATGCCCGCATTCCCCGTCTGGCGGAGATTGAGACGGAGCTGCAGGGCACCATGTCGAAGATCATCGCTTCTGCTCTCAGCCGCGGTGCCGACCCTATGCCGGCCATCCGCGTCATCCGCGACAGCAACCTGGAGCTGCAGCGGGAGCGTCGGGAGATTCTGGTCGTCTACGGCTATGCTGAAGATTATCTGGACGATGCACCCCACTGCCCGCTGTGCCGCGACAGCGGCTATCGCGGCAGCGCTGTGTGCGCGTGTCTGCAGGAATATTACGCCCGCGAGCAGATTACTGAGCTCTCCAGCCTCCTGAATATGGGCAGTGAGACCTTCGAGACCTTTGATTTCAACTGGTATGCCACAGACCGCGGCAATTACCGCCGTGCACCCCGCGAGGTGGCCGAGCGCAACTTTGATGTCTGTCAGGATTATGCCCGCCAGTTTTCACCCCGCAGCGGAAACCTGCTGCTGTTCGGTGCGCCGGGTCTTGGCAAGACGTTCCTGTCCGCCTGTATTGCCCGCGTGGTCAGCGAAAACGGCCACAGCGTGGTGTACGATACGGCCTCTCATATTTTTGCTCAGTTTGAGGCGGTCAAGTTCCGCCGCGATGAAGAAGCTGCGCCGGACGAGGATGTGGAGCGATATCTGGACTGCGACCTGCTGATCATGGACGATCTGGGTACCGAGATGCTGCCCACCTTTGTCCAGAGCGCCTTCTACCAGATGGTCAACACCCGCCTCATTCGCGGAAAAAAGACGATCATCAACACCAACCTGACTCCCGACGAGATTGGTTCGCGCTACGGCGCTGCCCTCCAGTCCCGCATCGAGGGAGAGTATGAGCTGCTGCCCTTCATCGGCGAGGATATCCGCAAGCTCAAGCGTCAGCGTGGATAAGTGGATTAAAAAGAGAAAAGGATCCCTCCGCCAAAGGCGGAGGGATCCTTTTTTATAAAATCAGTGCGGTGAACGCGGTTTCGGCATGGCCTGCAGCAGTTTAACCAACCCCCAACCCACCAAAATGCCCAGAAAGTTGGTGATGAGGTCGTCGGTGTCGAAACTACGCCCGATCACAGGCTGCAGCAGCTCGATAGCCGATGGAATGACGGCGGCAGCCACCAACATCCGGCGGCCGCGCAGCCCGGGGAAAAGCACCGGAAGAAAGACGCCCATAGGCACCAGCATCAGGAAATTACAGATCAGCATGGTGCTGATCCATGCGCCGGGAGGGCCGGCCAGCTCACCGGTCAGATACCGCACGAAAGTGGGCACAAACTGGAAGTCGCCGCTAAAAAGGCGGGGCGGCGTCCAGCCGGAAAAACCGGCCACCAAGAGCCTATACCAGGTGTCGCCCCAGAAATTGGGCGGCACCAGAACCAGATTTACGAGACCTGCTACATAGCAGACAAACAAAAAGAGAAGCAGTTCGCGGCACTGACGGATGGGAAGACCGCGCTTTTTTTGCTGTCTGATGCGCAAGAAGGTAAAGAGCAGGCCTACGAGAAGCGACACCGGCAAAACCTGCAGAAAAAGGCTGGGAACAGAGCCGGAAAGGAGAAGCTGCATCAAAATACCTCCCTATGTAATGTGTGCCCAGTATAACAGATGCGACGAAATGTGACAACTTAAGGTTCTTTTAAGATACCGCGCCACAAAACCTTCCTTTCCCGACAGAATCCAACGTATTCCGTACCGGCGGCGGAGTAAACTGGAGGAAAAGGAGGGGAATGCCATGAAATCCAAGCAAAAAGGGGAGTTTTTGTCCAGCCGCATCCGCTGGCTGGAGATTGGGGAGATTCGTCCCAATCCCCGCCAGCCCCGTCGCGTGTTTGACCCGGATGGCCTGCGGGAGCTGGCCGCCAGTATTCGTACTTACGGAATCCTTCAGCCACTGACGGTTCGTTCCACGGCGGAAGGATATGAGCTGGTGGCAGGTGAGCGGCGTCTGCGTGCTGCGCACCTGGCGGGTCACCGGCAGGTTCCGTGCCTGGTGGCACGGGTAGGGGAGGAGGACTCGGCGCTGCTTGCACTGATTGAAAATCTGCAGCGCCGCGACCTGGATTATTGGGAGGAGGCAGAGGCAATTGCCTGCCTGATCGGAACCTACCATCTTACGCAGGAGCAGGCGGCGGAAAAATTAGGACGCTCTCAGCCGGCGGTGGCCAATAAGCTGCGCCTGCTGCGCCTGAGCGAGCCGGTGCGGTGTTCTTTACGGCAAAAGGGGCTGTCCGAGCGGCATGCCAGAGCGCTGTTGCGGCTGAGCGATGAACATCAGCAGCTGTGCGCCTTGGAGGAAATCGCCCGCCGCGGCTATCATGTGGAGCAAACAGAACAGTATATTGAAAGTCTGCTGCAGCAAAATCGCACCACGCCGCCCCGCGGCCGCAGTATGTATGTCATCAAAGATGTGCGCCTTTTCCTCAATAGCGTGGATCGTGGTCTGGGACTGATGCGCCGGGCCGGAGTGGAAGCGCATCTGAAGCGGACGGACACGGAAGAGGAGATTCTTTTGGCAATCCGTATTCCCCGACAGCGAGCCAAAGCGTGTGTTGGGGAAAGGAAGTAGAGGGAAAAGACTGCCTTTTCCGGGCAGTCTTTTTTGTGTGGCAATTGTTGCCGCCATGTGGTAAGATAAGAAAAAGGAGGGATTCCGCCATGAGTGATACCATTGCTGCCATTGCCACCGCACGGGCGCCCAGCGCCATTGGAATCCTGCGTCTGACCGGACCGGATACGGTGAAAATTTTAGATACGGTGTTTCGGCCCAACGGCCGGTGTATGTCTCAGCGACCTGATCGTGTGATGGTGCTGGGCGATGTGCTGGATCAGTCCGGCCGGAGCGTGGACAACGGTCTGGCGGTGCTTTTCCGCGGCCCGGGCAGTTATACCGGCGAAGATTGTGCCGAGATTCACTGCCACGGCTCGCCTGTGGTGCTGCAGGAAGTGTTGCTGAGCCTTTTTGCTGCCGGTGCCCGGCAGGCCAGAGGCGGAGAATTTACCCAGCGCGCTTTTCTCAATGGGCGTATGGATCTGATACAGGCCGAATCCGTGGTGGACCTGATCGATGCCGAGACGGCCGAAGCAGCCCGCCATGCAGTTGCCCAGCTCTCCGGAACGCTCAGCCGCGGCGTGGAGGAGATTTATGATTCCCTCATGGATATTAGCTCCCGCTTTTACGCGGTGGTGGATTATCCGGATGAAGATATCGAGGATCTGCAGCGCGACACCATGGTGGAAATGCTGGAGGGAGCGGAAAGGAAACTGCAGGCTCTTTTGGCAACGTTTGATCGTGGCCGTATTTTGAAGCAGGGACTGCCTGCCGTCATTCTTGGCAAACCCAACGCCGGAAAGTCCTCGCTTCTCAATGCGCTTTTGGGCTATGACCGCGCCATCGTGACGGATATCGCGGGTACGACTCGCGACACCGTGGAGGAAAAAGTCCCGCTGGGTCGACTGCTGCTGCGCCTTTGCGACACGGCAGGTATCCGTCAAAGCGAGGATGTGGTGGAGCAGCTGGGCGTGGAACGCAGCCGCCGCGCCGCCCAACAGGCGCAGTTGGCGCTGCTGGTGGTTGACGCCTCCCGCCCCTTGAGCGAGGAGGATGAAGAAGCTATGTCGGTGGCCCAGTGTGTGCCGCAGGTGGTGGTGGCGCTCAATAAGAGCGATTTGCCCTGCGCCGTGGATGAAGCCGCCATCCGCCGCCGTTTTGCTCATGTGGTTCCCATCTGTGCCAAAGAAGGAGCGGGTTTGGCGGAGCTGACAACGTTGATCGAGTCCCTTTATCCGCTGGGTGACACGCCCTGTGGTGAGCTGCTGACCAACGCCCGTCAGGCCGACGCGGTGGGCCGCGCGCTGACCGGCGTGCGTGCTGCCCGGGAGGCGCTGTCTTTTGGTTTGACGCCGGACGCGGTGCTGACTGACGCCGAGGCGGCGCTGGAAGCTCTGGGTGAACTCAATGGCAAGAGCATTCGCGAGGATCTGGTGGCAACCATCTTCTCCCGCTTCTGTGTGGGTAAATAAATTTTGAAGATTTTCTAAATTTTTCAACACTCTCTTTATTTTTTGTCGAGAAAGTGTTATGATAACTTCAACTATCATTGAAGGAGTTTCATTTATGCGTGAATACATCATTATGACCGACAGCTGCGCCGATCTCTCTGCCGCCGAAGTGCAGGAACTGAATGTAGTGGTTGTGCCTCTGCATTACGAACTGGACGGCGTGGACTACACCAATTATCCAGACCATTCCGAGCTGGATCCGCAGGAGTTTTTCGCTCGCCTCAGTGCAGGCGCTGCCTGCAAAACTTCCGCTGTCAGCGTGGGATCGTTTGTCGATGCGATGACTCCCGTTCTGGCCTCCGGCAAGGACATTTTGTATATTGCCTTTTCTGGTGCTCTGTCTACCACGTACCAGTCCGCCTGCATTGCCGCCGATGACCTGCGTGTCGAGTTCCCCGATGCCAAGGTGGAGGTTATTGACTCTCTGTCCGCTTCCCGCGGCCAGGGTCGTCTGGTGATGGAGGCTGTAGCAGAAAAGAACAAGGGCAAGACGCTGGACGAGGTGGCGGCGTATGTTCGCGGTGCTATCCAGAATAATATTCACTGGTTTACCGTGGCCGACCTTAACCAGCTCAAGCGCGGCGGCCGCATCAGTGCCGCAACGGCCCTGGTGGGTACCATGATGAACATCAAGCCTGTGCTGCGCGTCAGCGAAGAGGGCAAGCTGGAAAGTGTCACCAAGTCCCGCGGCATCAAGGCTGCCCTGA
The DNA here is from genome assembly GCA_045650885.1 of Vescimonas sp. Lineage (GTDB taxonomy): Bacteria > Bacillota > Clostridia > Oscillospirales > Oscillospiraceae > Vescimonas. The sequence goes on along the minus strand of JAZRRQ010000075.1, from coordinate 790 downwards.
CGGAGCTGGTCAACCAGATGGAAAAAACCGGCACTGCTCCCTTGGCTGATCAGACGGTACTGATCTGCCATGCTAACTGCCCCGATAACGTGGAGTTTGTCTCGAAGCTCCTGCGCGAGCGCTTCGGTGTGACCGATATCCGCGCCGAGTTCATCGGCCCTGTCATCGGCAGCCATACCGGTTCCGGCACACTGGGCCTGTTCTTCCGCGGCGAACACAGATAAAAATCATAGGAGGTCACCGATATGCAGTGGCTGGAACTGAAAATTGATACGACTCCTGCAGGTCTTACCCCCGTCAGTGATCTGGTGGAGAGTTTGGGCATCACCGGCCTCGTGATCGAGGACGAGGGAGATTTCCACGACTTTCTGGAAAATAATCACCAGTACTGGGACTACGTGGACGAAGATTTGATGGAGGCCAAGCGCGGTATCTGCCGCATTACCTTCTATGTCTCCGCCGACAACGAGGGTATGGATACGGTGGCCAAAGTGCGTGTGGCGCTGGCTGAGCTGAAAAGCCGTCGCAGCGACTACGGAAGTCTTCTCATGACTATGGCGCAAGTGGACGATGCCGACTGGGAAAATAACTGGAAACAGTTCTATAAACCCATGGAGATCGGCGAGCGGCTCATCGTGGTGCCGGAATGGGAGAGCGCCAAGACCAACGGCCGCATTGCGCTGATCCTCAATCCCGGCTTGACTTTTGGTACCGGTAGTCATGCAACTACCCGCCTGTGCCTGACGGCGCTGGAAAAGCATGTGACACCGGGTCAGCGTGTGCTGGATCT
>JAZRRQ010000074.1:0-30418 GCA_045650885.1 Vescimonas sp. | reverse complement strand
GTCGTATGCGCCCATCGTCTCGGCCAGCACGGGATAGAGCCGGCGGTCCAGCTCTACAGACACAACTTTTCCGGCGCGCTGCGCCAGCTGGGCCGTCAGTGGACCGATGCCCGGTCCGATCTCCAGCACGCCGTTGCCTTCGTGGGCGCCGCAGCCCTCAGCAATCCGCAGCGGCACCGAGCCGTCAATGAGGAAGTTCTGTCCCAGCGCCTTGGAAAAGTGGAACCCATGCCGTCCCAACAGGGACTGTATGTCATTTCTGTTGCAAAGATCCATACCGGACCTCCTTACAAACGTTTTTTTCAGTATATCACGCTTTGGCCGCTTCGTAAAGCCGCAGCCACGCATCCGCGTCTTCCCGACTGCGGAAAATCACGATTTCCCGGCCCTGACCGTACTGCGCCAGCAGCGCATAGATGCGGGGCAGCTGGGTTTGGGCAAAGTCTTCGATCCATTGCCGGAACTCCGGGTCAAAGGTCTCCTCCAGCCACGGCAGATCGCTGTGGGGCTGTCCCACACGCTGCTGTGCGCCCTCCAGACACACAGCCACCGGGTAGTCCAGTAAAAACACCGTGTCGCAGGCCGCCATCCGCCGCTCCAACGTGCGGTTATAGTTGCCGTCGATGATCCATTCTTCCTGTGCCAGAAGCTGTCCCAGTTTCTCGTCAAACACCTCGCGGCTGACGGTGGTGCGGTCCGGTTTGTGCCAGATGGTGTCCAGATGATGCAGCGGCAGACCGCTTGACGCTTGAAGCCGTCGGGCAAAGGTGCTCTTTCCCCCGCCGGGGCAGCCGATCACAATCACTTTCTTCATGGCCCATCACCTCTTGTCTCCATTATACCGTGCCTGCCGCTGCTTTTCAACCTTGACAAATTTATGGGGGTGTGATAATTTGATATCACTTTGATATCAAAAGTGGAGGGAGCAAGATGACAGCAAAAAAAGAAACGCAGTCCATTGTCCGCGGGGAAAATCTCTGTCTGGAGATCCGCGGCCTGTCGAAAACCTATCCTGCCTTTGCCCTCAAAGATGTGTCCTTTGCCGTGCCGCAGGGCGCTGTCATGGGCTTTATCGGCAGAAACGGAGCCGGTAAGAGTACCACTCTCAAGTCCATTCTGGGGCTGGTGCATCCCGACAGCGGCGAAGTGCGCTTTTTTGGCAAGGATTTCCGGAAAAATGAGCAGTACATCAAGGAGAACATCGGCGTGGTGCTGGGCGGCATTGACTTCTATCCCAAAAAGAAGGTCAAAACCATCACCGAGGTGACCCGCCGCTTCTATCCCCAGTGGGACGAGGAGAAATACCGCCACTATTTAAAGCTGTTTTCCCTTGACGAAAATAAGCGTGTCGATCAGCTCTCGGACGGTATGAAAGTGAAATACCTCATCGCGCTGGCTCTCAGCCACGATGCCAAACTTCTCATTCTTGATGAGCCAACCAGCGGCCTTGACCCGGTGTCCCGTGACGATTTGACGGAGCTGTTCTCCGCCGTAGTGGCTGACGGCACGCGCAGCATCCTCTTTTCCACCCACATTACCTCGGATCTGGATAAGTGCGCCACCCACATTACTTATATCCGCGACGGCCAGATCCTCTGCAGCGCCGGAAAGTCCGCCTTCATTGCCGCCTTTGATCATCTGCGGCAGGGGGAGGAACAACTGACACTGGAGAAGATCATGGTCCGCACCGAAAGGAGGGGTTACGATGAAAGCGCTATTGTATAAGCAGTTTCGCCTTGTCTGCCACCCTATGACGCTGATTTTTCCCTTCTTCGGCGTCATGCTGTTGATCCCCAGTTATCCCTATACGCTGGTCTTTTTCTATGTGATGCTGGGTCTCTTTTTCTCCTTCCTCAATGGCCGTGAGCAGAAGGATATCTATTATTCCGCCCTCCTGCCCATCCGCAAGCGGGACGCTGTGCGCGCTTCGGTGGTGTTTATGCTGCTGGTGGAACTGACCTCTCTTGTGTTGGCTGTGCCTTTCGCGCTGCTCTCGGTGCGCATCAATCCGCTGGGCGGAAACGCCGTGGGTCTGGAGCCCAATGCCGCCCTTTTTGCCGCGGCGCTGCTGCTGTTTGCCCTGTTCAACGGCATCTTCCTGCCCGCCTTTTATAAAACCGCCTACCGGGTGGGCATTTCCTTCCTCAAGGCGATTGTTCCCGTGTCCGTTGCGATGATTCTCCTGGAAGCGCTGGTGCATTTCCCGGGAATGTCGTTCCTGGAGGACTGTACTGCTGCCGGTCAACTGCGTTTGCTGCCGCTGGTGGCGTGCGCCGCCGTCATCTACGGTGCGGCTCTGTTCCTCGCTTACCGCAAAGCGGCCCAAAACTACGAAAAAGTGGATCTATAATGCAAAAAGAGCGCCTTTCCGGCGCTCTTTCATTTCATCCAGTAGGGTAGTACTGGTCGCTCTCCCGGCGGCAGCGGGACCACCACGTCGGTGCGGTCGGGGCCGTAGAGGGCACGGTGCTGGGCCATGATCTCCTCGTCGGACAACCCCGGTGCGTGGATCAATGCCTGCCATGCCATGCCGCAGGTGGCCATGGGGTAAGCGGCGGTAAAACCGCAGCGCTGATAAAAAGCGATGCGCCGGCGGCGGATGGCATTTTCCTCCGCGCTGTCACCGGCCACTTCCAGTTCCGATTCCGTCACCAGCGGCCGACCCTGCTGCTGTAAAAGGTGCAGCATCCTGCCGCCCAGTCCCTCGTTGCGCCGCTGCGCCGTCACACCCAGATAGTCCAGCAGTACCAGAGGAATCCGGGGGCTTTTCCACAGGCAGGCGTAACCGAGAAGCGTGTCTTCATCATAGAGTCCCCAGATCTCGTATCGACCTTCTTCCATAAGGCGGAAGATATCCGCCAGCGGCTTGCACTCCTGGGGAACAAAGGTGCGTGTCAGCTCAGCGTCATACCAGTGCGCGATCTCCTCGCGGGTCATCATGCGAAACATCATGAAAAAGTACCTCAAAAACAGGAAGAAAACTTACAGCAATTGTGAAAAGTCCGTCGGCAGCGGTGCGACAATTTTCACCGCTTCACCGCTGAGCGGATGGGTAAAGTGCAAAATATGGGAATGGAGTGCCGGACGGGCGATGAGCGCCTTGTCCTCCGTGCCGTAGAGCCAGTCGCCGCATAAGGGATGGCCGATGGATGCCATGTGGAGGCGCAGCTGGTGGGTGCGTCCGGTGTGGGGGGTAAGGCGCAGCAGAGCGCGGCCGTTGTGGGCATCCAACACCTCGTACTCCGTCACGGCGTGCTGCCCCTCCGGTGTGATGCACCGGCGCAGCAGGGAAGCGGTGTCCCGGCCGATGGGGGCGTCGATGACACCGCAGACGGGAGAGGGGACACCCTCGCAGACGGCGCGGTATTCCCGGAAAAAGCGGTCTGTGTGCAGCAGTTCCATGCACCGTGCGTGCATGTAGCTGTTTTTGGCGATGAGCATCACGCCGGTGGTTCCCCGATCCAGACGGTTAACCACGTGGACGGCGGAAGAACCCAGATAGTGGGCGGCGGCACCTGCCACAGTGACGGCTTCCTCCGTCAGTGCTGCGCCGTGAACCGTGATGCCGCCCGGTTTATCCACGGCCAGAAGATGTGCATCCTCCCATAAAACGGTGAGGGGAAAGTCCACCGGAACAATCGGGGACTCGGCGGGCGGATCGGATACATCCACTGTCAGTACATCACCGCTGCGGACGCGGGCGGTAAGGAAAACAGCCTTTTCGTTGAGCAAAAGGGCGCCCGGACGCTGGGCCAGTACTTTGCGCAGAGAGGAGGAGACGGAAAAACGATCTGTCAGAAGCTCACGCACCGTGCGCCCGTCTTCTTCCGGCAAAACCATATGAATCAGTACGGATATGACCGTCACCTCCCCTGTGTGGATTTTCGATAAAAATATTGTAGCATAAACAAAGGCAATATGATACAATTACTTTAACAACATTCTGAAGGAGATGACATTATGGCATCCAAGGTTTATTACGGCGATCTGCGTACCGACTTCCATGAAAATCTGCAGCAGAAGCTGTACCGACTGATGAAGACGGCCGGCGCAGGTGAGATCGATTTTGAAAAAAAGTTTGTGGCCATCAAGATGCACTTTGGTGAGCCGGGTAACCTGGCCTTCCTGCGTCCCAACTGGGCCAAGACGGTGGCTGATTTTGTGAAAGACCGCGGCGGCAAGCCCTTCCTGACCGACTGCAATACCCTGTATGTGGGCGGCCGCAAGAATGGCTTGGATCATCTGGACACCGCGTTCCTCAACGGCTTTTCACCCCTGTCCACCGGTTGTCAGGTGGTGATCGCCGACGGTATCAAGGGCAGCGACGAGGCCTATGTGCCGGTGGAAGGCGGCGAGTATGTCAAGGAGGCCAAGATCGGCCGCGCCGTGATGGACGCCGACGTGTTTATCTCCCTGACCCATTTCAAGGGCCACGAGCAGGCCGGTTTCGGCGGTGCGCTGAAGAACATCGGTATGGGCTGCGGCAGCCGTGCCGGTAAGATGGAGCACCACAACGCCGGCAAGCCCCACGTGCGGGAGAAGAAGTGTGTTGGCTGCGGTATGTGCACCAAGATCTGTGCCCACAGCGCCATTTCCATCACCGACAAGAAGGCATCCATCGATCACAACAAGTGTGTCGGCTGCGGCCGCTGCATTGCCATCTGCCTGCGCGATGCCATCGTCAACACGTCCGACGAGAGCGCCGTGGTGCTCAACCGCAAGATCGCCGAGTACACCAAGGCGGTGGTGGACGGCCGTCCCTGCTTCCATATTGCGCTGGTGATCGACGTTTCTCCCAACTGCGACTGCCACAGTGAGAATGACGCTGCCATCGTACCCAACGTGGGTATGTTTGCTTCCTTTGACCCTGTGGCGCTGGACATGGCCTGCGTGGATGCCGTCAATGCCCAGCCTGTCATCCGCGGCAGCGCCGCCGATGCCGGTGATCACTGTGACCACGACCACTTCCACCGTATGCATCCCGAGACCTGCTGGATGAGCTGTCTGGAGCACGGCGAGAAGCTGGGAATCGGTACAAGAGAATACGAACTCATCAAGATCTGAGGAGGAATGAACCATGCGTGAGATCAAGAATATTGCCATCGCCGGTGCCGGCACCATGGGCTACTCCATGGCACAGGCCTTCGCCAAGTTTGGCTATGGCGTCAAGCTCTACGATCTGTTCCCTGCCGCACTGGAGAAGGCCAAGCATCTCATCGCCATCAACCAGAGCGCCGAGGTGGAGGCCGGCAACCTGACGGCTGAGGAGTCGGCCGCGCTGTGCAGCCGCATTACCTTTACCGCTGAGATGAACGATCTGGCCGACACCGACTTTCTGGTGGAAGCCATTCTGGAAAAGCTGGATGTGAAGCACAGCTTCTATCGCCAGCTCTCCGAGGTGGTGGCGGAAGACGCCATCCTCTGCTCCAATACCTCCGGCCTGAGCATTACCAAGATCGCCGAGGCCGTCAAGTGCCCCGAGCGCTTTGCCGGTATGCACTGGATGAATCCCCCTCACATCATCCCCCTCATCGAGATCATCCGCGGTGAGAAGACCACCGAGGAGACGGCGGAGATCGTCCGTCAGGTGGCGCTGGAGCTGAAGAAAAAGCCGGTGGTCATCAAGGATGCTCCCAGCTTCGTCCTCAACCGCCTGCAGCAGGCCATTTTGCGTGAGAGCCTGCACATTGTGGAGCAGGGCATCGCCTCTCCCGAGGCCATCGACGATGTGATGAAGTACGCTCTGGGTTTCCGCTATGCCTGCTTCGGCCCCTTCGAGACCTGCGATCTGGGCGGTCTGGATATCCACTATAATATCTCCAAGTACACCTGGCCTGACCTGTGCGATGCCAAGGAACCCTTTGGTTTGATCCAGGATTGCATCGACCAGAACCATCTGGGCGTGAAGAACGGCGCCGGTTTCTACGATTACTCCGACGGTAAGGATGACGCTGTCATCAAGCACCGTGACGAGATGTTCCTGAAGCTCAGTAAGTGCCTGTTTGGCGAGGAATAAGAGGAAGAAAATGACTGCCCCAAAAGGCGTTGCCTTTTGGGGCAGTTTTTGCAGCTTACCGCATGCGGCGAAACATTACCGGCTTTTTCACGTAAAAAGAACCGCTGACAGTTTCTCAGCGGTTCTTTTGTGTATCGAAGGTTCATTCACCAACTGTTGCGCTATCTGCAGTTTCGGCAGCGGCAACGGGGGAGGGGGCGGCAGACTCGGTTTGCGTTGCCTCCGTCACAGTTTCGGCCACCTTCTCTGCGGCCAGAGCGTCGGCTTTGCCGGACTCGTAGGCGGCAGCCTTGGCGTCCTCCAGCTCTCGCTGGCGCTCGGCCTCAGCACGGGCGGCTGACTTTTTGGCGCGGTGTCTGGCAACGGCGCGGGCGGAGGAACGGTAGATCCGCAGCACGGTCAAAGCAGCCACAAGACCGAGGCCAACCCAACCGGGTACACGGATCTTCCAGAAATCATCGATGGTGAAGTGTCCCAGCTTCATGCCGAAATAATACAGCACGATACCGCCGGCAACGCAGACGATCATGCCGATCATATTCAGTGCGGCGCGGATGCGGTGGTTTTTCTTTTGAATGAAAAAGCCGATCAGCAGCACAATGGCGGCCAGAAACAGGGCGGGGGACTGGGTCAGCAGAAGAAATTCCAATGTTGCTTTCATAGTGAACCTCTCTTTTTCTTGTCCATTAGCGGCGGAAAAACGATCTTCACCGGCATTATATCACATTTATGGGAAAAAGCCAACACGCGAACGTGGAAATTTCCAGTCTTTCATATGGTAGATTCATTCATTATCTATCCAAAAATCAAGCGCTATTTTCTACATTTCCAACAAGGGAAAAAGACTATCTTTTTCAAGGCAAATTGTGTAAAATGAATGGCATAATTGGATGACTATGAGCATCCGCAAAAAACAAAGGAGGAAGAGCAATTATGCGCAAGTTCTTTGCGACTCTTCTGGCCCTGGTTATGGTGCTGAGCCTGATGGTTCCCACCGCCTGGGCAGCAGAAGAGGACATCACGATTCTCTACACCAATGACATTCATACCTACATCGACAAAGAGTTGGGATATTCCGAACTGGCTGCCTATAAGGACAGCCTGGGCGAGAACGTCCTGCTGGTGGATGCCGGCGACCATATCCAGGGTACCGCTTACGGTTCCATGGATAAGGGTAAGACCATCATCGAGCTGATGAACGCTGCCGGCTATGACCTGGCTACTCTGGGTAACCACGAGTTTGACTACGGCATGGACGGCCGTATCAAGGTTACCGATGAGTGGGCCAAGTTCCCCTACGTCTCTGCCAACTTCTATCATGAGAAGGATGGCGTGGCTGGTGAGAGCGTGCTGGACGCTTACAAGGTGTTTGAGGTTGCCGGCCTGAAGATCGCCTTCGTCGGCATCACCACTCCCGAGTCCTTCACCAAGTCCACTCCCGCTTACTTCCAGGATGAAAACGGCAAGTACATCTACGGTATTGCCGGCGGCACTGACGGCGCTGAGCTGTACGCTGCCGTGCAGAAGGCCATCGATGCCGCCTCTGCCGAGGCTGACGTGGTCATCGCTCTGGGCCACCTGGGTGACGACAAGGCTTCCCAGCCCTGGACTTCCGAGGAACTGATTGCCAACACCACCGGTCTGGATGCCTTCATCGACGGTCACTCTCACAGCACTGTGGCTGGTAAGGCTGTCAAGGACAAGGCCGGCAACGACGTTTGGCTGACCCAGACCGGCGAATACTTCGGCGCTATCGGCAAGATGACCATCAAGGCTGACGGCACCATCGCTACCGAGCTGGTGACCTCCGTTGATGTTACTCCCCATGCCGCCGTCAAGGCCATCGAGGATGCCTGGATCGCTGAGATCGACACCAAGCTGGGTGAAGTCATCGGCTCCACCGAGCTGACCTTCGACAACTATGATGCCAACGGTAACCGTCTGGTCCGTAAGCAGGAGACCAACACCGGTGACTTTGCTGCCGATGCTCTGTACTACCTGTTTGACAACATGGGTCTGGATGTGGACGTGGCCATCATGAACGGCGGCGGCGTGCGCAGCAAGGCTATCACCGGCGAGATCTCCTACAAGACTGCCAAGGAAATCCACACCTTTGGTAACGTGGCCTGCCTGCAGACCATCAGCGGCCAGCAGCTGCTGGATGCTCTGGAGTGGGGTGCCAAGGCTGCCGGCGGCGCTGAAAACGGCGGGTTCCTGCATGTCTCCGGTATCACTTATGATATCGATACCTCTGTTCCTTCCACCGTGCAGCAGGATGAGAAGGGTGTCTGGGCCGGCGCTCCCACCGGCGAGTACCGCGTGAAGAACGTCAAGGTCTACAACAAGGAGACCGGCGCTTACGAGCCTCTGAAGCCCGGCGCCCTGTATAACCTGGCCGGCTACAACTACACCCTGCGTGATCTGGGTGACGGCTTCGCCATGTTTGATGGCGCTGTCAACGTTCTGGACTATGTGATGGAAGACTACATGGTTCTGGCCAACTACGTCAAGGGCTTTGAAGGCGGTAAGGTTGCTGCCTCCAACAGCCCCCTGAAGGCTCTGTATCCCAACATGCTGGTGGATTACAGCACCGTCAACGGCAGCGGCCGCATCGTTGTGGACGATAACATCACCACCTCCGCTACCATTCTGTACACCAATGACGTGCACACCTACATCGACGGCGAATTGAGCTACAGCAAGATCGCTGCTCTGAAGAACCTGCTGTCCGACGTGGTGCTGGTGGATGCCGGTGACCATATCCAGGGTACCGCTTACGGTTCCATGGACAAGGGCGAGACCATCATCGAGCTGATGAACGCTGCCGGTTATGACCTGGCTACTCTGGGTAACCACGAGTTTGACTACGGCATGGATGGCCGTATCAAGGTTACCGACGAGTGGGCCAAGTTCCCCTATGTTTCCGCCAACTTCTATCATGAGAAGGACGGCGTTGTGGGCGAGACCGTTCTGGATGCCTACAAGGTCATCGAAGCTGCCGGCCTGAAGATCGCCTTCGTCGGCATCACTACCCCCGAGTCCTTCACCAAGTCCACCCCCGCTTACTTCCAGGATGCCAACGGCAAGTACATCTACGGTATTGCCGGCGGTGAAGACGGTAAGGCTCTGTACGCTGCCGTTCAGGCTGCCATCGACGCCGCTTCCGCTGAGGCTGACGTGGTCATCGCTCTGGGCCACCTGGGTGATGACAAGGCTTCCCAGCCCTGGACTTCCGAGGAACTGATTGCCAACACCACCGGTCTGGATGCCTTCATCGACGGCCACTCCCACAGCACTGTGGAGTACAAGGAAGTCAAGGATAAGGCCGGCAACGCTGTCGTTCTGACCCAGACCGGCGAGTACTTCGGCGCTATCGGCCAGATGACCATCGCTCCTGACGGCACCATCACCACCGAGCTGCTGAATACCGAGGATCTGGCTGCCCTGAAGAATGATGCTGATGTCAAGGCCATCGAGGAATCCTGGATCGCCAAGATCGACACCATGCTGGGCGAAGTCATCGGTAAGACCGATCTGGTCTTCGACAACTATGATGCCGACGGCAACCGTCTGGTTCGTAAGGTTGCCACCAACACCGGCGCTTTTGCTGCCGATGCTCTGTACTACCTGTTCGACGACATGGGCCTGGATGTTGACATGGCCATCATGAACGGCGGCGGCGTACGCAACAAGGCCATCACCGGCGAGATCTCCTACAAGACTGCCAAGGAAATCCACACCTTCGGCAACGTGGCCTGCCTGCAGACCATCACCGGTCAGCAGCTGCTGGATGCTCTGGAGTGGGGCGCCAAGTCTACTCCCGATGCTGAGAACGGCGGTTTCCTGCACGTTTCCGCCGTTCAGTATGAGATCTATACCGCCATCAAGTCCACCGTTCAGGCTGACGACAAGGGTGTCTGGATCGGCGCTCCCACCGGTGAATACCGCGTGAAGAATGTCAAGGTCTACAACAAGGAGACCGGCAGCTGGGATGCTCTGGATCTGAACGGCAAGTATAACCTGGCCGGCTACAACTACACCCTGCGTGATCTGGGTGACGGCTTTGCCATGTTCGACGGCGCTGTCAACGTTCTGGACTACGTGATGGAAGACTACATGGTTCTGGCCAACTACGTTAAGGGCTTTGAGGGCGGCGTTGTTGATGCTACCAACAGCCCCCTGAACGCAAAGTACAAGAACCTCGATGTGGACTATTCCAAGACTGTTGTCGAGGGTCGCAGCACTGCCATTGACAAGGAGCCCGCTCCCGAGACCGGCGATGCCGGCGTGGCTGTCTACATGGCCATGGCTCTGATCGCTCTGGGCGGCGCTGCCGTTCTGGTTGCCAAGAAGAAGGAGACCGTCTGATCTCATCTTCGCGGTAAAACGCAATCAAACATTAAAAGAGGCGGCCTGCGGGCCGCCTCTTTTTTGCTGCGATGCAACATAAAAAAGGACGGTTTCCGTAGAAACCGTCCTTTTACAGGGATATATTACTTGGTGCCGAAGATGCGGTCGCCGGCATCGCCCAGACCGGGCACGATGTAACCGCGCTCATTCAGACCCTGATCCAGAGCGCCGCAGTAGATGTGAACATCGTCATGGGCCTTCTGCACAGCCTCGATGCCCTCGGGAGCTGCCACCAGAACCATCAGTTTGATGTTCTTGCAGCCGCGGTTCTTCATCTCGGTGATGGCTTCCACGGCGCTGCCGCCGGTGGCCAGCATGGGGTCGACGATGATGATATCACGCTCGGCGATATCAGTGGGCATCTTGGCAAAGTAGACGTGGGGCTGCAGCGTCTCCTCGTCGCGGAACATACCGATGTGACCGACGCGGGCAGAGGGGACCATACGCAGTACGCCGTCCACCAGACCCAGACCTGCGCGCAGGATGGGCACCACGGCAAACTTCTTGCCGGCCAGCGTGGGCACGGTGGTCTTGCAGATGGGAGTCTCGATTTCCTTGTCCATCAGGGGCAGGTCACGGGTAGCCTCATAGGTGATCAGCATGCCGATCTCACTGACCAACTCGCGGAAATCTTTGACGCTGGTGTTCTTGTCGCGCAGGATGCTCAGCTTGTGGGAGACCAGAGGATGGTCCATCACGTGTACTTTTTCGTTAAACATGATCTTTCTCCTTTTCGTTTGTGAGTACCTTTTGTCGAACTGCCCTTCACCGCGGTGAGGGAACAGAAGTGTACAGATTTAATCTACGGTGATCTTCAGACCACGGGCCAGACGTTCACGCTCGGCCTGACTCAGGCGCAGATAAACGGGCACCAGCTCGTGGGCGGATACGGTTTTGCCTTCGGCGGCCAGTTCCTCGGCGGCCAAAGCCACACCTACGGCATTCTGCATTACCAGCGCCTCAGGCGCCATGCGGCACTCGATGCCTTGCTGCTGCAGATAAGTATAGCACAGCTTGGCGCCGTCTCCAACTACAATTTTTGTGCTTTCGTCATTTTTCAGCTCTTCTGCCAGCTCGGCAAGTCCGATGGCCCGGTCTTCACACAGGCGGTGCAGCGTACCGCCCTCGGCGCGGAAGAGTGCGTTATATACCTGATTGCGCCGGGCATCCATGGCGCAGATGATGGTGGCGTCCATGTGGCGCAGGTTCTGCGCCATGGCCAGCAGGGTGGACACACCGCAGCAGGGGCGATCCAGTGTCCACGCCAAACCCTTGGCGGCACTGACGCCGATACGAAGGCCGGTAAAAGAGCCGGGACCCTGGGTCACGGCAATCAGTTCCATGTCGGCTGCGGTCAGATCAGCGGCGCGCAGCATGCCGTCCACCAGCGGCATCAAGGTGCGGCTGTGGGTCAGGCCGGTGTTCTGATAGGCGCTGCACAGCACGGTGCCGTTTTCCACCACGGCGGCAGACACGCTTTTGGCAGAAGTTTCGAGGGCAAGGATCTTCATTCTGCACCTCCTGTGATGGTGATGTGCCGCCAGTCATCGTGCTGTTCGTGGCGGGAAATGGTGACAAATACAGTATCTTCCGGCAGTGCATCGGATACATTCTCACTCCACTCCACGGCGCACACGCCGCCGCGCAGGAGATAGTCGTCCCAGCCGATGTCAAAAAGGGTGTCCTCAGACTCCAGCCGGTACATGTCAAAATGGAACAGCGGTGTATCACCGCGGTATTCGTTGACAATGGTGAAGGTGGGACTGGTGACGCGGCTGCGGCAACCCAAGCCCCGGGCAAGTCCGCGGGTAAAGGCCGTCTTGCCCACGCCCAGTCCGCCGCGGTAGGCCACGACGCTGCCGGCGCTGAGGCGGCGGCCCAGCGATTCACCGATGGATTCTGTTTCAACTGCACTGTGGGACAGGTATTCCAAGCCGTCCACCTCACTTCCGGTTAAAATCAACATATTATAACACGGTAAAAACAAAAAGAAAAGGGCTCGCGGCAGGTTTACAGAGAAAACTTCCTGTGGTAAACTAAAAGGAACTTCACAGAAAGGAGCGCAGCCCATGATACGACGCGGATCGGGTATTTTAGGTGATATTGTCCGGCAGGCCGACCCGGTGCTGCTGGTTTTGTGCTGCGCTGCCACCGGTTACGGCTTGCTGATGATCACCAGTGCTACCCGCTTTCTGGATACGTACCGCCATGTGATCGTGCAGGGCGTAGCGGCGCTGATCGGTGTGGTGCTGTATTTTCTGGCTTCCATGGTGGACATCAGCGAATTGGTGAAGAAGTGGAAGTGGATTCTGCTTTTCAATGTGGGCTTTATTCTCCTTTTGAAAACACCTTTAGGCCTGGAGGTCAACGGCAACCGTGCGTGGCTGGACATTCCGGGTATACCGGTCAACATTCAGCCGGCGGAAGTGGTGAAGCTGACCTTTATCATCCTGCTGGCATACCAGCTGGTCTGGCTGAAAGAAAACAAAGATCTGAAGTCCACATCATCCATCTTGATGCTGGGCGGTCATCTGATTCTGGTGGGTGGTCTTTACTATGTGATCTCCTCCGACATGGGCAGCGCTCTGGTGTATATCTTTGTGTTTGCGGCTATGGCCTTTGTTGCAGGAACGGCGAAACGCTGGTTTATCCTGGCAATCAGCGGCGGCGGTATCGCCTTTTACCTGCTGTGGGAATTGGACAAGATTCCGGATTACATGAAAGACCGATTCATCGTGCTGGTGGACCATAACTACCGTCCCCTGCACGAAGGCTGGCACCAGACGCGAAGCCTGCTGGCGTTGGGTGGTGGAGGCCTGACAGGACAGGGTCTGTTCAACGGCATCCAGACCCAAAGTGAATTCAGCTGGAGTTTGCCGTTCCGGCATACCGACTTTATCTTTTCCGCCATCGGTGAGGAGCTGGGTCTGCTGGGCTGTCTGCTGGTGATTGGTCTGCTGAGCGCCATCATCATCCGCTGCCTGATGACGGCGGCCAAGGCACGCAATCGCATGGAGGCATATGTCTGCGTGGGTATGGCGGCTATGCTGATTTTCCAGACCATCTCCAACGTTGGTATGTGCCTGTTTGTGATGCCGGTCATCGGTCTGACGCTGCCGTTTTTCAGCTATGGCGGCTCGTCGATCCTAACGTTGTTTATCGCCATGGGCATTGTCAGCGGCGTGCGCAGCCGCACGCTGCCGGGATGGCTGCGGGAAATGTAAGAGAAAACGCCTGTGCGGCAAGCACAGGCGTTTTTTGCTGTTAACAGTTGTAATTGACGACACTTTATGATATACTGTTAAGCTGATAAAATAGGTAAAATATTGGTCCTTCCGTTCCACTGGGACGGAGATCGTGAGGTGTATGATGAAAATCGTTGTTTTGGCAGGCGGATTGAGCACAGAGCGCAATGTGGCGCTGGTTACCGGTACCGGTGTGTGCCGCGCGCTGCGGGAGAAGGGACATCAGGCGATTCTGGTGGATATGTTCTTGGGTTTGGAGAACTATGAAGGCGATCTGGCGCAGATCTTTGATGCCGCCGATGGCCTGTGCAGCGATGTGCGGGTGGAGAGCGCCGCGCCTGATCTGGCGGCTGTGCGTAAAAGCCGCCGCGACCAGAGTGCATCCATGCTGGGCAAGGATGTGCTGGCTGTTTGCATGATGGCCGATGTGGTGTTTTTGGCACTCCACGGCTCCTGCGGCGAAGATGGCCGCATTCAGGCAACCTTTGACCTGCTGGGCGTGCCCTACACCGGCTCGGGATATCTGAGCAGCGGCATGGCCATGGATAAGGCCATCACCAAGCGCTATCTGGACGCTGAGAATATCCGCAGCGCACCCTGGCGCGATGTGGTGTACGGCGAGGAGGATATTCCCCGCCTGGTGGAGGAACTGGAAGTTCCCTGCGCCGTGAAGATCGTCAACGGCGGCAGCTCCATCGGCGTGGAACTGCCCGACACCAAGGAAGAGCTGGAATCCGCCCTGCGCAATATTCTGGCTTATGGCAATCATGTGATCGTAGAGAAGAAGATCGTGGGCCGGGAACTGACGGTGGGCGTGCTGGGCGATCGGTACCTGCCTGCTGTGGAGATCATTCCCAAGAACGCTTATTTTGACTATGAGGCCAAGTATCAGTCCGCTTTCGTGACGGAAGTTTGTCCCGCACAGATCGATGAGAGTGTGTGGCATGAGATGGGCGAGATGGCGCTCAAGCTGCACCGCGCCCTTGGCCTGAGTGTCTATTCCCGCACCGACTTTTTGCTGGATGCCGAGGGTAAGCCCTGGTGTCTGGAGGTCAACACTCTGCCGGGTATGACCCCCACCAGCCTCTTCCCCCAGGAAGCGGCTGCCGCCGGTATGTCTTACGGTGACCTGTGTGAGACCATCGTGATGGAATCCATCAAGGCCAGAAAGGCGGAGCAGAAATGAAGGCCTGCAAAGTAGAAGATATTTGCCGCGCTGTCGGCGGTACGCTGCTGCAGGGGGGCGCCGACATCATCGGCGTGTCTACCGACAGCCGCAGCGTGGGCGAGGGCGACCTCTTTATCCCGCTGGTGGGTGAGCGGTTTGACGGCCACGCCTACATGGATATGGCGCTGCAAAAGGGTGCCGAGGGCTGCCTTTGTGCCAAAGTGCCGGAAACGCTGATGGAGGGCAAGGCCTATATTCTGGTGGAAGATACCACCCGCGCGCTGGGTGATTTGGCCGGTTGGTACCGGGGACTTTTCGACATTCCTGTGGTGCAGGTGACCGGCAGTGCCGGAAAAACCACCACCAAGGAAATGATCGCCTCTGTCCTTGGACAGCACGGACAGACCCTCAAGACGCTGGCCAATTTCAACAATCATATCGGTACCCCTCAGACGCTGCTGCGGCTGGAAGAGGGGGATTGGGCCGCTGTGGTAGAGACCGGCATGGACCATTTCGGCGAGCTGAGCTATCTGGCGCCCATTGTGCGTCCCACGGTGGCGTTGATCACTAATGTGGGCGATGCCCATATCGAGAATTTGGGCGGCACCCGTCAGGGTACGCTGCGCAGTAAGCGTGAGATTTTCGAGGGTCTGGCGCAGGACGGACTGGCCGTGCTCAACGGTGACGATGAACTGCTTGCCACGCTGGATCTGCCCTTTACCGTGGTGCGCTGCGGCAAAAGCGAGGGGTGCGATGTGCGCGTGACGGACATTGTGGACCGTGGAATTGACGGCCTCGACTGCACCGTGACCACTGCAAAAGATACCTACCGTCTGGAGATTCCGTCTCCCGGCGACTATATGATTTATCCTGCCTCCATGGCCGTTGCCATCGCTGAGCATCTGGGCATGCCCAAGGCAGAGATCGTGGCCGGCGTGGCGGCCTATGTGTCCACCGGCAGCCGTATGCGCCGCATCCGTCTGGCGCAGGAGCGGCTGGTGATCGACGACTGCTATAATGCCAATCCTCAGGCCATGAGCGAGGCGCTGCGGATTCTGGCTAAGAGCCGCCACAAAAAGCTGGCCATTTTGGGCGATATGGGCGAACTGGGCGATCTGACACCGGCCGCCCACCGTGCTGCCGGTGAACTGGCAGCGCAGCTGGGACTGGATGCCGTGGTGGCGATCGGACCCAAGTCCCGCGACATCGCAGCAGGCGGCGGCAGCGTGGTGCAGCATTTCCTCACCATCGAAGAGGCTATGCCTGCGATCCACCGACTCTTCACCCCGGAGACCACCGTGCTGGTGAAGGCTTCCCACGCCATGGAATTTGGTAAAATTGTGAAAGAACTGGAAGAGACCTATCAATGATCGATATCAGCGTAACGGGACTTGTCAAGTCCTTTGACCTGGAAAAGAAAATATTGGATGGCCTGACCTTCCAGATCGATACCGGTGAGCGGGTGGGTCTGCTGGGCAAGAACGGCGCAGGCAAGACCACACTGTTCCGCATTCTGACCGGTGAGCTGGAGTATGATGAGGGTGATGTGATCATCGCCTCGGGACGCCGCGTGGGTCTCATTTCCCAGATCCCGGTGTATCCCGCCGGTTACACGGTGGAAGATGTGCTGCTGTCAGCCTTTGAGCGGATGCATCGGCTCAAGGATGAGATGGATGCCCTGGCGCAGCGCATGGCGGATGGGGAGAGCGATGACGTAATCCTCAAACGCTACGGCGAGCTGTCGGCCCGGTTTGAAGGACTGGGCGGCTATGACACCGACACGGCGGTCAACAAGGTGGCCAATGGCCTGTCCATTGACGCAGATATGCGCCGCCGCCTGTTTGACGATCTTTCCGGCGGTGAGAAGACCCGCGTGAATCTGGGACGACTGATTCTGGAGGACACCGACATTCTGCTGCTGGATGAGCCCACCAACCATCTGGATCTGCAGGCTACCGAGTGGCTGGAGGAATATTTGAACAAGTTCCACGGCACGGTGGTCACCATTTCCCACGACCGCTATTTCCTCGACCGCACCGTTACGCGTATCATTGAGGTGCTGGACGGTAAGGCCGAGTTCTACAGCGGCAACTACAGCTTCTACGCCATCGAAAAAGAGCGGCGCTATCAGGAGCAGATGAAGCAATACCTCAAGCAGGAGGCCAAGATCGAACAGCTGGAGGCTGCTGCCGAACAGCTGCGTATGTTCGCCTTCAAGGGTCTGGATAAGACGTACCGCCGCGCAATCTCCATGGAGCGGCGCATTGAGCGCATGCGCACCACTGCCAAGCCCACAAAGGCCAAGAAGATGGACGCCCGCTTTGCCAGCCGGGAGTTCAAAGGTGACGAGGCGCTGCAGATCAAGGGCGTCAGCAAGGCGTTCGGTGAGCGGACGCTGTTTTCCGACATCTATCTTCGGGTCACCGGTGGTGAGCGTATCGCCTTTATCGGTGATAACGGTACGGGAAAAACCACGCTTTTGAACATGATCATGCAGCAGGAGCCGTTGGATGCCGGTATGATCCGCACGGGACCTGCTATCCGCAGTGCGTACCTGCCGCAGATCATCCGTTTCGACCACCCTGAGCGCAATCTGGTGGATACCATGCTCTACGCCAAGAAGAACATCACGCCCCAGAGTGCCCGCAACCGTCTGGCTGCCTATCAGTTCCAGGGTGAGGATGTGTTTAAAAGTGTGTCCGTCCTCTCCGGCGGTGAGCTGAGCCGTCTGCGGCTTTGCATGCTGATGGATGAGGAGATCAACTTCCTGGTGCTGGGCGAGCCGACCAACCATCTGGATATTGCCTCCCGCGAATGGATCCAAGCGGCGGTGGGGGCCTATGACGGCACGCTGCTGTTCGTCTCCCATGACCGCTATTTCATCAACCGCTTTGCCACCCGTATCTGGGAACTGGCAGACGGTACCATCACCGACTATCCCATGGGCTTTGCCGAGTATAAGAAGGTGAAGGCGGAGGAAAAGCGCAATGCACCGGCACCGGTGAAGGCGGAGAAGAAGGGCGACACCCGCCCGCCCCGCATGGGCCGTGAAAAGCAGGCGATCCGCCGTCAGCTGACCATCTGCGAAACCGGCATTACCAAGCTGGAGGCGGAATGCGCGCGGCTGGACGCTCTGATGGAGGAAGTGGCCTGCGACCCGGGCAAGCTCAACGAAGTATATATGCAGAAGCAGGAGACGGAAGAGCGCCTGATGGCGGAGATGAGCCGCTGGGAAGAGCTGAGCCTGCAGCTGGAAGAATAGGAGAAGAACCATGAAAGATGTATTGTGCATTTATTATTCCCGCACCGGGAAGACAAAGAAGGCCATGAGAGAGGTGGCGTGGGCCCTGGATGCCGAATTGGTTGAGATCACCGACGGTCAGGACCGCAAAGGCTTTGCCGGTTTTATGCGCTCCGGTATGGAGGCTATGCGCCGCTCGACCCGTCCCATCAAGCCTTTTGAGACGGAGCGCAATCTGGAGGATTACCGGCTGGTGATTCTGGGCACGCCCGTCTGGGCAGGTCGCTGCTCCAGCGTGGTGCGCGCCCTTCTCAAGCGCCGTGGTTTGGAGATGAAGCGTGTGGCATACCTCCTGACCCGCGACAGTGACAAGCGCTACGAGGAGGTCTACGACCAGATGGATCAGTACGTGGCCAAGCCCCGCATTGCTGCCGGCAGCGTGCGCGTGGGCGATGTGGGCTACGCATTCTGGCTGGATAAGTTTGTGCAGGAAGTCAAGGCGTTTCTGGGCTGATAAGGAGCGATTCCATGTTGGATAAACTCAACGAAATCGAACGAAAGCTTTCCGAAGTGGAAGAATTGCTGAGCGATCCGTCGGTTTACAGTGACATGACCCGTCTGCGGGACTTGAGCCGCCAGCAAAAAGAGCTCACGCCCATCGTGACTGCCTATCGCGCTTACCGTGATGCCGATGCGCGCATTGCCGACGCCATGGAACTGCTGGCTGACCCCGAACTGCGCGCCCTGGCGCAGGAAGAACTGCAGCAGGCCAAGGAGGAGAAGGAGCGGCTGGGTGAAGAGCTGAAGGTTTTGCTGTTGCCCCGTGATCCCAACGACGACAAGGGTGTTGTGGTGGAGATCCGCGGCGGCGTGGGCGGCGAGGAAGGCGCGCTGTTTGCGGCCCACCTGCTGCGTATGTATACCATGTACGCCGAGCGCCGCGGCTGGCAGCTGGAGATTGCCAGCTGCAACGAGACGGAGCTGGGCGGCATCAAGGAAGTCAGCCTGACCATCGAGGGAGAAGGCGCCTATTCCCGGCTGAAGTTTGAGGCCGGAACCCACCGCGTGCAGCGCGTGCCGGAGACGGAGTCTTCCGGCCGGATCCAGACCTCGGCGGCCACGGTGGCTGTGATGCCTGAGGCCGAAGAGGTGGAATTTTCCATCGACATGAAAGATCTGCAGATCGATACCTTCCGCTCCTCCGGTGCCGGCGGCCAGCACGTGAATAAGACTGAGTCTGCTATCCCCATCACCCACCTACCTACCGGCACGGTCGTGGAGTGTCAGGATGAGCGCAGCCAGCACAAAAATCGCGACCGCGCCATGAAGATCCTGCGCACCAAGCTCTATGAAGCCGAGCAGGAGAAGCAGAATGCCGCCATCGCCCAGACCCGCCGCTCGCAGGTGGGTACCGGTGACCGCAGCGGCAAAATCCGCACGTATAATTTCCCGCAGAACCGTGTCACAGACCATCGTCTGACGGGAGATAATAAAAACTTCAACATTGCTGCCGTCATCAACGGCGACCTGGATGCTCTGGTGGATGCCCTGACCGTAGCCGATCAGGCCCGCAGACTTCAGGAGGGAGAATGAAAGGAGAACGACCATGCTGCAGCCCAGAAAGATGAGATACGACAAAGCCGGTCCCGTTGTGGCCGAAAATCTGAAAAAGCGCCATTTTGACGCCTATTATTGTTCCACCCGCGAGGAAGCCGTGGCGAAGGTGCTGGAACTGATTCCCATGGAGGACGTGGTGTCCTGGGGCGGTACGATGACCGTGGATGAGCTGGGCATCAAGGGCCTGCTGGCCCAGCGCGGCCAGAAGGTGCTCGACCGCGATACCGCCAAGGATATGGCTGAGCGCATGGCCATCATGCGTGCCGGTCTGACTTGCGACACCTTCCTCACCAGTTCCAACGCCATCACTCAGGACGGCGAGCTGTTCAACATCGACGGCAACGGTAACCGCGTGGCCGCCATGTGCTTTGGCCCCAAGAGCGTGGTGGTGGTAGCCGGCATGAATAAGGTGGTCAAGGACATGGATGAGGCCTACGCCCAGGTGCGCAACTATACCGCTCCTGCCGTGCTGCAGCGCTTCCCCAATTTCAAGACCCCCTGCAATGCAAACGGCATGTGCGCCGACTGCAAGACCCCCGACAGCTGCTGCTGCTACATGGTGGAGACCCGGATCAGCCGTCCTGCCGGCAAGATCAAGGTGGTTCTGGTAGGCGAGGATCTGGGCCTTTAAAAAAATTTCACACAAAATTTCTGAATTTTGTGTGAGGTCTGCAGCTTGCTGCAGCGCACTCGCTGCGCTCGCACGTTTGCAAGCTGAGAAGTATTTTTTCTCCCGCACATGTCGGTAGAAAAAATGGATTGGATTTTATTCACTGCGTTTGCAGTGAACTCTGTGAGACTATTTACATCGAGGCGTAACCGTGGAAACGAAACTTTTTTACCCACAACAAGAGAATACTGCCATTGCTGAAGCGGCGGAGATTCTGCGCGACGGCGGCCTTGTGGGCATCCCCACGGAAACGGTCTACGGCCTGGGTGCCGACGGTCTGAACGAGGATGCGGTGCGCCGCATCTTCGAGGCCAAGGGTCGCCCACAGGATAACCCGTTGATTTTGCACGTACCCTCCGCCGCTTGGCTGGAGCGGTATTGTGAGAACGTACCGCAAGCCGCCTACGATCTGGCGGCGCGGTTCTGGCCGGGTCCTTTAACCATGATCCTTCCGCGCAAGAAGTGCGTGCCGTTGCGTACCACCGGCGGTTTGGAGACGGTGGGCATTCGCTGCCCCGACCATCCGGTGACGCTTGCCATCATCGAGGCGGCCGGCGTGCCGGTTGCCGCTCCCAGCGGCAATACATCGGGCCGTCCCAGTCCCACAGCGATGGGTCATATGGTGGAGGATATGTCCGGCAAGATCGATGCCATCGTGGAGGGTGGTCCCTGCCGCGTGGGTGTGGAATCCACCATCGTCGACCTGACGGTGACGCCGCCGCGTCTGCTGCGGCCCGGCGGACTGGCGCTGGAAGCGCTGGAGGCGGTGCTGGGCGAAGTGCAGGTGGATAAAGCCGTGCGCGAAAAGCTGGCCGAGGGGGAGAAACCCCGCGCTCCCGGCATGAAATATCGCCACTATGCCCCTAAGGCGGCGGTGACGGTGGTGACCGGCTCACCCCAGCGCAGTGCTGCCTGGATTCTCGGTCGCGTCAAGCCTGGCGACGGCGTACTGTGCTTTGATGAGTTTGCGCCGCTCTTTGGCAGCTGCGTCGTGCAGACGTTGGGCAGCGCCGGGGATAAAGCGCAGCAGGCTCGCCGTGTATTTGATGCGCTGCGCGCCTTTGATGAAACAAATGCCCCCTGCATCTATGCCCAATGTCCCAACGAGGAAGGTCTGGGTCTTGCCATCGGCAACCGGCTGAAAAAAGCGGCGGGCTTCTGCGTGGAGGATGCCGGCAGCGGGTTGATCTTCGGACTAACCGGCGGCACCGGCGCAGGCAAGACCAGTGCCCTGCGCGCGCTGGAGCGGTTGGGCGGCTATATTCTCGACTGTGACGCCCTCTACCACGAGATGCTTCGTGGTGACGCCCCCATGAAAAAGGCCATCACCGATGCCTTCGGCGAGGTATTCCTGCCCGACGGCACATTGGACCGTCAGAAGCTGGGCAACGTGGTGTTCCGCGACCCGGAAGCCATGGCGCGGCTCAATGCCATTGTCTATGCGCATTTGGTGCCGGAGGCGGCGCGCAGAGCGCAGGGGCACGAAATCGTGGGCTTTGACGCCATCAACGTCATTGAAAGCGGCATGAGTCTTTTGTGCTGCCGCACCGTGGGTGTGATTGCACCTGCGCAGCTGCGGGTCCAGCGCATCATGGCCCGTGACGGTATTGATGAGCACTATGCCCGTATGCGCATTGCCGCCCAAAAGAGCGATGCATTCTACTATGAACACTGCACGGATGTGCTGGAAAATACGGAGAAGAGCCCTGCGGCCTTTGAGGAAAAGGCGCTGGCTTTCTTTACCCAACTGATCAAGGAGGAAAAACTCAAATGAGCGATGTGATGAAAGAGCGCAAGGAGAAACTGTTCTCCTCTGCCAAGAACGGTTATGACCGTATCAGTGAAAAAGACTTGGCCGCTATGCAGGCTTATTGCGTGCTGTACCGCGACTATATCGACCGCGGCAAGACCGAGCGCGAGTGCGCTCAGAACACCATCCGTCTGGCCAAGGAACAGGGCTTTGTGCCCTACCGCCGCGGCATGGAGCTGAAGGCCGGCGACAAGGTCTATGTCTCCAACTGCGATAAGAGCGTGATGCTGGCCGTCATCGGTACCGAGAGCCTCAGCAAGGGCGCCCAGATCGTGGCTGCCCATATCGATTCTCCCCGTCTGGACCTCAAGCCCATGCCTCTTTACGAGGACAGCGAGATGGCCTATCTCAAGACCCATTACTACGGCGGTGTCCGCAAGTACCAGTGGGTCACCATTCCTCTGGAGCTGCGCGGTGCCGTTGCTCTGAAGGACGGCAGCGTGGTGAACGTGGTGCTAGGCGAGGGCAACGAGCCCAAGTTCGTCATCAACGACCTGCTGCCCCATCTGGGCGGCGAGCAGGGCAAGAAGCCTCTCAACGAGGCCATTGCCGGCGAGACCCTGAACATCCTGCTGGGCAGCCAGCCTGTGGGCGAGAGCGGCGAGAGCGACCGCGTGAAGCTGCACGTGCTGGAGAAGCTCAACGAGAAGTACGGCATCGTGGAGGACGATTTCATCTCTGCCGAGCTGGAGGCCGTTCCCGCCGCCATGAGCTGCGACATCGGTCTGGATGCCAGCCTCATCGGTGCCTATGGCCACGACGACCGCGTTTGCGGCTTCGCCGGCCTGCAGGCCCTGTTTGATATCGCTGTGCCTGCCCATACCGCCGTGTGCGTGCTGGCCGATAAGGAAGAAGTGGGCTCCATGGGCGTCACCGGCATGCAGTCCGCTGCCTTTGATACCTTCATGAACGACCTGTGTGACGGTCAGGGCGTGCTGCTGCGCGAGTGCTATGAGAACTCCTTCTGCCTCAGCGCCGACGTGACGGCTGCCTACGACCCCAACTTTGCCGAGGTCTATGAAAAGCGCAACAGCGCCCGTATCAACTACGGCGTGGGTCTGTGCAAGTATACCGGCGCCCGCGGCAAGGGCGGCTCCTCCGACGCCACGGCCGAGGTGGTGGCCTATGTTCGCCGCGTGCTGGACGATGCCGACGTGGTGTGGCAGATGGCTGAGCTGGGCAAGGTGGACGCCGGCGGCGGCGGCACCGTGGCCCAGTATATGGCCAACCGCAACATCGCCACGCTGGACGCAGGTGTCCCTGTGCTGAGCATGCACGCTCCCTTTGAAACGGTCAGTAAGCTGGATTGCTACATGACCTATAAGGGCTGCAAGGCTGTTTACGAGGCATAACCGTACATAAGATAAAAAGACCGGTTGGTTTAACCCAACCGGTCTTTTTGTAACATTTTTTCAATTTCTGGAACATTTCTCCGCGTCAATGGCCAGCACTACCATCAGTGCCGCCAGCGCATCTTCCTGCCGGGAGACTTCGATGGTATATGTATCGGTCCAGTGGAACAGCTCCTTGCTGATCCGGGCGACTTCCGCGCCGCCGTTGCCGAAGATGCTGTAGTCCCACTCGAAGAAGTCACCTTCAACCCGCCAACCGTTCCAGTCCAGATCATAGGCCGGGCGGAACAGGGTGAACTCTTTGCAGAGGGTGCCTGTGAGCACTTCGCCAATATAGAACTCGAACTTGGGCAGGAACGTCAGCACCCGCTGCTGCACCGTGGCAATATGCTCGCCCCCGGCATTGAGGATATGGAGCCGATGCCCCCAGGAGAGTTTTCCTTCCACAGTGAAGGCAATGCTGCCGTCCTCGTGGTAGATGTCGTAACTATCAAACCAACTGAAAAACCGCTGCTTGAACCAAAGTTTCATCGTATCCGCCTCCTTCTCTTTTAGTATAGCGTAAACGGAGCGAGGACACAAGCATAATTCACAGCCAACTGCACATCCTATGGCGTGAAAAGGAGGGGATCGTATGCAAGATGAAAGACCTGTGGGTACACCTGAGGAGCGGGATACGCCGCAGCAGCAATTGGTGGAAATGGGATCATCGGTGGTAAAAAACAGCCACGGCACTATCCACTGCCTGACCATTATCGGCCAGATCGAAGGCCACACACTGGCCCCCAATAATTGCAAGACGACGAAATATGAGCACGTTTTGCCGCTTTTGGCGGCCATTGAAGAGTCGGAAGAGGTGGATGGCCTACTGCTGCTGCTCAACACGGTGGGCGGTGATATCGAAGCGGGACTCGGCATTGCCGAGATGATCGCCGGCATGTCCACACCAACCGTCACGCTGGTGCTGGGCGGAGGGCATTCCATCGGCATTCCGCTGGCGGTATCGGGAAGGCGGACATGGATCGCGCCGTCGGCTTCTATGACGATCCATCCGGTGCGCATGTCCGGCACCATGATTGCTGCGCCGCAGACGTATCACTATTTTGACCGCATTCAGGAGCGGATCATTCGCTTTGTGGCGAAAAATTCCCGTGTTCCGGCAGAAAAGTTCCGGGAACTGATGCTCAAAAGCGGAGATATGTCCAATGACGTGGGCAGCGTGGTCTATGGCGAGGAAGCGGTGGACTTGGGGCTGATAGACGCGGTGGGAACGCTGCGTGACGCGCTGGAGAGCCTGTACGAGATGATCGAATCCGAAAAAACATGAAAAAGGACGCCGATGGGCGTCCTTTTTTTCTTGAAAAATCGCATCTTGGCTGATATACTAAATTAGTTATAGTATGCTGTGATAAACGAGGTGAAACGCGTGTACTTAAAAGCACTGGAAATTCAGGGTTTTAAATCTTTCCCTGATAAAACGGTTTTGCAATTTGGCGAGGATATTACCGCCATTGTAGGTCCCAACGGCAGTGGTAAGTCCAATATTTCCGACGCCATCCGCTGGGTTATGGGTGAGCAGAACAGCCGCCAGCTTCGCGGTGCCAAGATGGAAGACGTGATCTTCGGCGGTACGGAGAAGCGCGGCCCCATGGGTTTTGCTCAGGTAACGTTGGTGATCGACAATACCGAGCATATCTTCAACCGCGATGAGACGGAAGTGGCGGTGACCCGTCGCTACTACCGCAGCGGTGAGTCGGAATATTACATCAACAAGCAGTCCGTGCGTCTGAAGGATGTCAACGAACTGTTTATGGACACCGGTATGGGCCGCGAAGGCTATTCCATCATCGGTCAGGGCAAGATCGATGAGATCCTGTCCGTCAAGAGCGGAGAGCGCCGTGAGATTTTTGAAGAGGCTGCCGGTATCTCCAAGTTCCGCCACCGCAAGGAGGAGTCTGAGCGCAAGCTGGCGCGTACTGAGGAGAACCTGGTGCGCATCAACGATAAAATCGCCGAGCTGGAACTGCAGGTGGAACCACTGCGCAAGCAGGCGGAAACTGCTAAGCGGTATCTGATCCTGCGTGATGAGCTGCGCGTGCTGGAAATCTCCGTGTGGCTGGAACAGCTGCAGGCACTGAAGGCTTCCGCCTTCAAGCTGCAGAGCGATTTCCAGACCGCCCAGGCCGATCAGCAGCGCGCCAAGGCGGCGCTGGATGATGTGTATGCTCAGGCTGAACGCTGCGGCGAGCAGGTGCGTCAGAACGACGTGGATGCCGAGGCTCTGCGCGCTCAGGGTGCGCAGCTGGATGCCCAGGCCGCCGAGCTGGACGCTGCCATTGCGGTACTTCGCAGCGGCATGGAGCACAATACCGAATCCCTCAGCCGTCTGGATCGCGAGATGGAGGAGAGTCAGAGCCGCACCGAGCATCTGCAGAGTCAGATGGATGCGCTGGACGAGCGTGCTGCTCAGATCCAGCAGCAGGCCTGCGATCTGGATGCGGAGATGTCCGATCTTTTGGAGCAGCTGCGCGCTTTGGCAGAAAATGCCGGAGACAGTCAGCGGCTGACCGATTCTCTGCGTGCCAAGGAGGCGCTGGAAGTGGCTGCTGCTGCAGAATCCCGCGCCGAACTGTCCGCTATCCGCGCCGCTGTTGATGGCGTGGGCGAGCGGCGTGCCGCTGTGGAGGCGGAACTGGCTGCTGCGCAGGAAAAGCTGGAGAACAGCCGCAAAGAATCCCGCGCCAACCGCCGTGCGCTGACCGCTGCTCAGGAAGAAGCACAAGCTGTGAGCAATATCATTCAGGGCCATGCGCTGAAGATGGACGGCCGCCGTCGACGCGCTGAAGAAGCTGCCGGACGTAAGCTGCAGCTGACGATGGAAGTGAACAATCTCGTCTCCCGCATCCATATGCTCGCGGAGATGGAGAAGGAATATGAGGGCTTTTCCAAAGCCGTCAAGACCGTGATGCAGGCGGCAGAGAAGAATGTGCTGCGCGGTGTCCACGGTCCGGTGGCCAGTCTGATGACCACCGATGAGCGCTATACTGTGGCGCTGGAGATCGCGCTGGGCGCAGGCCTGCAGAACATCGTGGTGGACAGGGAAGAGGACGCCAAGAGCGCCATCGGCTACCTCAAACAGCGCGACGCCGGCCGTGCCACCTTCCTGCCCTTGACTGCCATCCGCGGTGAAGAACTGCGGGAAGCCAAGGTGCATGAGGAGTTCGGCTTCGTGGGCATCGCCTCGGAGCTGGTGCGCTACCATGAGAAATATGCCGGCATTTTCCGCAATCTGCTGGGCCGCACCGTGGTGGTGGAGGACCTTGACTGCGGCATTGCCATGGCTCGCAAATATCAGAACCGCTTCCGCATTGTCACGCTGGACGGCCAGGTTATCAACCGCGGCGGCTCCATGACCGGCGGCAGCGTCAGCCGCAGCGCCGGTGTCCTCTCCCGCGCCAATGAGCTGAAAGCCCTGCAGGAAAAAGAGGGCAAGCTGAAGCAGCAGTTGCAAGAGGCAACCGCACTGGCCGGTGAGCTGGAGCGCGAGGTCCAGAAAGCCCAGTACGAGCTGGATGTGGCTCGTGAGCAGCAGCGCCGCGCCGAGGATGAGGTGCTGACGCTGCAGGGTAAGCAGGATCACTACGATATCCTCACCGACAATCTGGACCTCAGCTGCGAGGCGATGGAGGAAGAACTGGAGAATCTGTCCAGCCGCACGGCTGCCGATACCCAGCGTATTGCCGCTGTGGAGCAGCGCATTGCCGAGCATGAGTGCAAGGCGGAAACCCTGCGCCGTCAGGCGGAGGACAGCCAGGCAGGTCAGTCCGGTCTGCAGGCTGAGAGCGAGCGGCTCAATACCGAACTGGGCGAAAAGCGCGAGCAGAAGGCGGCTCTGCTGGCAGAGCGCGATGCTTCTGCCAAGAGCAAGGAAGACCTGCGCCAGCTGTGCAGCGCGTTGGTGGATGACAGCCGCAGCCGCGAAGAATTGGCTGACGGATTCCGCCGCGCCAACGAGACGGCACAGGCTGAGATGGATACCCACCAGGCCAAGCTGCGTGCACTGCGCAGCGATGCCGAAACCCTGCGTGAGAAACTGCGTGTGCTGGGTGAGGAGAAGATGGCGCTGGAAGCACAGCGCACCTCCCAGAACCAGCAGATTCAGGACTGCAATGACCGCCTGCTCAACGCCGAGCGCGAGGTGGGTCGTTTGGAGCAGCGGCTGAGCAACAGTGCCCTTGAAGAAAAGGCTATTCTGGATAAGTTGTGGGAACGCTATGAGCTGAGCCATAGCGATGCCATGGAACAGCGTATGGAGCTGGAGAGCGTGGCAAAGGCCACCCGCCGTATTGCCGAGCTCAACCGCGAGATCAAGGGTCTGGGTACGCCCAACATCGGTGCCATTGAGGAGTTTGACCGTGTCAACACCCGCTATACCTACCTCTCCGAACAGCGCAGCGACGTGGAGAAGGCCAAGGAAGAACTCCACGGCATCATTGATGAGATCACACGCCAGATGACGGAGATCTTCGCTGTGCAGTTTAAGCTGCTCAACGAGAGCTTCCAGGAGACGTTCCTGGAGCTGTTTGGCGGCGGTCAGGCTCGTCTGGAACTGGAAGATGAGAACAATATCCTCGACTGCGGCATCGAAATCAAGGTTCAGCCCCCCGGAAAGCAGCTGAAAACCATCACGCTCCTCTCCGGCGGCGAAAAGGCTTTCGTGGCCATCGCTCTGTACTTTGCTATTTTGAAGGTCCATCCCACACCTTTCTGCGTGATGGATGAGATCGAGGCGGCGCTGGACGAGGCCAACGTGGTACGTTATGCCCGCTATATGCGCCGCATTGCCGGTAAGACCCAGTTCATCGTCATTACCCACCGTCGCGGTACCATGGAAGAGGCGGATGTGCTCTACGGCGTCACCATGCAGGAGCGTGGTATCAGCCGTATCCTGACCATCAATCTCAACGATATGGCCAAAGAACTGAAGATCAAATCGTAAGGAGGAACTGTCATGGGACTCTTTAGTAAATTTAAAAAAGCGTGGTTTGCCCCCATGTCCTTTGAGGACCTGGGTGAGGAATTCTACGAAGAGCTGGAAGAAAACCTGATTCTGGCTGACGTGGGCATGCCCATTGCCGTGGAGGCGGTGGAGAAGCTGCGTAAGCGCGCTTATAAGGAAAACCTCATGGGTGCCGAGCAGATCAAGAAAGCGCTGCGCGAGATTCTGGCCGAAAAGCTGAACGTAGGCGATACGGCACTGGATCTTTCCACCAAGCCCAGTGTGGTGCTGATCATCGGCGTCAATGGCGTGGGTAAGACCACGTCCATCGGTAAGCTGGGCAACCGCCTCAAGAACGAAGGCAAGAAGGTCCTCTTCTGTGCCGGTGATACGTTCCGCGCCGCCGCTGCCGACCAGCTGGAGATCTGGGCGAACCGCGCCGATGTGGACATCGTCCGCCAGCACGAGGGTGCCGATCCCGGCGCTGTGCTGTTTGACGGTCTGCAGGCCGCCAAGGCACGCGGCACCGATGTGGTGCTGTGCGACACCGCCGGCCGCCTGCACAATAAGCAGAACCTGATGAACGAGCTTGCCAAGATGCGCAAGATCATCGACCGCGAGACTCCCGACAGCGTGAAGGAAACGCTGCTGGTGCTGGATGCCACTACCGGCCAGAACGGCCTCATTCAGGCCCGCCAGTTCAAGGAGACTGCCGGACTCACCGGCATCATCCTCACCAAGCTGGACGGCACGGCCAAGGGTGGTATCGTCATCGCCATCGCCCAGGAGCTGCAGGTGCCGGTGAAGTTTGTGGGTCTGGGCGAGGGTATCGACGATCTGCAGCCCTTCGACGCCCAGGAATTCCTGGAAGCTATGATTTAAGTTGCTGAAAAACGTTGTTTTTTAACATTGTGTGCCGGAAAAGGAGACACTTATGAAACGTGCTGACGGAAGAAAGTTCAACGAACTGCGCCCCGTATCCATCACCCCCGACTTCGTCAAATTTGCCGAGGGCAGCGTCCTCATCCAGTGCGGTGACACCATGGTGCTGTGCTGTGCCTCGGTGGAGGATCGTGTGCCGCCCCATGTGAAGCCCGGCTGCGGCTGGGTCACGGCGGAGTATTCCATGCTGCCCCGTGCCAACCGCCAGCGCAGCCGCCGTGATGTGGATAAGCTCAAGCTCTCCGGCCGCAGCGCCGAGATCCAGCGCCTCATCGGCCGCAGCCTCCGCGCTGCCATCGACATGGAAGCGTTGGGCGAGCGCACCATCACCATCGACTGCGATGTCATTCAGGGCGACGGCGGTACCCGTACCGCTTCCGTCACCGGCGGCTTCATCGCCATGGCCATGGCCTGCCAGCGTCTGGTGGACGAGGGCTGGCTGGGCCGCAATCCCATCCGTCATTACGTGGCCGGCATTTCCGCCGGTATCGTGGACGACGAGGCTATGCTGGACCTGCAGTACAGTGAGGACAGCCGCGCGCAGGTGGACCTCAACTGCGTGATGAACGAGCTGGGCGAGATCATCGAACTGCAGGGCACCGGCGAAGGCCGCGCCTTTACCCCCCGCGAGCAGCAGGAACTGCTGGAACTGTGTGCCAAGGGCAACCGGGAGCTGATCCGTAAAGAGAAGGAGATCCTGGGCGCCCTCAAGTGAGAAAGCAGCGCGCGATGATCTGTCCGTATTGCAAGAAAGAGATGCAGGAGGGTGCTATCCGCAATGACCATCATATCCGCTGGTACCCCAAGGAAGTTGTCTCCATGCCCGTGTTTCCCGAAGAGGAGGGTCCTGTTCGTCTGAACGGAATGGGCGGCCTCGTGACCAGTGCAAAAGCCGAGAGCTGCTATTGCCCGGATTGCCGCATGGTCATTACGCCTGTGCCGGAGATC
>JAZRRQ010000073.1:0-2879 GCA_045650885.1 Vescimonas sp. | reverse complement strand
CGCAGTTGTGCATGTGCTGGGCATAGTAGTCGGTGTCGTGGAAGTGGATGATGCCCTCGTTGTGGGCGTCCACGATTTCCTTGGGCAGCAGGATGCGGTTGGTGATGTCGCGGCTCACCTCACCGGCCATGTAGTCGCGCTGGGTAGAGTTGACCACGGGGTTCTTGTTGCTGTTCTCCTGCTTGGCTTCCTCGTTGTTGCACTCGATGAGGCTGAGGATCTTGTCGTCGGTGGTGTTGGACTTACGCACCAGAGAGCGGGTGTAGCGCTAAGTGATGTAGCTCTTGGCCACCTCAAAAGCGCCGTGGGCCATGATGTGATGCTCCACCATATCCTGGATCTCTTCCACGGTGGGGGCGCGGTTCATCTTCTGGCACTGCAGCTCCACGCTCTGTGCGATGCGCTGGATCTGCACAGGGGTCATGCGGTCAGCTTCTGCCACCGTCTCGTTGGCCTTGGTGATGGCCATGATGATCTTGGTAATGTCAAATACGACTTCCGAGCCGTTTCGCTTGATGATTTTCATCTTTTGCTCCTCCTTGTGTGATGTTGTTCGCACTTGGATATCAAAAACTTTCGGGCAGGCCGAAAGAACCCTAAAAGGCGAGTGCATCAATGATACACTATATCTTGTGTCAGATCAATAGTTATGTCGCAAAATGTCGAAGAGAGTGTAACGAAAACGATAGACTTTTTTTGTGTAATCTGCCGAAACCGCTGGGACATTCCTTATGGAGAATCATATGACAGAATGGAGAAAGAAGATGTTGCATTTACTACAGTTTGACATTTGCCTGCGGTTTTTTCTTGCCATTTTCCCCGTTGGCGCGTATGATGGAGAAAAAAGGGAGGAGGTGCGCTCATGTTCATCACAAAACCGAATCGCGATGGTGATTTCCGCTGCCTTGCGTCAAACTGTCCCGACACCTGCTGCGCCGGCTGGGAGATCGTGGTGGACGATCGCAGCGCTGACCGTTTCCGCGCCATGGAGGACGCCATGGGCAAGCGGCTGCAGCAAGCACTTGTTACCGTGGACGGGGAGAGCCAGTTCAAGCGCCACCCGAACGGCCGCTGCGTGATGCTCAATGACCAAAATCTCTGCGACCTCTACGCCATGTATGGCGAAGGCTCCCTGTGCCGCAACTGCCGCCTGCACCCCCGCTTTGTGGTAGATTACGGTGCGCGGCGCGAGGTGATGCCGGGTCTTTCCTGTCCCGCGTGGATCGAAACGTACCTCAAGGACGAGGGGAAAGTCACCTTCGTCACGGAAGAGACAGACGATCCCATCACCGACTATACCGACATTGATGCCGCCCTCTTTTTCAAGTTGTACCGCGCCCGTACGGCTGCCCTCGATATGCTGCAGGATCGCAGCCTCTCCATTGATGAGCGGATGAGCCGCCTGTTGGCGCTGGCGCAGGAACTGGACGGGGAGGAGGAGCGTGACTGCCCCCAGACGGACGTCCTGAACGCTTATATCCAAAAGCTGCGCTCGCTGGAGATCCTCACCCCCCAGTGGCGTGAACTGCTGCGTCAAAAGGGCGAAAAATCTACCCCCAAAGCCGACTTTGATCCCCTCTGGGAGAAAGTGCTGCTCTACGATGTGTTCCGCTTCTTCCTGCGTAGTGTCTACGATGGCCGCGTGCTGCCCCGGGTTAAGTACGCCGTGTTCCATGTGGCCGTTCTGCGGCAATTGACAGGAAAAATTTCCAATAAAAAAGAAGTGTGCGAAGTGATTCGCCTTTATAGCAAGGAGATCGAGCATTGCGCCGAAAATCAGGCGATCCTCCACCGCGCCCTCTGCCGCCGCAGCGGCCGCTGGAGCGTGGCAGGACTTCTGAAAGCTATCAATGAATAAAGAAAACCGGAGTGGTTGTCCACTCCGGTTTCATTATTTTATTTCTCCGCCAGCTTCTCATCCAGCGCATCGGCCAACCGGGCATAATCGGCCAAACTCAGCTTCTCGCCCCGCACGTCGGCCGGTAAGCCGCACTCGGCGATGGCCTCAGCCAGCGCGTCTTTGGGCAGGGGGTAGCCGGACTGCAGGGAGTTCACCAGCGTCTTGCGCCGCTGGGCAAAGCCGGCTTTCACCGCCCGCCACAGCGAAGCTTCCGACTTCACCTGTACCGGCGGCTCTTTTCGCGTGGGGCAGTGGATCACTGCCGAGGTCACCTTGGGTGGCGGCAGGAAGCAGGTGTTGGGCACGGTGAAGAGCAGTTCCGGCTCCGTGTAATACTGCATCAGCAGCGAAAAAGCACCGTAATCTGCCGTGCCGGGCTTGGCGCAGATGCGCAGCGCCACTTCCTTTTGAATCAGCACCGTCACCGAGTCAAACAAACGGCTCTCCACCACCCGCGTCAGCAGGGGGGTGGTGATGTTGTAGGGCAGGTTGGCGCACAGAATGGGTCGCAGGCCCGCAAAATGCTCCTCCACCAGGGCGGCGAGGTCGCACTTCATAATATCGCCTTCCACCAGCGTGAAGTTGTCGTATGCGCCCATCGTCTCGGCCAGCACGGGATAGAGCCGGCGGTCCAGCTCTACAGACACAACTTTTCCGGCGCGCTGCGCCAGCTGGGCCGTCAGCGGACCGATGCCCGGTCCGATCTCCAGCACGCCGTTGCCTTCGTGGGCGCCGCAGCCCTCGGCGATCCGCAGCGGCACTGAGCCGTCAATGAGGAAGTTCTGTCCCAGCGCCTTGGAAAAGTGGAACCCATGCCGTCCCAACTGGGACTGTATGTCATTTCTGTTGCAAAGATCCATACCGGACCTCCTTACAAACGTTTTTTTCAGTATATCACGCTTTGGCCGCTTCGTAAAGCCGCAGCCACGCATCCGCGACTTCCCGACTGCGGAAAATCACGATTTCCCGGCCCTGACCG
>JAZRRQ010000072.1:0-21176 GCA_045650885.1 Vescimonas sp. | reverse complement strand
GT
This sequence comes from Vescimonas sp., assembly GCA_045650885.1. GTDB lineage: Bacteria > Bacillota > Clostridia > Oscillospirales > Oscillospiraceae > Vescimonas. The sequence goes on along the minus strand of JAZRRQ010000072.1, from coordinate 21,174 downwards.
GTATATCTCTTCGGGGATTATGCCTTGGATGTGCTTTTTTGTGCAGTCTGATGCTTCTTTCTGTATCTGGGCAAGTGCCTTTTCTACAGCTGCGATTTCCTTGCGGTTGTCCTTGGGTTTTGCAAGGTTCTGAAACTCTGCACGGAGACCGTCCACAATCTCTTTTTTTCTTGGTTGGATGATTTCCGTGATAATGTCATGGATGGCACTTTGTAAAACCCTATCATTGACTCTGAGACCGTTACAACCAACGGTTATGTTTTCGCCTGTGTCAGTTGTGATTTGCTTTTCCTTGCCTCGCTGGTGGTTCTCAAAGCAAACCCATGACTTGTAAGGGGTGTTGACCTGTTTCTTTTTATAACTCACATAGCGACCACCACAGCACCCACAGAACACCTTGCCGGATGTCCAGAAGCGGTTAGAGTGCTTCGCCTTGATTTCCTCGCTCGGTTCTTTTTCTTTTAGAATTTCTTGGACCCTGCTCCACAAATCACGGTCAATGATGGCAGATTCGGGATGATGGTCTGTGATACGAACCGTTGCAGACTCACCACGGTTGTATTTTTTCTTGTGGGTCAAGGCATTGGGTGTATAGGTCTTGCCTTGAAATAGGTCTCCCACATATTTCTCATTGCGGAGTATGCGGAGAATGACAGTAGTGCTGAATCCGTTCTTGTATCGCTTGGTTTTGATGCCCATGTCTTGCAATCGTTTAGCAATACGGAATGTTCCATCTCCGCTTGCAAACCATTGATAAATCTTTTTGATTATTTCCGCTTCTTCGGGTATAATCTCAAAGTGTTGGTCTCCAAAATCATCGGTTACGATGTTATAACCGTACATCTCTTTGCGACCAAATACCACACCTCGCTCCATCTGTTGGAATTGACCCCAACGGACACGGCGCGAAGTACGGAGACTTTCTTGCTCCGCATTGGTTGCAATCTGAGTCAATCGCTCACGGTAGTCATTGCTTTGTGTGTTTATATCATCGGACAGAAACCAGACGTAAACACCACGCTCTCGCAGTTCTTCCACGATGTTCAAGAGGTCTTGAACATTTCGGGAGAATCGGGAGACTTCCTTGGTTATGATAATGTCAATGCCACCGTATCGGGCAAGTGCTAACATTTCATTGAAAGCATTTCGCTTTTCAAGAGATGTACCACTCAAACCCTCATCGGCAAAGATGCCCACATTGGTCCAGTTCTCATGCTTTCTGAAAAGACTTGCAAAGAATCTCTCTTGGGATGCAAGGGAGTTCTTTTGGTCCGTATCATCAGTAGATACACGGCAATAGGCACAGACATTATGTCTTTCGTTATCTTGGGTTTTTAACAGTTGTTGCTTTGGTTGTCTGACTTCTGTTGTTGCCATTTTGCACTTCCTCCTTGTACGGTAAACCAACCGTATCTCTTATGTACTGTCGCAGTTCGTAAACGAGTTTATCGCTTTCCTCTTTGGTTCTGAACAGTGCATCGGGATTCGTTATCACTGACAAATTCGCCTCGCTATGTAGTTTTACATAGTCATTGTATGAGGCAATGAAGAATTGTATTAACTGCTCCTCATTGTCGAGGAATTGGACCGCCTGTCGACATTGGTTCGCTGTCATGTAGGTTCTAATTTCACTAAATTCTCTCATATCGAAAATCCCTCCCTGTGGTATATTATATCATGCACAATTTCAAACTTCAATAGGAACCGAGGAACTGGGGCACCTGGAAATGATTGGCACCATCGTATATCAGCTGACCCGCAATCTGTCAGAAGATGATATTAGATCTGCCGGCTTTGACAGCTATTTTGTAGATCATACGACTGGTGTCTATCCCACGTCCGCCTCCGGCTTCCCCTGGAGCGCAGCAAGCATGCAAGTTAAGGGTGATCTGATCGCTGATCTGACAGAAGATCTGGCAGCAGAGCAAAAAGCGCGTGTCACATATGACAACATTCTTCGTCTCTCTGATGACCCGGATGTTAATGATGTAATCAAATTCCTGCGCCAGCGCGAAGTAGTGCACTTCCAGCGTTTCGGCGAAGGATTGCGATTGGCCAAGGAAAAGATGGATCAGAAGAACATCTATTTCATCAATCCCTCGTTTGATAAATAAGTCTTTCTGATCTGCCATCGTTTCATTTCCGCTTCCCTATCATTATAAAAAAATCGACCGGTTGATAATCATCACCCGGCCGGTTTTTTTAAGTTCAGCTGAAACGCCGTGCATTAAAATGCCATGACGGCCATAGCCAGGATAGCACCAATCATCAGATCGGCAGGCAGACCGCGCAGCGCCTGAGGAATGTTCTTGTCGCTTACTCTCTGGCGAACACCGGCAAAGAGCAGCATCGCAACCATCAGGCCCAAGCCGGAACCCAGAGCGCCTACCAGAGCGTTCAAGAAAGTTGCCGTGGCATTCTGCAGAGCGACACCCAGAACCGCGCTATTGAGCACGATCAGCGGGAAGCAAACACCCTTCACCTTGACCACAGCCTTCAGGCCGTAGACCAGAGCCAGGATGACCAGCACAAACAGCATGGTCCGGAAATACTCCAAACCCAAAGGAGCCAGAACAAAGTTCTGAACAGGCCAGGTGATCAGCGTGGTGAGCACCATGACGGCAGTCACGCTCAGGCCCAGCTTGATGCACTTGCAGGGGCACTTGGCATTACCCATGGCGAAGGTCACGCCCAGATAGCCCTGCAGCAGACAGTTGTTCATCACAACGCTGCCGATCAGCAGCAGAATCAGTTCTTTCATTCCTGAACCTCCTTCTCTTCGCAGCAGCAGCACTCGCCGATGCCAGCAGCAACACCGGTCATGCAATTACCGACGCACTCATCCTTTGCCAGGCCCAGCTTGCTGACCACGCCGGCCAGAATGCTGGCCACCAGGAAGCCACCGGGAGCCTTGCTCAGCAGAGGAATGCGGTAATCAGACAGGAAAGTCAGGTTCATGCCGAAGATACTGGCACTACCCAGAACCTCACGCACCAGACCCATCACCACCAGCATAGCAGTGAAATACAGGCCGGTCTTAACAGCACCAACCACACCGTTACCATTTACAGCAGCCTCAGCCTGGCCAAACACCACCAGATTGACAGCTACCACAGCCAGATAGATACCCAGCAGCTGATAGGTATTGGGAAGAAATGCGTTCATCAGCATCTGCACGATGGAAACGAAACCAGTGCTGACGACGACGCATACGGGGATCATTGCCTCTGCAGGAACGCTCTTACGCAGAGCAGACAGGACCAGATTGGTCAGGACCATAACGACCAGAACACTCAGACCCATGCCCAGCGCACCCTTCACGGTTGCAGTAGCTGCCATAGCAGGGCAAGCACCCAGAAACAGGATCAGCAGCGGATTCTTCGCAATGGCATTGCAGCAATTCTGATTATTCATTATGCAGCGCCTCCCTTCAGGATATCAAAGGCAGCAAAGATATCATTGGTAGCAGTCTTCATAGCATCGGTGGTCATGGTAGCACCGGCAATCAGTGCCTGCTCACCGGTCCAGCTGCCGGAAGTCAGACCGGCAAAGCCGGCTTTATAGGAGGGCTCGTCCAGCGTATAGGTGTGGAAATACTCAGCATGGAAGATCAGCTCATCCACATTCATGCCAACAATGGCACCCTGTGCATCCACCACATAATAGACACCCATGACCTCGTTATCATAGCCATAGCTTCTGGAGACCAAGCCGTAATAAGTCTCGCCACCCTTGGTCATCTGGTAAGCAGAGATGACAGAGTTAAACACACCATCCAGAGGCAGAGCCGTCAGCTCAGCATCAGGCAGAATGACATTCAGGCGGCCTTTTTCCTTATCAGTGTTATGAGGAGCAGCAGTTGCAGCATGAGTGGTTGCCTCAGCCAGCATAGCGGCATAAGCGCTATCGGCGGTAACATCCTTACCCTCCACATCGATCAGCTTAGCAGCGCCGGTAGCGTTCACCACAGCCAGAACCATGGTCTCGCCGTCCTGCAGCAGATAGGCATAGCCGGTGCTGTTGCGGGCCTTCATGATCTTTTTGATGTAGGTACCGGTACCGTCGGATTCCTCAAACTGGCCGACGCCAACATTGTTCACCAGACCGCTATGGGCAGAGGGCAGCAGTTCCATCAGGATCTGATCGGCACCCTTCTGGCCGGCACCAACCAGCTGGTTGGCGATCAGAGCGTTAAAACCGTCGGTGACAGCGTCACGGAAAGCAACGCTGGAGTAAGTACAACCGGCCACGATGACCACATCAGACAGAGCGGAATCCTGACCGACAAAGGTCTGGGGGAACTCAGCACCAAAGTCCTTGGATTCAGGATATGCATTCAGTTCCATGCCGGAGATCTTGCCTTCGCCGTTCACAGCCATCGTCAGCTCAATGGCATTACCGGTATAACCCTTGGTGGTGGCCATGCGGACCACATAGCCATTACCGGAAGTCTCAGCGTAGATGGTCTGCACCGTTTCGGGCACATCCACCAGAGTGCTGGATGCGGCATCGGCCACATCGTACAGCTTTTCGAAGCCAGCGGCGTCAGGCATGACGCTATACAGAGGTGCCAGTTCCTGCGCATTGCCGTTCTTGGCAATCAGCGGGCCGGTCACAAAGTTCAGGCCGAACATTGCAACGGCGAAAACGGCAACCAGTGCGGCCAACAGGCCAAAAACCTTACCATTTTTCTGTGCCATTACTTCACACCTCCCAGAGGTTCGCTGGCAGTCCACTTCTCAATATAGGGAGCCAGGATATTCATAATCAGAATGGAGAAGGACACGCCTTCGGGATATGCACAGAAGAAACGAACGATAAACGTGATCACACCGCAGCCCAGCGCAAAAACAACGCGGCCCTTGGTATTGATGGGGGTGGTGACATAGTCGGTAGCCATGAAGATAGCACCGATCAGCAGACCACCGGCCAGAACCTGATATACAGCAGCAATCACATCAAAGCCGGTTGCCACCAGATAGCAAGCAAAGACAGTGGCCACAAAGACCACAGGGGTATGCCAGGTAATCACCTTGCGCACCAGCAGGTACACAAAACCAATCAGCAGCGCAGCGGCACAGGTTTCACCGATGGCACCGCCGTGCAGACCCAGGAACATATCCAGCAGGCTGGGTACTTCCTCGCCCTTGCCCAGCAGTTCCAGCGGCGTTGCGGAGGTAGTGACGTCCACGATCGTGGGGTTGGCACCACCGGCAACCTGAGAGAAGGTCAGCAGCATAAACACTCGGCCGGCGATAGCGGGGTTGGCGAAGTTGCAGCCCAGACCGCCGAAGAAGCATTTAACGCAGACGATGGCAAACACGCTGCCCACAACACACTGCCAGATAGGGACGTTGGTGCTCAGGTTCAGTGCCAGCAACAGGCCGGTCACAACGGCACTGAAGTCACCGATGGTATTCTTCTTGCCGGTAGCCAGATCAAACAGGAACTCGGCAGCAACAGCGCTGATCACGCAGGCGGCGATAATCAGCAGGGACTGCAGGCCGAAAATCACGACGGATGCAACGGTAACGGGCAGCAAAGCCACGATCACATCCAGCATGATACGGTTGGTAGATGCACCGCTATGAATATGAGGTGCAGCAGTAACAGTCAGCTTACTCATGGCTTACTTCCCTCCTTCGTTCTTTTTCTTGGCGTTCTTCATAAACGCACGAGCTTCGTTATTGCGCTCAAGAATGGGTCTGTGGGCGGGGCAAACATAGGAGCAGCACGCACACTCAATGCACTGGTTCACACCGGTGCTCTCCAGCATGGCCAGCTTCTTCTCTGCATTTTCCTCGTCCATTGCACGGTCGATGGCAGACAGATCCAGCTTGGCGGGGCAGTTGGCGATGCAGCGGCCACAGCGGATGCAGACGGAAGGCTCATACACCTTGGCTTCCTTCTTGTTCATCACCAGGACGGCATTGGTTGCCTTCTCAGTAGGAGCATCCAGAGACTTCTGGGCATGACCCAGCATGGGGCCACCAATGAGAACCTTGCCAGCCTCTTCCTTCAAACCGCCAGCCTGCTCAAGAATGTAGCTGATAGGCGTGCCGATAGGTGCGATGAGGTTGGTAGGCTCCTTAACAGCAGTGCCGCACACCGTCACAATACGGTCAACCAGAGGCATACCGGTCTCAATGTACTCGGCCATTTTGGTCATGCTGCTGACGTTGAGAATCAGCACGCCCAGAGCTGCCATGCGCTGGCCGCCTTTGACTACCTTACCGGTCACATTATACAGCAGCACCTGCTTGGCGCCCTGAGGATAGATGGTGGGCAGGGAGAAAATCTCCACGCGTTCATCGTTCTCAAAAATCTTGGTCAGTTTGTCGATGGCATCCTTTTTGTTATCCTCAATGCAGATGACAACTTTATCAGAGCTGATGTACTTCTTCAGCAGCTCCACACCCTTGACCAGCATGTCAGTGTTTTCCAGCATCATGCGGTGATCACTGGTGATATAAGGTTCACACTCAGCACCGTTGACCAGCACAGTGTCCACCTTGTTGCGACGAACAGCATCCAGCTTGGCCCACAGGGGGAATGCAGCGCCGCCCAGACCAACCACGCCGCTCTTGCGAACAGCAGTCAGGAAGCTGTCGAGGTCATTTACTTCGGGGGGTGCCAGATTGGGATCTTTCTCCATTTTGCCATCGCTCTCGATGCGGATGGCCATCACGCTCTTGCCGTTGGGCTTCTCGAAAGGCTCAATGGCCTTTACGGTGCCGGAAACAGTTGCGTAAACGGGAGAGGAAATGTTGCCGCCCTCTTCAGCGATCAGCTGACCGATGCGGACATAGTCGCCTACATTCACCACAGGAACGGCAGGCGCGCCGGAGTGCATAGACAGGGGAAGCACTACTTCCTGGGGAGGTGCAATGCGAACAGAACTCACCCCAGCTGTATGTTTATTGTGGGGCAAGTGCAGGGTAGAAATGTTCTTTCTGCTTTTCATCAGCCTTTTTCCTCCTCTGTTAGAGATATAGGTATTGCGTAATTACTTATTGATTTTATCTTTTAAACCATCTGTGCTGCGGATTTCTCCATCCGCCATAATCCACAGCGCCTCAACGCCGTCCAATCCGTCAATGATCGAACGTCCATCTTCATAGGACATACAAAACAGCGCCGTAGATAAACCGTCTGCCAGACCGCTGTCTTTACAGACAATCACCAGCGACGGGAAGAAATCTGCCGGCATCAGGGTATCTTTGTCAATGATATGGTGATATCGTGCACCGTTTACTACATAAAACCGTTCATAGGAACCCGATGTCACACAAGACACATCCGCAAGTTCCAGATATGCCGCGTAGCCATCACCAAACGGGTCACGAAGACCGGTTTTCCATCCGCTTCCATCAGGTTTTGTTCCAATGATGCGGATATTGCCGCCGATATTGAGCACATAACTGAAAGCACCTTCCTCTTCCAGATACTGTGCTGCTTTTTCGGTGGCATAACCTTTGCCAAGGGCACCTACATCAATCGCTGCTTGAGGATCGGCAATGCGAAGGGTGTTGTTGACTTCATCGATCTCCAACAGCGAAAAATCTATATGCTGTGCCGCAGTCTGCAGCAATTCCACGTCCGGGAGTTTCGCGTTCACGGGATCGCTGTCCGCCGCTGTCCGGCAATCGTGCCAGGGACGGAGCACAGCACCCATCATGATGTTCATCTCGCCATTTGTGATCTCATAGAGCTCCTTGGCGTAGAGCATGAAAGTGATGAGTTTTTTATCAACTTTCACCGGATCACCGCCCGCAAGACGGTTTACCGTACACAAATTATTGATCCCGGCATATTCGTGGTAAATATCAAAGAGTTGGTGATATTCCTGCAAAATGCGGGAAACCCCGGCTGAGCGTTCTTCGAACAGCTCAACCGGGTCTCCTGCGTAGCTATACACATAGGAGACGGTGTCGAAATACGTAAAATAGACCATGCCTAACGGCTCATTCTTCTGTTCTTCTTCTGCACAGCCTACAAGCAAGGTAAGCATTAGCAGGCAGAGCAACAGTGCGCCCATTCGTATCCGTCTCAACAGATTCAACTCCTATGTAATGTTCCTTTGTTTAGCGAGCGTAGTCGCAAGCAGTAGCGACAACAGTCTTCATGCCGGTGATCTGGATGGTGCAGCCAGCGGTCAGCAGAGCGTCGTCAGCGGAGATCACGTAGCCGTTCTCCAGAGTCTTGGTCTCCATAGCCTTGACCTCAGCGCCGGTCTTGCCAACAACATGCTTCACGAAAGCGTCAGCCTGGACATACCACTCCAGAACCTTGCCGTCGCCATTGTTGTCCATGGAAGCGCCGTAAGTAGCCATGTTGTAGCCTTCCTTCAGCTCGCGCTTGGTGGCCTTGAAGGTCTTCTCAATGATGTCGCCCAGAGTGTTGACGGAGATCTGGGGCTGGACAGCATCAGTAATGGCAGCCAGGATCTTGCCATCAGCAATAACAGCAGCGGCGAAATCGGTGTACATCTTCACAGAGCCGTCCTTATCGGCAGCAGCGGCGGTGGACTCGTCAGCAACGGTAGCAGCGGCAACGCCCAGAGTGAAGGTAGCAGCAGTCTTGAAGGTCTGAGCCTGCTCATCCTTGCAAGCCTTGGCAACAGCGGCAATGAAGTCGGTGATCTGCATGGAGCAGCCGGCCTTCAGCAGAGTCTCGTCGACAGCGATCAGGTGGCCGCCGGCCTCCTGAGTCTGGATGCCTTCGACCTCAGCGGCGGTCTTGCCGACAACATACTCCTCGAAAGCCTTAGCCTGAGCATCCCACTCCAGCATCACGCCGTCGCCGTTGTTGTCAACCTTACCGGCCATGCCGTAAGCGGAGCCCAGCTCCATCTTGGTCTTGAAGGTAGCAGCAGTGTCCACTGCGCCGCCCACAACGGCCATCTTGTTCTGAGCAACATCGATGCGGCAGGAAACGATCTTACCCTCGGCGTCCAGAACGACAGCGGCGACAGTAGCGTCAACCTGAGCCAGCTCGGCCTTGGAGCTGTCCATGTTCAGGACGATGCCCATGCCCAGCTTGTACTCGGCTTCCTGGGGGGCGGCGGGCTGCTTCTCGCCGCAGGCCACCAGGGCCAGAGTCAGGCAGAGAGCGAGGATCAGTGCGATGATTTTCTTCATAGTGTTTTTCTTCTCCTTTTATAATTTTGTGATTTTCACTATGCTTTGCCAAATGCACAGCAACCCAAAATACGGATCGCCGAGCATAAATTAAGCCGCAGTCGTCTTCAACAGCTGCGACATACAGACTTTGCAACATATGGTGTATCCTCACACCCCATATGCCACATACGTGCCATCTCTTGTGTATCAGCCGATGCAAAGATGACCCGAAATGTCCATTGTCATTCTACAGTGTTTCTCTATCATTGTCAACATTTTAACTTAATTTTTTTGGTGAAATTTTCAAAAATTTACTTTTGTTTTTTGGAAAAGTATACCCATTATCGTTAACACCTTGGGTGGTTGCTATAAATTACCAAATTACGCTTATCTGTCTGCCAAACAGTTGTTACCAAATGCAGTCAGCTGTCTGTGCCAAATGATCTTCAGGCGCAGCCGTGGCACTTCCCAACCGCCGAAAAAACACGCAAAGAAGCTCCGGATTTGACCGGAGCTTCCTTTTCAAATCAAAATTCCGTTACAATGATCAATCTCATGCTGGATGATCTGGGCAGGCCAATCGGTAAAAGTTTTCAGACGCACGGCAAAATCAGCGTTCTGATATCTGACCTTAATGCTGCGATACCTCTTTGTTTTGCGCACGCCCGCCAAAGAAAGACAACCTTCCTCCGTTTCATAGGGTTGGGAGCATTTGACAATCTCGGGATTGAACATCACCATATACGTCCCCTCATTGTCAAAGGCAATAATCCGCTTGGCAACACCGATCATATTGGCAGCCATACCAACACAGCCGTCTTTATGCGCCTCCAGCGTCTCCAGCAGATCGCGGGCAATCTCGGTATCTTCTTTTGTTGCCGGCACAGATTTCTGAGCAAGAAAAATGGGGTCGTGGATGATCTGGCGAATCATAATTAATCCTCCTGTTACCTATACGTCTTGCTCCGCGGCAGCGTACGCCCCGCGCGAAGATCGTATTGACGCAAATAAGCTTCCTCGTTATTCTGTGCACACAAATTTAACAGAATATGGGCACAGGCCATCGCATCGCTGTCTGCTTTATGGTGATCCAACGTAAGGCCGTAATAGTCACACAATGTATTCAGCTTATGATTTTCTATACATGGCAGACAGGCACGGCTCATTTTGCAGGTACAAATATAGGGCACTGTTTCTTTCCAATATAAGCCGTAGTCGCGTAAGCACTTGGAAAGAACAGCCATGTCAAACTGTGCATTATGGGCAACCAGTGTTGCATCATCAAAATACCGTTTGATCTGCGGCCATAACACATCAAACGCAGGTGCGTCTTCCGCCATGCCGGGTGTAATTCCCGTCAGCGCAATGTTAAACGGATCAAAACGGCACTGCGGATTGACAAGCGAATAAAATTTCTCCGTAACCCGACCTGATTCTACAACCACGATACCGATGGCGCTCATTCGGTTATTATCCGAATTAGGTGTTTCCACATCGAATATTGTATAACGCATACTCTCTTCCCTTCTCTTCCGGGTTGGCCGAATTTGCCGGCATTCAATAGGTCAAACACTGTGCAGCCGCACAATGTTACAAAGCAGATTTAAACTCTCACGATCTCTGTAGCGTAAGAACTCATCGCGGGATATATAATAGACCTGTCCCCAGGACAAGACCTTCATCCACCGCTCGCTCATCGCCACAACTGTAACATAGTGGCCATGTGCCTGAACAGATTTTTTCATCTGTCCTGCTTGATAACGGTACATCCGCACGCCCTCTTTGCGCCACACTTTGGGAAACTGCTTTCCAAGCGACAAGATGACCGGTAAATTTTTCTGCAGCATTTCTTCAATTTCCACCCAAAGCCGCTCTTTCGGAACACCCCAGGACGCCTGCAGCGCAAGCCCATACTCTTTAAAATATCGATTCAGACCTGCCGCCAGCAAAAAAGACGCTGTCCCTGTCGGCTGCTGGACAGGCACAAAATTCCGCATCATTCGCAACGCACAAAGATCATATACCGGCAGTGGCAGAGAAGTCGTGTCTTCTATGCCAGCAAAGAACGAAGTGCGGCAGCACGAATCATAGAGATGGAGATATCTGACCAGATCCAGCGCAGCAATCACGCCGCATCCACATTGCTGCAGCGTCTTGCTTTTAAGCATGCGCTGGTTACCGCCAAGCGTCTCTGCCCCCGCCTGTTCAATACCGGGATACGGATATTTCAGACCGATCATCACAACTACACTCGCCCCTCACCAATAACATCGTACTGCATATTTCCATGATAGCTCCACCCCAGTTGTTTGTCAATTCCCCTCCGTTTCCCCTCTATCCGCCCTTCATGTTTCTTGCAAAGAAACTTAATGGTACTATTTTTCATTTTATGCACATACAGACTTTACATTGGAAAATTTATGTGCTTTAATATAGGCTACGTAGATTTATCAATCAATACACTCGGTTTTTCCGAGCTGAATATGGAGGAATCATTGATGGTACAGTATGCAAGTAGAATGAGCGAGCTGAAAGGTTCCGAGATCCGTGAGTTGCTGAAGCTGACGGCTCGTCCCGACATCATCTCTTTTGCCGGTGGTCTGCCCGCACCCGAGCTGTTTCCTGTCGAGGAAATGAAGGTAGCCGCTATGGCCGTGATGGATGAATCCGGCCGTCAGGCTCTGCAGTATTCCACCACCGAGGGCTTCCCTCGCTTGCGTGAGCAGATTGCCCAGAGAATGCTGGAAAAGAACAAGATCCAGACCGACGCTGATCATATCCTGGTAACTTCCGGTTCCCAGCAGGGTCTTGATTATTCCGCCCGCGTGTTCCTCGATGAAGGCGATGTGGTTCTGATGGAAAGTCCCTCCTATCTGGGTGCTATCAATGCCTTCAAGTGCTGCCAGCCCAAATTTGTGGAAGTTCCTACCGATGAAGGCGGCATGATCATGGAAGAGCTGGACAAGATCCTGGCTACCACAGAGCGCGTGAAGATGATCTATGTAATTCCCGACTTCCAGAACCCCACCGGCCGTACCTGGAGCCTGGAGCGCCGCCTGAAGTTCATGGAGATCGTCAACAAGTATGAGATCCCCGTTATTGAAGATAACCCCTATGGTGAACTGCGTTTCGAAGGCGAGTTCCTGCCCGCCCTCAAGAGCCTTGACACCAAGGGCCTGGTGGTCTTCCTGGGCACTTTCTCCAAGATTCTGGCTCCCGGCTACCGTCTGGGCTGGGTCTGTGCCGACAGCGAAATTCTCGGCAAGTATAACTTCATCCATCAGGCCGCTGCCCTGCAGGCTTCTACCATCAGCCAGATGGAGTGCGCCAAGTGGATGGACATGTTTGACCTGGATGCTCACGTTGCCAAGATTCGTGATATCTATGGCCGTCGCCGCACCGTGATGATCGAGACTATGGAGCGCGAGCTGCCCGACTGCTGCAAGTTCACCCGTCCCGATGGCGGTCTGTTCACCTGGATCGAACTGCCCGAATATATGGATGCCAAGGAGCTTCAGCTCAAGTGCCTGGAAAAGAAGGTAGCTTTTGTTCCCGGCGGCTCCTTCTTCCCCAATGGTGGTCATGGCAACACGATGCGTCTGAACTACTCCTGCATGCCCGAGGAGAAGATCGTCCAGGGTATCACCGCTCTGGGTCAGGCTATCAAGGAAAATCTCCGCTGATATTTAAAAGGTGCCTTCCTGTGGGAAGGCACCTTTTCTCGCCCAGAGTTTGATCATACAGAAAAAATTCGCCAAACTTTTTCTCTGCAAGAAACACTCTGTTGACTGCAGCGAAATACTGTGTTATGATTATAACAATCTTTTGGGGGTGATCGTATGAGTTCTTTCTCCTACCACGTCGGTCAACGCATCAAAAAATACCGCAAGAGCCGCGGTTATACGATCGAGCAGTTTTCCGCTATGATCAATAAGAGCAAGGCAACACTTTCCAAGTACGAAAACGGAACAATTACCATTGACATCGAGACTCTTTACGATATCTCCAACGCATTGGATATCGACCTGAAGTGCTTCGTAGACTATCAGCCTCCCGTTTTTCATACGGAAAATGTACTTCCCAAGAACTTTTATTTCAGCCAACCCAAAGCGTATATGTACTATTATGACGGCCGTGTCCGCCAGCTGGTACGCTCTTTGCTTCGCTTTTCTCCCTCTCCTTCCGGAGACTCTATTGATGTAATGCTCTATCTGGGCGTTTCTTCCTTCAGCGAACCCGATCGCTGCCAGCATCTTTTTACCGGTGAGATGAAGCCCTACGACACCATAACTCACATGGTTATGACAAACCAGATCAACGAGGCTGAAAAAATGTATATCTGCATGCTAAATCCCATGCATACCCGCACACCGGCCATCGGCTTACTCTCCGGCATTGGCAGTACCCCCTTCTTTGCTCCCATCGCACTGAAAACACTCATCTCCAAGGAGCCGCTGGAGGAGAATGAAAAACTCCTTAATACCATCAAATTGGACAAAGACGATTATCATCTGCTGCGCTATTACAATATGATGGTCGTTAACCGCCCGGCTACCGCACTTTTTGACTAACCAAAAATCACCGTAAAGGAAAGTTCCTTTACGGTGATTTTTTTCAGCTCATTTTCAATATTTCACGCCGCAGCCGGGCAATGATCCGCTTTTCCAGTCGAGATATATACGATTGCGAGATGCCCATTCGATCCGCCACCTCTTTCTGCGTCAGTTCTTTATACCCATGCAGGCCAAAGCGCATGCGTACAATCTCGCGCTCACGCGGTGACAGGCGTGCTACTGCATCATTCAGGAGTTTTCGATCCACATCTTCCTCAATGGGGCGCATGACGACATCACTTTCTGTCCCCAGCACATCACTGAGCAGCAGTTCTTTGCCGTCCCAGTCGGTATTCAATGGTTCTTCAAAACTGACTTCACTGCGCTGTGCTGCGTTTTTCCGCAGATACATCAGGATCTCATTTTCGATACAGCGGGATGAATAGGTCGCTAATTTGATGTTCTTCTCCGGCCGAAATGTATTGATGGCTTTGATAAGCCCGATGGTTCCGATGGAAATCAAGTCTTCAATGTTAATCCCGGTATTTTCGAAGCGACGGGCAATATAAACCACCAGGCGAAGGTTTCGCTCGATGAGAATTTGCCGCGCTGCCGGATCACAGACCAGCCTTTCAAGCAGCGCCTGCTCATCTTCTCTGGATAGCGGCGGCGGCAGCGTGTCGCTGCCGCCTATGTACATCACCTTATCCGGCCTGTAAAGTCTGCGAATCCAACTGCGAAGAAGACTGATCCACCGCACTGTACTCCTCTCCTTTCTTCACACCGCCCCAGAGCGCTTGATATGCACCGCCATCACTGACGGAGTGGTCGATTAGTGCGATCCATGCGCCGCGATATTCGGCGCGCCCCACTCTGATCCAGTCACTGCGCAACGCCGGTAATAATCCCGACCGTGTGCCAACACTGCGAAACGGCAATAATGTAAAGCCGCCGCCAAGCCCTGCACCATGAAGGCGTGCGATTTTTTCCTCTGCGGAACACTTCTCCTGCAGAATTTCTGCCGTTTGGCAATCCCAAAAGTCCTGCAGTGCAGTTTGCTCAATTACCAGCACCGGCTGTCCCCGTACAGGGTCGCGCAGCGTATTGCCGGTATCGTGAAGCGCCAGGATTTCTTTCTCCTTCCCATGTAGGCCAATACAGATCTTCATCAATTCCCCTCCCCCATGACGACCGGCCTGCTGAAATAACAACTGCAGCAGGATGCGAATACTGCACGCTGTACCCAACAGCAACGGCCAACTGATTTTCGCATGATAAATCTTCGATACGGCGGCTGTCCCTCCGCCTAATGTCAGGCTCAACGCCAATACTGTGCCGCCCAATGTCGCACTGAGCAGCAAAAACAAGCCCGTGATCCGCCAATGCTGCCGCAGCGGCCAATAGGCCGACAATGCCATTAGTACGCCGCTGAGCAAGCGCATCAGGGGATGTGCCATGATCTCCCAACCCGGCAGAAACACACACACCGCATACGCTGCCCCCGCAGCGGCACACAGCATCAGACGCAATCTTTGCAGCGGCATTCCGCAAAGCCGTGCTGCTGTCAACAAGAGAAGATAATCCACGAGAAGATTTAAAACAAAGATCTTGTCTATGTAAACCACCGTCATAGTTCCATCCCCCCTTGCCCGGTTATTATAGCTTGGCGCATAGAAAAAAACGGTCAAAAAAAGCAGGCGGTAAGATTTCTCTCACCGCCTGCAGATTCTGTTTCGTCACATATAGGGCACAATCAGCGACAGCAGCATAATCGCCGCCAGCAAAATAGCGATCACTGACGCAATCACCCGCGTCCATTTCGGCTTCATCAAAGTTCCTCCTTTGGTACAACACGTTTCACGCTTTTTTCCACCTTGCGGCGAGGAGCCATCAACTCATGGCCGCAGCCAAGACAGCGCAGCTTGATATCCATGCCCACACGCAGCACTTCCCATCGCTTACTGCCGCAGGGATGATCCTTTTTCAGCTCCAGAATATCATGCAAATTCAGATCCATGAAATCCTCCCTTACAATTCGCCTTTGATCTTCTGCCAATACTGCTTCGCCGCCTGCTCTGTTTTATTCTCGCCATATGTATAATAAGTGGTGTCACCCAGTTCTTCCGGCAGATATCTCTGTGTTACATAATGATTGGGGTAGTTATGGGGATATTGATAGGCAGGAATCTTACCAGTGCCGGCGCTGTCGGCATGCACATTTTTTAAGTGGCGAGGGATTTCGCCCATTCGTCCCTTTTCGATATCCGCCATCGCCGCAATAATGGCGTCGTGAGCGGAATTCGATTTTGGCGCTGTGGCAAGCATGATCGCCGCTTCCGCAAGGGGCAATCGCGCTTCCGGCAGGCCGATCTGCAGCGCCGCGTCAACACAGGCTTTCGTCACCACAATGGCTTGGGGGTAAGCAAGCCCAATATCTTCAGCAGCGATCACCAGCAGACGACGACAAGGAGAAACCAGGTCACCGGCAACCAACAAACGCCCCAAATAGTAGACCGCAGCATCAGGATCGCTGCCACGGATGGACTTTTGCAGCGCTGACAGGAGATCAAAGTGCTCATCTCCTTCACGGTCATAGCGCATAGCGCTGCGCTGACCCAACTGTAAGGCATCTTCCCTTGTCACCGACAACACGCCTTCAGTCGGCCGTGCGGACTGGTACAGCAATTCCACTGTGTTGATTGCCTTACGCACATCACCGCCGCAGGCGCGCGCTACTGTCAGCGGCACATCTGCATCCCAAGTAAACGGCAATGCGCTGCGCTTCGATACGATTGCCAGCGCACGCTCTACAGCAGGAACGGCTTCCTGCGGCGTAAGCGGCTTGAATTCAAACACCGTGCTGCGGGAAAGCAGTGCGTTATAGACGTAGAAGTAAGGATTTTCGGTAGTAGACGCAATCAGTGTGATCTTACCGTTCTCCATGAACTCCAAAAGACTCTGCTGCT
The DNA here is from genome assembly GCA_045650885.1 of Vescimonas sp. Classification (GTDB taxonomy): domain Bacteria; phylum Bacillota; class Clostridia; order Oscillospirales; family Oscillospiraceae; genus Vescimonas. Next base: position 4,533 of record JAZRRQ010000072.1, on the reverse strand, counting down.
GCTTCTTATTGAAGTACTGAATCTCATCCAGATACAGCAAAACACCGTTAGGCGCCAACATGGTATCTACATCGGCAATGACGTTTTTGACATCCTGCAGCGATGCAGTCGTGGCATTGAGATGGTAGAGGGCCTTTTGCGTTTTTTGGGCGATGATATTGGCAATCGTTGTCTTTCCGGTACCGGAAGGCCCGTAAAAAATCAAGTTGGTATCGGTTCCACTTTCAATCAGACGGCGCAACATGGCGCCCTCAGCCAGCAAATGCTTTTGACCGGCTACTTCATCCAGACTCTGCGGTCTGATTTCATCGGCAAGAGGTCTCATGATCCGCCTCCTCTCGTGTGATAATATCTTACTATACCATATCTCCCTCTAATTTGCATCCCTTAATTGCATTTTTTCATTCGGTTTAGTATAATACTTTCCGAGGTGAAATCTATGAAATCTCAAAGTGAAATCAATGCGATAATCCAGGGCTTGAAAGAACTCTACCCTGATGCTGAATGCTCATTAGACTATCAAAAGGACTATGAGCTGCTGTTTTCCGTCCGTCTGGCGGCCCAATGCACCGATGCACGGGTCAATTTAGTGACTCCTGCTCTGTTTGAGCGCTATCCTTCACTGGAGGCCTTTGCCGCCGCTGATGTGGATGAAGTCGGCCAATATGTCCATTCCACCGGCTTCTGGCGCGCCAAAGCCCGCGATATGGTTGCCTGCGCGCAGATGCTGCTGGATCGTTTCGGCGGCAAAGTACCGGACAACATGGATGACCTTCTTAGCCTGCCGGGTGTGGGACGCAAAACAGCCAACCTGATTTTGGGCGATATCTATGGTCAGGAGGGGTACGTCTGCGATACCCATTGCATCCGCATCACCGGTCGTTTAGGTATCACAGATGGCAGCAAAGATCCGCTCAAGGTAGAAATGCAGCTGAGAACATGTATCGCACCGGAAGAATCCAATGATTTCTGTCATCGGATGGTGCTCCACGGCCGTGCACTGTGTATGGCACGTGGACCGTTGTGTGATCAGTGCCCCCTTAGCAGCCTGTGCGATTATGCCGTCAATGCAAAGTAAGTGAGGAAAAAGTGCCTGTCTTAGACAGGCACTTTTTCTTTCTTCCGGCATAGAATAAACCAGTCAGTAAATACAGGAGGTCTTCTATGCAGCACAATGATATGATGGCGCATCTGCAGCAGGATCCATCGGCTGCGCAGCGTGTTATGCAATCGTCCGACGGGCAGGCGTTGATGCGGATGCTGTCCGGAAGTGACAATGGTGCCAGTTTGCAGCAGGCGATGGCGCAAGCATCATCCGGTAACACTGCTCAGCTGGCAGAAATGATCCGCCAGATCATGCAAAATCCCGAAGGAGCAGCTTTGGTGCGCAATCTGGGCAGCAGCTTTTTGAAATGAAAGGAGCGGACAGCGGCGTGTCAGAACTGGACGAAAAACTCAATACGCTGCTGTCCGATCCGGCCCGCATGTCACAAGTCATGCAGTTGGCCCAGCAGCTGTCCGGCAGCTTTGGCGGCGCAACAGACACAACACCACCTCCACCACCAAGCCAATCTGCGCCACAGTCAGCTCCCACACTGTTTGACGGCATGGATATCGCTTCCATCATGCGCTTTCTGCCGCTTATCCAGGAGTTGAATCACCCAAACCAGCAGACAGCACAACTTCTCAACGCATTGCGTCCGTTTTTGAATCCGGAGAAGCAGGAAAAAATCCCTCGGGCCATCCAGCTGGCGCGACTCATCCACATCGGCAAAAAAGTGCTGACGGAAATGGGAGGTTTGGGCAATGTATAACCGCTATATCCGCAATGATGACGGTGTATACGCCCGTCAACCCCAGCCGGAGCCGCAACCGCAGCGACAGGAGCAACGGGCAACACCTCCCCCACCCCGCCCGGAATCGCCGCCGCAAAAAGGAAGTGGTCAAATCCCTCTTCTGTCCGGCATTCTGGATAAATTGCATCTTGGAGATATCGATATCGGCGATCTGCTGCTGTTGCTGCTACTCTTTCATCTGTTTCGCGAGAACGGAGATGAAGAACTGCTGATTGCTATAGGGCTATTGCTGATATTATAGAAACCTGCGGAACAACCATCCTTTTCCGCAGGCTTCTCTATTTACTTTTCTTTCCAAATTTAATGGTATGAACGCAAAATTCATTTATTTCACGAACTATTTGACCGCTACGCAATACTGTGCTATAATAGTTGCGAATTATCGTTAAAAGGAAAGAAAACTATGAAAACATCAACATTTAATGAGGCCGCTTTGAGCAAACGCCGCTGGGTTATTCTTCTCTTCAGCTGCCTGATCAATCTGTGCATTGGTTCTATGTATGCGTGGAGCAGCCTCTCCGCCCCCATGGCTAAGGAACTCAACGCCGACCTGTCCTCGGTGTTCTCCACCGCAAATGCTGTTAGTTTTATTGCCATGATCATTGGCGGTCTGCTCAACGACAAATTCGGACCCAAATGGATCATGTTCACTGGCGGCATCATGTTCGGCGTTGGCATGTTTACCAGCGGACTTGCACAAAGTGTCACGCACCTGATTATTTCTTACGGCCTGTGCCTGGGATCCGGTATGAGTCTGGTTTATGGTTGCACCATTAGCAATACCATCAAATTCTTCCCTGATAAGCGAGGAATGGTTGGCGGCATGACCACCGCATCCTACGGCATCAGTTCTGTAATCTTTGCACCGCTGGCAGACTGGATCTGTAGTTTTGTAGGTGCACGAATGACATTCTATATTCTGGGCGGTATCTTCCTTCTGGTTATTTGCAGCGGCTCTTTCTTAATGGAACGCTGTCCCGCCGGCTTCGTACCCACAGGCTTTGTTCCTCCAGCGGCTGTATCCGCAAAAAAAGCTGTCGACAAGACACCGCTGGAAATGCTGAAGAGTCCCATTTTCTATGTAATGCTCATCATGCTCACTTGCGGTGGTACATTCGGTCTGATGATTATTTCCGGCGCAAAGGGCCTTGCATTGAATATGACCGGAACAAGCGATTCAATTGCAACGCTGTTTGTGTCTGTGCTGTGCCTGTTCAACACCGCCGGTCGTCTGGTTGCAGGAACTCTCAGTGATAAGCTGGGCCGCATCAATACACTGGTTTGTGCTTTGATCATTGCTTTGACCGGTCTTGCATCCTTGTTGCTTTGCGGCAGCAACGGCTCCATCGTGTTGTTTGCCATTGGTTTGATGCTGATTGGTGTATGTTTTGGCACCTTTATGGGTGTTTTCCCCGGTTTCTGCACCGATCAGTTCGGCACCAAAAACAACACCGTCAACTATGGTATCATGTGGATCGGCTTCTCTGCAGCAGGTATCCTTGGTCCCAGCGTTTTGTCCGCTGCCTACAACAGCAGCGGTTCTTATCAAAGCGCGTTTTTGATCGCCTCCGCTATGGCGTTGTTAGGCCTTTGCCTCAGCTTCTTGTATCGAAAGCTGGCAAGAAAATAACAAAAAGAAGGTCAGCCAAATATTGGCTGACCTCTCGTTTTTTTAGTAATAACTAAAGATATCGTAAGTTAGGCATTGCTCGGCATTTTATGCGTTATGGAGAAAGGCGAAGTTGGTGCTTTTCCGTTGAGTCTCATTTTGCTGGTTCCGCTTTACAATACTTCCAAAGGAACACCAGCGCAAGTACGGCGTCCGCAAACACCAGCAGTACCAGATGGATGCTCATACGGTCGATGGCAGCGATCAAGAAGGCGCCGGCGGCGATCATCCACGAAATGCAGGCTACCAGATAGAATTTGCGGCGTTTTTGCTCCTTTTCCGGCATCTCGCGGCGCACCTCATTCGCGGGCGGCAGATAGCCTTCGTCTGTATAGTCGTCGCGCAGCAGATAGTCAATGGATACGCCGAAAAGGTCGCTCAGCTTCATGAGGTTGGGCGCATCAGGCAGCGTGGTACCCAGTTCCCAGCGCGAGATCGCCTGACGGGATACATCCAACCGGTCAGCCAGTTCTTCCTGAGACATACCGACCTTCTTTCGCAGCGTTATCAGCTTCTCTTCAAATTTCATGACCGTCACTCCCTCTTATTGATGGGAACAGTATAGCGTGAGCACCTTTTCCCGTCTACCACAGAAACATAGCAATTCCGCAACTGAATGTAACATAGAAAAAGAGAGATGGAAATATTCCATCTCTCTTTTTAATTGCGGTATTTTAGCCCTTCAGGGACTCTTCCACGGCCACGGCCACGGCGACGGTAGCACCGACCATGGGGTTATTGCCCATGCCCAGGAAGCCCATCATCTCAACGTGAGCGGGAACGGAAGAGGAACCGGCGAACTGAGCGTCGCTGTGCATACGGCCCATGGTATCGGTCATGCCGTAGGAAGCAGGACCGGCAGCCATATTATCGGGGTGCAGAGTACGGCCGGTGCCGCCGCCGGAGGCAACGGAGAAGTACTTGCGACCATTCTCCATACATTCTTTCTTATAAGTGCCGGCGACAGGATGCTGGAAGCGGGTGGGGTTGGTGGAGTTACCAGTGATG
>JAZRRQ010000071.1:0-5877 GCA_045650885.1 Vescimonas sp. | reverse complement strand
TTCGGAATGCATCGACTGATACAGTTGCAGGCGGCGGTCGGCTTGCTTTGTCTTGATGAAATACAGCGGCAGCAGCACGGCGTCGGCCAGAACCCAGGCGGATACGTGGCCGAGAACCACGCCGGTAAAGCCCCACAGCTTCACCAGAGTGAAGGCGGCTACCACGCGGGCGATCATCTCTGCCAGACCGGCCAGCATGGCGTAGTTGGAAAAGCCCATACCCTGCAGACCGTTGCGGAACAAAAAGATGATCAGCAGTGCGGCGTAGGAGAAGGTGAGGATCATCATGAAGTGGTGAGTCAGCGCGATCACATCGGTGTCCGTTTCACTGATGAACAGCCGGGCGATGGAAGGCGTGAAGAAGTACGCCACACCCAGTGCCATCACACAGTAGACAAGGCCGATGCGAAGCGTCTGGCGCATACCGGTACGGATGCGGTCCACCCGGCCGGCACCCAGATTCTGGCCGCAGAAGGTGGCAATGGACAGACCCAGCGTCTCCATGGGCGCGGCCAGCGCCACGTTGATCTTACTGCCGGCAGAGGCGGCAGCCACAGCGGTATCACCCAGCGCATTGACGGCACTTTGCATGGTCACCGAGCCAATGGCGGTGATGGAGAACTGCAGTCCCATAGGTACGCCGATACCGGCGATATGCAGCATTTCCCGGCCGTTGGGCTTGAGATCCTGCCGCGAAAGGCGCAGAAGCGGGACTTTGCGGGACATAAACACAAGGCAGGCCAGACCCGAGAGCAGCTGGGCAATAACGGTGGCGTAAGCGGCGCCTTCCACGCCCATGCCGAGGGGGCCCATAAACAGGATATCCAGCCCCACGTTGATGGCTGTGGCGATCACCAGAAAGTACAGCGGCGTGCGGCTGTCACCCAAAGCGCGCAGGATGCTGGCGGCAATATTGTAAAGGATGGTGGCGCCGCAGCCCATGAAGATGATGAAGATATAGGTATAAGCATCCTCATACAGTTCCGGCGGCGTGTTGGTCAGACGCAGGATATAGCCGGTGGAGAAGAAGGTGAGGGTGGTGATCAGCGCTGCCGTCAGCAGGCACAGCCAGACGGTCTGGCCGCAGCGGCGGCGCACCGCTGCCATATCTCCGGCGCCGAAGCTCTGGGAAATGGGGATGGTAAAGCCGGAGCAAACACCCAGAGCAAAGCCCAGAATGAGAAAGTTCAGCGAGCCGGTGGAACCCACGGCGGCAAAGGCCTGGGTACCCAGCATGCGGCCGACGATGATGCTGTCGGCCAGACTGTACATCTGCTGAAAGAGATTGCCGATCAGCAGCGGAACGGAAAAAGTAAGGATCTGCCGGATAGGCGATCCTGTGGTCATATCGCGTGTCATGGAGTAGCCTCCTCAAAGATTTCGCACGATGTATTGTAACGAAATTTTCGCCATAGTCAAGGGGTAAACGTGGAAAAACGGACAAAAAAAGAAAGACCGCGCGGCCAGTCGGCACGTGGTGCTGCAGCTCCTTTTTTGTCGGACGGATGAGGCGGAAAAGGGGACGTTTTTCGTTGACATTATGGGGTGGGCGTGGTATAAAAAGCTTAAGAAAACTACGCCGGAATGCCCGGATGTGGTCAGAAACAAGGGACTATGCCCGAAGGGGAGGAAACGTAAAATGAGTGAGAAACTGATCGTCCTGTCCATGGACGCCATGGTGAGCGAGGATATCGCCTATCTGAAGACGAAGCCCAATTTTTCCCGCCTGTTCAAGAATTGTGCCCAGGTGGAGAAGATGTGCACCATCTATCCCAGCATTACCTATCCTGCACATGTCAGCATGATGACCGGCTGCCGCCCCGGCAAGCACGGCATTTTCAACAACACCCACTTCATGTCCGACAAGAGCTATCCTGACTGGTATCTGTATAACTCCGACATCAATGTGGAAAACGTGTTCGCCGCTGCCAAGCGCGCCGGTAAGACCACTGCCGCTGTGTACTGGCCCATCACCGGCAACGACCCCAACATTGACTATCTGATCAACGAGTACTTCTTCTATGCAGGCGAAGATGTGGAAGAGACCTTTGCCGGTTTCGGTGCCAACGAGGCCACCATGGAAGTCATCCGTGAAAACGCTCATCGCCTGCCCACCTACCGCAAGAGAGAAGAGCGGATGTACCTGCGCAATGGCTTCGATGATTTCATCATGGGCTGCATGTGCAGCATCATCCGTAAGCATCAGCCCGACCTGCTGATGGTTCACAACTGCTGGATGGACTCCACCCGCCATCGTTACGGCGTGTTCAACGACTATACCCGCGAGGGTCTGGATCTGACCGATATGTGGCTCGGTCAGGTGATTGATGCGCTGCAGGATGCCGGTATTTACGACGAGACCAACTTCGTTCTGGTCAGCGACCACGGCCAGCGTGACTTTGTCCGCCGTCTGAAGATGAACGTGCTGCTGCGCCGCGGCGGTTTCTTCGATGTGGACGAGAACGGCAAGATCACCGATTGGCGTGCTTTCGCCCAGTCCAACGGCATGTCCTTCAGCGTCCATCTGAAGGATAAGAACGACAAGGCTCTGGAGCAGGAAGTGTACGAATACCTCAAGAAGCTGGCTGACGAGGGTGTTTGGGGTCTCGGTCAGATCCGCACCGTGGCTGAGGCTGAGGCTGATTACGGCCTGAGCGGCCCCTTCTCCTTCATCGTGGAGACCGACGGCTATACCACCTTTGCCGACGGCTGGGAAGAGCCCATCGTCAATCCCATTGACTTCAGCGACTACCGTCTGGGCAATGCTACCCACGGCTACCAGCCCGAGACCGGTCCTCAGCCCGTGTTTATCGCCCGCGGTCCCGCCTTCAAGGCCGGTTATTACCGTGAGCGCGGCCGCGTCATCGACGAGGCTCCCACCTACGCCCGCATCCTGGGCGACTCTATGCCTCAGGCAGAAGGCTGCGTCATGGAGGATATCCTGGCTGAAGGCCGCTGAGCGAAACCCTAAAAAGCTGCAAGACAGCCCCACGCTTGTGGGGCTGTCTTTTTTGCGTGGGCGAGCCGATGGAATATGAGACCAGCCGCAAGCGCGTCATCGATACAGAACTGGAAGAGCAGTACGCCGCACTGGATCAGTGGGCAGGTCTGGAGTAAATACGTAAAACAGGAGCGCGGCAAGCGCTCCTGCTTCCTTTGGCAAGATTTTATCCTTCCATGTGGCGGCCTAAAAAGGCGGATACGGTCTGGGCCAATTTACATTCCGTCTCGCCGCCTCGCTGCCCGTCACCTGTGAGGAAGAGCACCAGCCCCAGCACGTCTCCGGCACACAGGATGGGTGCGGCCACAGCGACGGTGTACTTGTCGCTGCTGTCGATGGCGGGAAGCTGAGGGGTTTCCTCGCTGCGGTAGATATCCCGCTGTTCCATCACCTGCTCCAGCTGTGCCGAGAGCTGCTTGCCCATCAGTTCCCGTTTGCCGCTGCCGGCCACGGCAATGATGGTGTCGCGGTCGGTGACAGCGGCGGTGAAGGTGGTGGAACGGCTGAGGGTGTCGCAAAACTGGGCGGCAAAATCCTCCAGTCCGCCGATGAGGGAATACTTCTTGAAGATGACTTCTCCTTCGCGTGTGGTATAAATTTCCAGCGGGTCACCTTCGCGGATGCGCATGGTGCGGCGGATTTCCTTGGGGATCACCACCCGTCCAAGGTCGTCAATACGGCGTACAATACCGGTTGCTTTCATATATATCTATCTCCTTATTTTACAAATGACGCTGTTAGTATCTGTAAACCAGGGGGATTTATACTTCTAAAAACATGACGCATTTACGAAAAAGCTGCCGATCGGGCAGAGAGATGAACACCATAAGATAAGTCAATCTTTTTGTCTTCTCTGTCTTGACACATGTGGATGTGTGGAGTACAATAGACTTGTCAAAAATTTTCCAAAGGAGGAAAACCATATGAAGAAGTTAAGTGTTCTGATTGCTTTGATGCTGTGCGTGACCATCGGCGGCGTGTATGCGACGTGGTCCTATACGGCCTCTGAGGACATCTACGATGCGTTTGCCGAAGCCAAGGTAACGATTGCTGACGCGGTATCTCTTGGTTCCAACGGTGAATACAAGATCGAAAGCAATCTGGTGCTGACGGTGGACCAGGCCAATGATGACCATGAAGCTGAATTGGTATTCTCTTCCAATAACGGTCAGGATATCTTCCTGAAGGTCACTTTTACGCCGAACAAAGATGCGCCGCAGAGCATCAAAGACAATGCGATTTCCTCTGAACTTTACTTCGGCACGACCACCACCATGCAGTATAAGATGGACGCTGATGGCAACTACAGCGAAACCGGCACCGCTAAGGACATTTTTACCTTTACCAACGCCTCTGATGGTGTGTTTAGCCCCAATGTAACTTGGACGAAGGACCCTGATGGCGTCTTTACCTACACTTTGAATGAGACTGCGCTGAAGGGTGTGATCTCTCTCAGCCAGATCTTTAAGCTGGATACCAAGGGCGAGCACGATGCATTCCGCACGGCTTTGAACGGCAATATCGTTGCCCGCGTGACGGATGGCATTGTTTCTTAACCATTCAAAACAATAGATTCCATAGCGGCAAGGGGTGGGAGTACGCCCCTTGCCGCTGATCACGAGAGAAAAGGTTTGAACAAATGACGGATTACGAAATTTACGTCTTTCTTCTGTGTCTGATCGTCTTTCTTATGCTGACCACCCTGTCGGTGGTGTGCCTGTGCATCATCACGCGGCTTTCCCTGCGGCTGGTGGGCAGCGGAGCAGAGGACGGAAAGATCCGGGAAGAGCATCGGAGGATGCAGGGCAAAAAGGCGACAAATAAATTTGTGAAGATCCTGGACTACATTTTCTCGGCGGTGGTGTGTCTTGCCTTTACAGTGATGCTGATTGGCTCGTTGGCTATCCGCTGCACGGAAAACGGGCGCTGCGGAGATCTGCCAACCTACCGCGTGGTCAAGACAAGCTCCATGGCGGAGAAGAACGGAAAGAACACGTATCTGACCGAGCATGGGCTGGACGACCAGATCCAGGTTTTTGACCTGATCCGCACGGAAAAGCTGCCCGGCGAAATGGAGCTGGAAGTATACGACATTGTAGTCTATGAGACGGACGGCATGCTGATCGTGCACCGCATCGTGGAGATCGAGGAACCTAACGCCGCCCATCCCGACTGCCGCCATTTCCGGCTACAGGGCGATGCCATTGAGGCACCGGACCGCTTCCCTGTGCTGTATGAGCAGATGCGGGCCATTTACCGCGGTGAGCGCACACCGTTCATTGGTAGCTTTATTCTCTTTATGCAGTCCCCGGCGGGGTGGCTGTGCACACTGCTGATCGTGATTGCCATGATCGCCGCGCCGATCCTGGATAAAAAGCTGGAGACGGCGCGGAAGCGGCGGCTGGACCTGCTCCTGGCCGAGGAGGCCTTTACCGGCGAGCCCGTCGGTGTGGGAGGTGGCAGATGATGAGACGTATGCTGCCGCTGCTTCTATGTCTGGCGGTACTTCTTTCCGTGGGCGGGGTGTATGCCACATGGACGTATGCGGAGCTTTCGCCGCAGCCTGCCGAGCAATCACTGGGGGTGTCCCTGTCCATATTCGACTATCCGCCGGAGGAGATCTTGCCCGGCGGTGAAAACGAGGACCCGGAAATCGGTCAGAACCATCTGGCGCTGATCGATCTGATCCTGAACGACCTAGATTACGGCCTTAACTACGGCAGCAAAAAGGTGCTGCACAACTATCTGGAGGATGAAGGTGCGGTATATTCCAACCAGAAGGTTTCCGGCGGTAACTTAAGGCACCTGCTTAACCCCACCGACAACACCCACAACATGTATTATTGCTTAGAGAAGGTGAGCGACACGGTTTATTA
>JAZRRQ010000070.1:0-1850 GCA_045650885.1 Vescimonas sp. | reverse complement strand
GCAGAAAATGGCTGAATGAGTTCGTCACCGTTACGGCGGATGACCGTACTTTTGCTGAAGAAATGACTCTGTCCGGTTCCAAGGTGGAAGTCACCGAGGATATGGCCGAGGGTATCGAAAACATGGTTGTGGGTAAGGTGCTCTCCCTCACTCGCCACGAGAACAGCGACCACATGTGGGTTTGCATGGTGGACATCGGCACCGATGCTCCCGTGCAGATCGTTACCGGCGCACAGAATGTGACCGAGGGTGCTCTGGTTCCCGTGGCCAAGGACGGCGCCAAGCTGCCCGGCGGCGTGGAGATCCACAGCGGCCAGCTGCGCGGCGTACTGTCCGACGGTATGCTGTGCTCTTTCAAGGAGCTGGGTCTGGACCAGCGCGACTTCCCCGCCGCTTACGAAAACGGCATCTGGATCCTCAGCGTCGATGCTGAGCTGACGGGTCTCACCGTCGGTCAGGACATCTGCACTGCCGTGGGTCTGGACGACCATGTGGTGGAATTCGAGATCACCCCCAACCGCCCCGACTGCCTGAGCGTGATCGGTCTGGCCCGCGAGGCCAGCGCCACTTTCGATGTGCCTCTGGCACTGCACGAGCCTGTGGTCAAGGGCGGCGCTGAAGGCAACCTGTTCGAGCTGCTGGATGTGGAGACTCCCGCCGAGGATCTGGTCCCCCGCTACACCGCCCGCATGGTGCGCAACGTGAAGATCGGCCCCTCCCCCAAGTGGATGCGCGAGCGCCTGCGCGCCATGGGCGTGCGCCCCATCAACAACATCGTGGACATCACCAACTACGTGATGATGGAATACGGCCAGCCCATGCACGCTTTCGACTACCGCTACGTCAAGGGCGGCAAGATCGTCGTGCGCCGCGCCGCCGAAGGCGAGGAGCTGACCACTCTGGACGGCAACGTCCGTAAGCTGGGCGCCAACCATCTGGTCATCGCCGACGAGACCCGCGCCGTGGGTCTGGCCGGTATCATGGGCGGCATGAACAGCGAGATCGTGGACGACACCACCGACGTGGTGTTCGAGTCCGCCTGCTTCGACGGCACCTGCATCCGCAAGGGCGCTCTGGCTCTGGGCATGCGCACCGAGGCTTCTGCCAAGTTCGAAAAGGGTCTCGATCCCATGAACACCCTGCCCGCCGTGGATCGCGCCTGCGAACTGGTGGAACTGCTGGGCGCCGGCGAAGTGCTGGACGGTGTGATCGACGTTCTGAACTTCGTGCCCCATCCCACCGTGCTGGAGCTGCGCCCCAACAAGATCAACGCCCTGCTGGGCACCGACGTGTCTGTTGCCGAGATGCAGGAGATCCTCACCAAGCTGGGCTTCGGCGTGGATGGCGAGACCATCACCGTGCCCTCCTGGCGCGCTGACGTGGTGCACTACTCCGACCTGGCTGAAGAAGTGGCCCGTTTCCATGGCTACAACAACATCCCCTGCACGCTGGTGTCCGGCGAGACCACCCGCGGTGGCTACAACGCCGAGCAGCTGATGGAGCAGCACCTGGGTACCGTATGCCGCGGCATGGGTTATGACGAGATCATCACGTATTGCTTCAACTCCCCCACCTACTACGAGAAGATCGGCTGGGCTGCCGATGACGCACGCCGCGAGAGCCTGAAGATCCTCAATCCTCTGGGTGAGGACACCTCCATCATGCGCACCACGCCTCTGCCCTCCATGCTGGAGATCCTCAGCCGCAACTACAACTATCGCAACAAGAACGTGCGCCTGTACGAGCTGGCTCGCATCTATGCTCCCGGCGGCGAGGATGGTCTGGCCATCGAGCGCAAGGTGCTGACGCTGGGCGCTTACGGCGACACCGACTTCTTTGCCATGAAGGGC
>JAZRRQ010000069.1:0-20505 GCA_045650885.1 Vescimonas sp. | reverse complement strand
TGGGCCGGAGCACCCTTGGTCATGGTCCAGATGATGGGCAAGGAGTTGAACACGTAGATGATGTTCAGCACGGTGGCCACGGTCAGGCTGGGCTTAACCACAGGAATGGTGATGTGGAACAGCTTCTGCCAGTAGTTGGAGCCGTCCACAGTGGCAGCCTCATAGTAGGCAGCATCGATGCCCTGCAGGCCGGAGAGGGCTGTGAAGCACACGAAGGGGATGGTAACGAAGATACCGCAGGCGATCTCCCAAGCGAACCATGCGGCAGGGGTAGGCGTCCAGTTAATGTTCTGCTCGATGATACCCAGAGTCTTGAGCAGGGTGTTCAGGGTACCGAAGTCGGTGTTGATGATGAAGGTCCAGATACTGGCCTGCACCAGCAGGGTGGTAGCCCAGGGGAAAACCACAATGGCGCGGGCGATCTTGCGGCCGCGGAACTTGTTGTTCAGCAGCAGAGCCAGGATGAAACCCAGCACGGTGGACAGTACCACCACGAAAATGGTCCACACAATGGTGTTCTTCAACACGAGGCCGAAGTCGGGATTTGTCAGAATGGCAGTAAAGTTTTCAAAGTTGTTGAAGCCTTTGATCTGGCCGGCGCGGGTGACTTTGCTGAGCGCCATACGGAACACGAAGAAGATGGGAACGATGATGAATGTGGCCATCAGAACGATACTGGGGGCAATCCACAGGTAAGGCTCTGTCTTGCGAAGGGTTTGCTTTTTCACAAATATACCTCCCAATTGTGATTTTTTCGGGGAATAACTCTCTCTTAAAAAGTACTTTGCAGCCGTTTTCAAAATACCGGAGATCGACGCACTTTGAAAGCGGCTGCAATGAAAATGGGCCGGGCCTTTCGACCCGGCCCATCATCACGCATCAGATTTGGTTAGCCTTGGTAATTAGCCGGCGATCTGCTTCTGCAGATTGTCCAGCAGCTCCTTGACGTTGCCGCCCTGCAGAGCCTTCTGCTGGACATCGATGACGCCCTGCTTGACGTCCATCCACTCGGCCTTGGCAGCGGGATAGAACTGAGCGCCGGAAACGATGTTGATCCAGGCTTCCAGCTCGGGCTGCAGCTGGATGCAGATCTCACCACCGGTGGAGGTGGCGGGGATGAAGTTCTCCATCACGACCCACTCAGCGTAGGGCTGATCGTCATAGAAAGCATCAACAACAGCGGTGATGGCAGCCAGCTTCTCAGCGGAATGACCGTTGTCGAAGCACATGATACGGTCCATAACGCCCATGGAAGCGTTGGTCTTGCCCTCGTTGCAGGGGATCAGAGCAGCGGCGAAGTTGACGCCGTTGCCAGCCTCAGCGCAGACGGACTCCAGCTGGGTGGGGGCGATCATCATAGCGACCTTGCCGGCAGCGAACAGGTCCTGCAGGGTGTAACGGGTCTCGTTGGCGGGGTCGGTGTTGGTGTAACCCTTGCCGATCATGTCAACGATGAACTCGATGGCCTCAACGTTCTCGGCGCTGTTCAGAGCCCAGTTACCATTCTCATCGACGAAGCCGCCGCCGTTGTTCCAGGTGTAGTAAGCAAAAGCAGCCTGGCCTTCGTCGGTGGTCATATCAACAGCCCAGGGATAGATGTTGGCATCGTAAGCCTTGATCTTGGCGCAAGCGGCCTCCAGCTCGGCCCAGGTGGTGGGAACTTCCACACCGGCGGCAGTCAGGATGTCAACGTTGTAGTACATAGCGCGGGCGGAAGCCAGATCGGGCACAGCCCAAACGGTGCCGTCAACAACGGACTCAGCCAGGAAGGAATCGTAGAACTTGGCATAGGTCTCGTCGGAAACCCACTCGGAAGCGGGCAGCAGCAGATCGTCAGCCTGATAGTCGGCGAAACCGTCGATGTTCAGCAGGTCGGGGGCGTTGTTGTTGGCGATGCGGGTGTTGACGACGGTGTAGATGTCGTTCCAGGAAACGACGTCGACCACCAGGTCGATACCCTCGTTGGCGGCCTCGAACTTGCTCTCGAAGCCCTTCCACCAGTCGGCGGTCTGAGTGCCGTACTGAGCAGCGATGATGTTGACGGTGATACCCTCATCCTCGGGCTTGCTGCCGCAGGCGGCCAGACCCAGGATCATCACAACTGCCAGCAGCATTGCGAGAAACTTTTTCATCTTTGTTTGCTCCTTCTATTTTGATTTTTTTGAAATGTATTGTGCAAAGCATTACTGCTTGTCACCGGGTTGTATACGGAACGTCAAAATTCACAAAATTTCACGTGCCGCTTTTTTATTATACTTGGCACATTCCATGAAAAATAGAGAAAATTATACGCATTTTAGCAATATCTTACGGTGTGCGAAAAAGAGTGCGGTTTTGGAAACGTTTTCAGTTCTTTTGTTTCGAAATAGATGATTTTTTACGGAAATCACGAGGACTCATCCCTGTCAAAGATTTAAAAATGCGGGTAAAGTAGTTGTAATCGGAAAAACCCACCGCCTCGGCGATGGTGGAGACGGGCAGGTCACCGGAAGAGAGAAGTTTTTTGGCCTCGTCCACCCGCCGCGCGGCAATGAGTTGGGTAATGGTCTTGCCTCCGGAGAGCTTTTTGGCCAAGGCGCACAGCTTGGTGGTGCCTATGTGCAGGTCTGCGGCGATCTGACCGAGGGATAAGGGTTCCATATAATGCTGGTCGAGATACTGCTCCAGTTTCTGGGTGTCGGAATAATCGGCGGAGCGGATGATGCCCTCCAGCCGGATGTAAGAAGCCAAGGCTTCCACCACCTCAGCAAAGGCATCGATCTCCTGCTGCGAACACTGTTTGAGACGGAAGAAGCATTCACGCAGCTGCTGGGGACCGCCATCGTACCAGTCAAGAAGGCTTTCAGTGTGTGACCACTGCTGCAGCACCGAGGAGTCGTCCAGCAGCTGACCGAACACCAGATAGGCGATGGGTTCGCCGCCCTCATAGATGGGCAGCAAAAACTCGCACAATCCGGCATGGCAGCGATAGCTATATAAGGTGGCATGCTGTTTGCGGCAGGCGCGGACTGCCGCTGCATCACAGGCGACACAGCGCTCGTTACCGCCGGGGACAGATTTGATGGCGTGACAGAAATCGCTGTGGGCGTGGCGGATCTGGATGTCGCGGCCGTTGGCGTCGAAGATATTGGCCCAGATGCCGGTGAGGGTGTGGAGATTGGTGATGAGGCGGATCAGCTGGTCATTGTTAAACAGTACATTGCGCCCGCTGCCGATCATGTCCATGACTGACGCCCTCCTTTACTTAATATACATATTATAATAGAGCACAAGAAAAAATGCAATGGACAGTCGGTGAAAAGATGGCAAAAGGGTAGAAAATACGACGAAAAGAACACCAGCCCCGGTGGAATTGGGGCTGGTGAGAAGATTATTGCTTTCTGGCGGTGATGTATTCGTCACCGGGTCGCCAGTAGGGGCAGGAATCCGTGCGCGCCTGCACGCTGAATCCGGCGCAGGCCATCGGCATCGATGAGCGCTGCGGTACGCTGGATACCGGTAAGGAAGCCAGCTTTATCCTGCTGGATGAGAAGGACCTCTCCATCCGCGCCATGGTGTTCAAGGGTCAGCGCATTGCCTGAGAAAATGTAACGAAAAAGCCTGCCGCATCTGCGGCATGCTTTTGTTGTAGGCATTGGTTAGTCACTTGTTTTGATTGAACGAAGTACATCATTTAATTCAATCAAAGCAATCTCTTTCGTACTGTCTATATTCTCATCGCTATATCGTATCAAGAAATTCCACAAATTATGTAACTGGTTTGCATCATGAGAATCATCGCAGAATTGATAAGCTGCATAAACATTGGAAATCAATGCTTTCATTGTATTTGGGTCTGCCAAATCTCCACTTTCTGCTTTGTCTATTGCAAAACCAATTAGTGTACAACAACGCTCCTTTCTGACATTGGTGTTTTCCACCTGTGCCACATGTTTTCCAACAAAGAAAGAAGCAACAATTGTTATAATTAGAATTACGCTGAATAACACTTTTTTACTCTTTTTCATACAATCAAACACCTCCGTCAAATCCAAACTTATCCGACAGCTTTTCTGTTAACTTCACAGGGTGGCGAGCAATGGCTATTCTTACCGTCATATTAGCACACTGCAGCCGGCTGCACAATAACAATTGTATCGTTTTTGCAAAAAAAGACAGTAAAAAAGGAGACAACACTTCGGTGTTGTCTCCTTTTTGTGTGTCGAAAGCTATTAGCTGAGCCAGTGGCTTAAAAATAGAAGAAAATGGTTCTGTATTTTGCAAGGATAAGCGGCTGAGCGAGTTAGACGCTGGGGCAATGCCACATTTTGTCACGGAAAGATACACACCAGTTCGCGTGGCTGAAACAAGCCCTGTCTTTCCGCACGTTGCCCGCGCAAGGAAGTCAAGGAACCATCGGTTCCTTGCGGCGTTTCTTTCCCACCTTTCTTTCCGCTGGTGGAAAGAAAGGTGGCCGTCGGAGACTGGACAAGGTGGCAATATGGCAGGGAGCATCGTGAGCGTCAGCGGGAAGGGACAATCCCTCCGCCCCTTCGCGCCACCTTACTTTACACGAGGGAGTCGGTAAAAAAGGAGACAACACGCGGTGTTGTCTCCTTTTTCTTATTGCTTTCTGGCGGTGATGTATTCGTCACCGGGGCGCCAGTAGGGGCAGGAATCCGTGCGGCTGGAGAGGAAGCGGAGCATTTCGTCCTCGTCCAAGTCCATGTCGCACAGGTAGTCGTCATACAGCTCATCGTAGACGAAGAAGACGCAGCTTTCGCACTTGCTACTCATTTCAGATCACCTCTGGCTGTCAGGTCTTCGATGATCCGGCCGTAGAGCTTGGCGTCGATCTTATACTTCTTGAGGTAGATCACATAGCCCACCACAATGGCGATGAGGGGGAAGATCATCATGGCCGCCTTCATGATGAGCAGACCCTGCGCCGTTACCTCGCTGGCGTCGGCGGCCTCATTGATGCCGGAGATGATCAGCGTCAGTGTCACCACGCCGGTGGCGATGGCGCCGCCCAGCTTGTTGATGAGGGGCTGGACGGAGAAGGTGATGGACTCGTTGCGGCGGCCCATCTTCCACTGGCCGTATTCGATGGTGTCGGCCAGGAACATGAGCATCAGCGTCTGGATGAAGGCCTGACCCACAAACAGCAGCACACCGGCAATGCCGATGGGGATCATGTTCATGGGGGCGAAGAAGAACACGATGTAGCCCACCACCACAAGGATCGTGGCGATGGAGTAGAGCTTTTTGCGGCTGAACTTGGCGGCGAAGCGGGGGAACAGCGCCAGAGCGGCCAGCTGGCTGACACCCAGAACACCGGCGAACACGGAGTACATATTCTCGTTGCCGTAGGCGTAGATGAAGAAGTAAGTACCGAAGCTGGTGGTGGTGGAGTAGCCGATCATGAAGAGGATCATGCTGATGGTGGTCCACAGCAGCTGGTCGTTGCCGAAGATGACCTGCACGAAGTCGCGGATGGTGGTGCGCTCTTCGTCCTTATAGTGGCTGCGGTCTTCCTTCACGCCGATGAGGGTGAACAGCTGGAAGGCAAGCATCATCACGCACACGCCGATGGCCAGAATAAACCATGCCTGCTGCTCGTTGCCGATGACCTCGCCGATGGCGCCGGTGATGGGCAGCACGCCCACCACGATGATGTACATGCCGATGTTGGCGCAGATACGGGCAAAGGCGCCCATCTTCTCACGCTGGGACTGGTCGGTGCTCAAGGCGGGCAGCAGCGACCAGTAGGCGATATCGTTGACGCCGAAGCTGATGTCCCACAGCACATAGCAGACACCAAAGAGGAACACGAAGGCCGTGCCGGTCAGGGGCAGCTGGGCGAACATCAGCAGCTGGCACACGCAGGCCACGATGGCGCCGCAGAGGATCCACGGCTTGAACTTGCCCCAGCGGGAGCGGGTATTGTCGATGAGGATGCCGGTGATGGGGTCGTTGAAGGCGTCCAGAATCCGCAGCACCGTCAAAAGACCGCCCACTGCTGCCAGCATGGCGTTGTCCAGATGGCGCACTTCGGTGAGGTAGGTCATCAGGAACATGGACTCCAGCGTGTAGAACATATCCCGGCCCACGGTACCAAGACCGAAGCAATATTTGTTTCTCTTATCCATCTCTCTTTATTCTCCCTTCAGAATGACGGCCTCCCAGGGCTGCAGCGTGCCGTCAAAGCTGCTGCCAGCATAGCTGGAGATCACCAGATCGCCGCGGTAGTCCACGGTTTGCATCTGGTCACTGCAATTGAGTACGATGGTCAGCGTCTCACCCTCGCCCACACGGCGGTAGGCGCACAGGGTGTCGGTGGCGCTGAGCAGTTCAAACTCGCCCCACAGCAGCGTGGGGGAGTTCTTGCGCAGGGCAATGAGGGTCTTGTACCAGCTGCGCAGGGAGCGGGGGTCGTTCTTTTGGGCGGCCACATTGATGCCTTTGTGATTGGCATTGATGCCCAGCCACGGTGTGCCGGTGGTGAAACCGGCGTTATAGCCGCTGTTCCACTGCATAGGAGTGCGGGCATTGTCGCGGCTGGTGGCGCGGATGATCTTCCAGCGCAGTGCCGCCGGTACGCAGGCGGATTTCAGCAGGCCGTGAATGTTGATGGATTCCACATCCCGCACGTCATCCATGGAGGTGAAGTCGAAGTCGGTCATGCCGATCTCCTGACCCTGATAGATGTACGGCGTGCCGCGGAGGGTGAAGGTCAGCATGGCCAGCAGCTTGCCCGACTCCATGGGGTACTTTTCCGAGCCGAAGCGGGGGATGGCGCGGGGCTGGTCGTGGTTTTCCAGATAGATGGTGTTCCAGGGAACTTCCTTCTGCCAGCGGGCAAGGGTGGTCATAAACTTGCCCCACTTGTGGGGTGTCTTGAACCACTTGACGATGATCTGGTCGCACTCCATATGCTCAAAGCCGAACACGGTGTGCAGCTCGCGCCGCTCAGGCGCGCACAGGTCGCAGGCCTTCTTCGTATCCACGAACACCGTCTCACCCACGGTGTAGGCGTTGTATTCGTCCATGATCTGGCGCAGCTGGCGCAGAATCTCGTGGGTGCCTTCCTTGGAGTGATAGTGCTCCAGACCCGTGAGAATCAGCTTTTTGCGACCCGATTCCAGCGAGTCTTTCCAGATGATGTTGATCACGTCGCAGCGGAAACCGGCGATGCCCTTGTCCAGCCAGAAGCGGAGAATCTTCTTGATCTCCTCCAGCACACGGGGTTCGTAGTAGTTCAGATCCGGCTGGTGGGGGGCAAAGAGGTGGAGATAATACTCGCCGCTTCGCTCATCATACTCCCAGCACTTGCCGCCGAAAAAGCCGCTCCAGTTATTGGGCAGCTTGCCGTTTTTGCCGCCCTTGCGCCAGAAGTAGTAGTTGCGGTAGGGGCTTTCCGGGTTGCGGCTGGCCTGGAACCAGGGGTGGGCGGTGGAGGTGTGGTTGATGACCAGATCCATGATGATGCCCATACCACGCGCCTTTGCCTCGGCGATCAGGCGGTCCATGTCCTCCATGGTGCCAAAGTCGGGGTGGATGGCGCAGTAATCGCTGATGTCGTAGCCGTTATCCTCGTTGGGGGAGGCGTAAACAGGGGAGAGCCAGAGCAGATCCACACCCAGATCCTGCAGCTCGTCCAGCTTGGAGATGATACCGGGGATATCACCGATGCCGTCGCCGTTGCTGTCACAAAAGCTGCGGGGGTAGATCTGATAGACTGTGGATTTTTTCCACCATTCGTGCATAGAGATGACCTTCCTTTCTCAGCGGTGACATGCGCCGCGGCAATAGGTGTTGTATAGTTCTTCGCTCACGCCGTTTTCGGCGATCAGGGCGGCATAGAAGCGTCCGCTTTCCTTTGGCGGTATGACATATATGCACCATTATACCCCCTGCCGACAGAGACCGTCAACGAAAAAGAAGACGGAATATCGTGAAAAAAAGAAGAACCGCTCCGGAAATAACCGGAGCGGCTCGGTGTGTTTGTACGTTTGCAGACGCAGCAGCGTTATGCGTTGGCGTCCTTTGCCGCCGTTTCCACCACGCGATAGCGATCCAGCGGTGTGCGGCGGTAGTAAATGAGGTTTGCCATACTGCAGAGGAACCAGCCGGCGGGGTAGGACATGGCGATGGGGATGAGGGTGTTGGAGATGAAATTGGCCATGATGTAGAGATACGCCTGACGGAACAGCACGAAGCTGCCCAGCATCATGATCATCGGTGCCCGGGTGTTGCCGGCGCCGCGCAGAGCGGAGGAGTACACCTGATTGAGACAGCACAGCAGGTAGAAGGGGCTCAGCAGCCGCAGCAGCAGCGTGCCATACTCGATGACCTCGCTCTTGCTGTTGAAGAAGGCGGTGATCTGCGGGGCGAAAACCATCAGCGGTACCAGAATGATGGCCGTGATGGCCAGCGACATGCAGATGGCCGTGCGTACACCGGACCTGGCGCGTTCCACGTTGCCCTTGCCCAGATTCTGGCCCACGAAGGTGGTGGAGGCCAGAGAGATGGACTGCATGGGCAGGAACATCAGCTGATCCACCTTGGCGTAGGTAGTCCAGCCGGACATGCAGTCGGTGCCGAAGAAGTTGATATAGGACTGGACGAAAATATTGGAGAAGGCGGTGACAGCCAGCTGGATGCCGGCCGGCAGGCCCAGACGGAAGATCTTTTGGAGAATCGGCCAGTTGACGCGCAGCCAGCGGGGCTTCACCTGCACCACCGACTCGCTGGCCATGAGGGTGATGAGCACCAGGATAGCGGAGACGATCTGGGCGATGACGGTGGCCCAGGCAACGCCGGCCACACCCATGTTGAACTTGATGACAAACAGCAGGTCCAGCACGATGTTGATGAAGGCGGAGACCACCAGGAAATAGAAGGGGCGGCGGGAATCGCCCACGGCTCGCAGAATACCGGCGCCCATGTTGTAGAGCATCAGGGCCATGATGCCGGAGAAGAGAATGCGCAGATACGTGGCGGCATCCGCCATGGCCTCCGGCGGCATCTTGATCAGGCGCAGTGCGGTGGGGATCATCACGAGGCCAAAGGCTGTGAGCACCAGACCCATCACAAACGTCAGGATCAGCGCCGTATGTACCGTCTGGCGCACCTTATCCATCATCTTGGCACCGTAATACTGGGAGATCACCACGCCGGCGCCGCTGGCGAAACCGGCGAACAGGCCAATGAGCATATTGAGGATGGGACCCATGGTGCCGACGGCGGAGTAGGCCACGTTGGAAACATAGTTGCCCACCACCCAGGTATCCACCATATTATACAGCTGCTGGAACAGGTTGCCTGCCAGCAGCGGCAAAGAGAACTGCAGCAGCAGTTTGGGAATGCTGCCTTGTGTCATGTCTACATCACGCCGGGAACGGCGCGGTGCGGCGGCTGCATGGGCCATGGTGTTCCACCCCCTCGGTGTTGATAATAACTTATCATATCACCCGAGGGGGATTTTTTCAACCAAAAGAGGGGAAAGAGTCAAAAAAAGGCGGGCAGAAATCTTCGGCGGAGAGGGGGCGCATGACCGACACCTCGTAGGCGGTGCGCTCCTCCACCTGCCGGTCGGGCAGCGTTTTGGCATAAGTACGGCTTTGGATACGGCCTTCCAGCGCCAGCGGTGCCCCCACGTCCAGCAGCGCCGTCTGTTGGGCGATGGCGCCCCAGCAGATGCACGGCAGATAGTCGGCCCGTCCGTAGCGGCGGTTGACCGCCAGAATGATATCGCAGATCTGCCGACCCAGCGGCGTGCGGCGGTAGGAGGGCGTTTTGCAGATGGTGCCGGAAAGCCGGATGACGTTGCAGGGCGCTTCCTCCGAAAGGGTGATGGTGCGCGCCAGCACGTTGAGCACCAGCCGCGGCGCGGTGCCGGTTTTATTGTTGTAAGAGCGCAGCTGCCCGGTGACGCACACGCCGGTGCCTTCGCGCAGATCCAAAGAATCGATCAGCTGCTGCGGCGCCAGAATCGGCAGCCGGTCGCACTGCCCCGACAGGCGGGGGACGGACAGGAAAAAGCGGCTGAAGCTCTGGTCGTGATTGGTGTGAGAGGGGAGCGGCGCAGAATCCACCGTTCCGCACAGGACAGCGCGGTTGGTGTGCAGTGATTTGAGGTAAGTGTTCATGGTGATCCACCTTTATTGTTTGATGGCCTACTGTATGAGCGGCCGGGGCGGAATATGCTCTTTTCAAAAAGGGGAATCTATGGTATGCTTTTTGCAAAGAAACGGAGAAAAGGAGCATTGTCTATGCGCTACAAGGGAAAGGTTTACCGTCCGCCCAGTGAGGCGTACAGTCTGATCGTGCAGGTGACTTACGGCTGCAGCCATAACCGCTGCGCCTTCTGCGACATGTACGACGACAAGCATTTTGCCATGCGGCCCATGGAGGAGATCTTTGAGGATTTCCGCATGGCCCGTCAGGCTTATCGTCGGGTGGAGCGTGTGTTTCTGGCCGATGGCGACGCTCTCATGCGCCGCACGGCTGACCTCGTGGCCATCCTTGATCTGATCTACGGCCTGTTCCCGGAGTGCGAGCGGGTCACCAGTTACGCCTCCCCCGGCAGTCTCCACGTCAAGAGTGAGGACGACCTGCGATTGCTGCGCAATAAGGGTCTGACCATGCTGTATATGGGCTTGGAGTCCGGCTGCGACGCGGTGCTGGAAAAGATGACCAAGGGCCACACGGTGGAATCCATTGTGACAGCGGGACAGAAGGCCCGACGCTGCGGCTTTGCCCTGTCGGTGACGGCCATTTCCGGTTTGGGCAGTAAGGAACTGCTGGAAGAGCACGCCATCGGCACGGCCAAAGCGTTGAGTGCCATAAACCCCGAGTATATCGGCCTTCTCACGCTGATGGTGGAGCGGGGAACGCCGCTGGAGCGGTGGGTGCGCGAGGGCAGCTTTACGGTGCTGGGCCCTGCCGACATCCTGCGGGAAACGGAGCTGTTTTTACAGCACATCGACTCTCCCGGCAGCGTGTTTCGCATGAACCACGCATCCAACTACCTGACCCTCAAGGGTACCCTCAACGAGGATCGCGAGGCGCTGTTGGCGCGGGTGCACAAGGGAATGGAAGGCTACGGCCTGCGCAGCGAATCCATGCGGGCGCTGTGACTTTCGGTACAAAACCGTTGACAAGCGGCGGCGATGGTGGTACATTACAAATAAGTAAACACCTCAAACCGATGCGTAAGAGGAGTAACCCTGACGGAAGCGCCAAGAGAGCTGCGGGCGGTGTGATCGCAGCCGGGGAAGACAGGGCGAATGGCCTTACAAGGGCGGCGTGAAACGATCAGTAAGTAGCGTGCGACGGCAGCCGCGGCCGTTACCCCGGCGGAGCGCATATTTGTGCGTGCAAAGTGGGCGCAATGCGCCAATTTGGGTGGTACCGCAGAAGCTTTTTGAAGCTCCTGTCCCATGGGAACATGGGACAGGAGTTTTTTGATTGTAAAGGAGAATCGACCATGGAAGAGAAGAAGATCCCCTATAAAATCTATCTCAGCGAGGACGAGATGCCCAAGGCGTGGTACAATGTCCGCGCCGATATGAAAAATAAGCCCGCCCCTCTGCTGGACGGCGAGACCATGCAGCCCATTTCTGCCGAAAAGCTGGGTCAGGTGTTCTGCGAAGAGCTGGTGCAGCAGGAGATGGACGAGACCACCGCATGGTTCGAGATTCCCGAGGAGATCCGCAATTTCTACAAGATGTACCGCCCCTCGCCTCTGGTGCGCGCTTACTGTCTGGAAGAGAAGCTGGGTACTCCCGCTCACATCTACTACAAGTTCGAGGGCAACAACACCTCCGGCAGCCATAAGCTCAACTCCGCCATCGCCCAGGCTTACTATGCCAAGCGTCAGGGTCTCAAGGGTGTCACCACCGAGACCGGCGCCGGTCAGTGGGGTACGGCCCTTTCCATGGCCTGCGCTTATCTGGGTCTGGACTGCAACGTGTATATGGTTAAGTGCTCCTATGAGCAAAAGCCCTTCCGCCGCGAAGTGATGCGCACCTACGGCGCCAACGTGACGCCTTCTCCCTCCAACACCACCGCTGTGGGCCGCAAGATCCTTGAGCAGTTCCCCGGTACGTCCGGTTCTCTGGGCTGCGCCATCAGCGAGGCGGTGGAAGCTGCCACTTCCCGCGAAGGTTATCGCTACGTGCTGGGCAGCGTTCTCTCTCAGGTGCTGCTGCACCAGACCATCATCGGTCTGGAGACCCAGACGGCGCTGAAGAAGTACGGCATCAAGCCCGATATGATCATCGGCTGCGCCGGCGGCGGCTCCAATCTGGGCGGCCTGATCGCCCCCTTTGCCGGTGAGATGCTGCGGGGCGAGGCCAACTACCAGCTCATCGCGGTGGAGCCTGCGTCCTGCCCCAGCCTGACCCGCGGCGTGTACCGCTACGACTACTGCGACACCGGCGCTATCTGCCCGCTGCAGAAGATGTACACGCTGGGCAACGGCTTCATTCCTGCCGCCACCCATTCCGGCGGTCTTCGCTACCACGGCATGAGCTCCATCGTCTCCCAGCTGTATGAAGACGGCCTGATGGAGGCAAGATCCGTGGCGCAGACCGACGTGTTTGCCGCCGCACAGGAGTTTGCCAAGTGCGAGGGTATCCTGCCGGCTCCCGAGTCCAGCCATGCCATCAAGGTCGCGATCGATGAGGCTTTGAAGTGCCGCGAGACGGGTGAAGCCAAGACCATCGTCTTTGGCCTGACCGGTACCGGCTACTTCGACATGATGTCCTACGGCAAGTTCAACGACGGTCTGATGACCGACTACGTACCCACCGACGAAGAGCTCCAGCGCGGCTTCGACTCCATCCCCAAGTTCCCCGGCAACGAATAAGCGTGAAAAGCGGACCTGAAAAGGTCCGCTTTTTTGTCGAAAAAATCTCTTGCCAAAGGGCGGCGGCGGGTGTATGATGGCTCTCGGTTTGAAAAAATGCTGGGAGAGAGAAGCATGAAACGATTGAAGCGATTGAAGGGATTCATCAAGAAAAATGTGGTATTCTGCGTGGCTTTTGTGGCTCCCGTCCTCACCTGCTTTCTGGTGCCGCCGGACGCGGCCTACGCCGACTACTTCGACTGGAAGACGCTGGCGTGCCTGTTTTTGACGCTGGCGGTGGTATGTGCGCTGCGCAACATCAAGTTTTTCACCATTCTGGCCCGTAAGCTGGTGCTGCTGTCGGGCAGTATGCGGATGCTGTTTTTGGTGCTGGTGCTCATCACCTTCATCGGCTCCATGCTCATCGCCAACGACATGGCGCTCATCACGTTCCTGCCCCTGGGCTATTTCGCCCTGTCGGTGGCGCGGGAGGAGAAGTACATGGCCTATCTCTTCATCCTGCAGAATATCTCGGCCAATCTGGGCGGCATGCTGCCTCCCTTCGGCAATCCCCAGAACCTGTATCTCTATTCCTATTTCAACATTCCCACCGGTGAGTTCTGCGCCATCATGCTGCCGCCCTTCCTGCTGGCTATCTCCCTGCTGGCAGTGGCCTGCCTACTGGTGCCGCAGCAGAAACTGGTGATCGAAGAGGGATTTACGGAAAAGCTGAATGTGAAGCGCACGGTGCTGTATCTGGTGCTCTTCGCCATGTCCATCCTCATCGTCTTCCGGGTGATCCCCTTCTGGGTGGGTCTGTGCATCGTGCCGGTGATCATCCTGGCGGTGGACTTCAACGCCATGCGGGCTGTGGACTACGGATTGCTTGGCACCTTCTTCTGCTTTTTCGTGTTCTCCGGCAATCTGGCCCGGCTGGATGCGGTGAATGCGTTTTTCTCCGCGCTGCTGGATAAGGACACGCTGCTGGTGTCCATCGCCTCGTGCCAGGTGATCAGCAACGTGCCCACCGCCATTCTCTTCTCCCGCTTTACCACAGACTCCCGCCCGCTGCTGCTGGGCGTCAACATCGGCGGCACCGGCACGCTGATTGCGTCGCTGGCCAGTCTCATCACCTTCAGCGAGTTCCGGGTGCTGTATCCGGAGAAGGGACGGCAGTATTTCGGCCTCTTTACGCTGATCAATGGGATTTTCCTTGTGATCATGACGGTGGCGGCGAAACTTTTCTTCCTGTAAAAAGTACAAAAAGAGAGTACAGACTCAGGTCTGTACTCTCTTTTTTATGTAAGATGTTTACTTTTTCTTCCGGCGGAAGATGAAGCTGCGGAACAGCACCACCTGCAGCGTCAGGAAGAATGCGGCCAGAATCACCATGGTCAGCATGGGCTTGACAGGTGCCAGCGTAGCCAGCAGCATCATGGGGAAGCCAAGCGCGATGGCCGGCAGGTTCTGATAGACCATGTTGTCGGAGGCGGGACTCTTGAAGTCGCCGTCGATCTCACGCAGCAGGATAACGCCGGTACTGGCGGTGCCGGTGAGCATGCCGTACATCATCAAAAACTGCTCCTGCGGATAGTTGGGGAACAGCTTCTTGGCCACAAACAGGTTGTAGATGTAAGTGATGACCAAACCCACCACGCCCAGAATCAGCATGATGCCCCAGTAGCTCTCCAGAATACCCAGACGGATGGCTGCCACGCCGGCCACCACCATCAGGTCGTAGAAGAAGTTGCTGCAGCGGGTCATGAGGAAGTCGTTGGTGTGGCGGCGGCGCACGAAACCCTTCTTGTTGAGGAAGTTGAGCACTGCCTTGCCAATGGCGGCGGCTGCCACACCCAGCAGGAAGTTGAAGCCGTAGATCACCGACTTCATGCCGGGGATCAGGTTGCCCAGCACGATCATCATCAGCTGTGCTATGAAGTAAGCCAGCGCCACGAGGGCCAGCTGCACGGTGATCTTGTCCATGCTCTCCTGCATGGGGATCTCGCCCTCGCTCTGGATAGCGGCGGCCGTCAGTTCGCCGTCACCGCTGCCGCGGTTCATGGCGTGTCCCTTCTTTCTCAGCCAATACAGGTGAGCCACGCCGCCGAGACTGGCGCTCAAAAAGCCCAGCGCCGCGATGGTCAGGCCGAAGCTCTTGCCGCCCACGAAGCCGAATTCCTGCTCATAGATGTTGCCGTAGTTCATGGCCTGTCCCGTGCCCTGACCGAAGCCAAAGGGCAGCAGAATGCCGGCGGCGGGGAAGAAACCGTCGATCACAGCGGCCACGGCCAGCGTGATGCCAAAGCCCACAACGGCCTGCAGCAGATAGGTGGACACGGTGGTGACGCCGGTGTTGAAGATTTCCACCGTGCGCTGCTTCGTCAGCTTGCCACCGCCTGCCTTCAGCGTAGAGGCAACGAAGCCCAGAGCCAGACAGTGGTAGGTGATGACTTCCAGCGTGGTGGTGCCGTGGGCACCGAAGAAAGGCGTGTCGAACATCACGTTGCCGGTGATGAGCTTATAAATACCCGCCACGATCAGCAAAATGCCGCCGCCCAGCACCGAGGTGGGGATCAGGGAGGCGTTGAGGATGGGAATTGCTTTTTTCAATGCCTTGGCAGCCAGCAGGCTGATGAGCAAAACGGCCAGTACGTTAAACCAGCCCCATACACTAAAGTCCCAAAAATTGTCCATGTTCGGCTCCTTCCTTACAATTGAGGTAATGATGGAAGATGTTCACATAGCGCAGGGCGTTGAACCGCTCGCTGCCCCAGAACTGATAGAGTTTGTTGTCAAAATAGAGATTGATCTTATTTTTGCCCAGCACCGTCACTGTACCGGTCTGGTCAAAGGGGAAGACGAAGTCGGGCGTTTCCTCGCTGCCCACTTCGATGCGGTCGCCGTACAGCCGCAACTGGGTATCGGCGCTGACGGCTACCTTGTTCTTGTAGGGGATGACCTCCCACATCTTCACGCTGTCGCGGTAGAGGGGGGTGTCGGTCCAGGGGGCCAGATCCAGCTGGTTGATGAACTGCTCCTGATAGGCGTACCACTGGGCCACGAAGGGGAAGGGGAAGTCACAGTTGATGCCCTGCAGCGCGGTGGTGGGCAGATACCGGATCTGCCGCTCGCACTTTTTGCAGGTGATGACGTCGCCCTTGGACTCGAACTCACTCAGGCCGCAGTGGGGGCAGACGTACATGGCACGCTCCAGATACTCGGCCAGCTTGCCGTGGTGGTACTCGTGGTCGGTATTGGCCTCGTCTACCCACAGCTCGTCGCTGAGCAGCTGGTGCAGCTCTTCGGTGGACAGGGGGAGATACTCCTCCGGCTCGATGACGCGCTTGACATAGCCGCGCATACGGCCTTTTCGCACCACGTCGCTCCAGCGGGGCTGGATGCCGTAGCCGCCCTCGATGCGGTAGATGGCCAGAGGCAGCTTGAGCATCTTCACCAGCTTGATGATGGCGGGGTTAAAGTAGCAGGTGTGGCCGGAGAAGGTGCGGTTACCTTCCGGCGCCAGGGCAATGGTGCCGCCCTCTTTGGCGACCTGCATGCACATGCGCATGGCCTTCAGATCGGTGGTCTGCTTTTTGATGGGGATGGGAGCCGCGATCCATTCGATGAGGCGGGAGACCCAGCCCATGGAGAAAATATCCTCACTGGCGATAAAGTACACCGGCTGGCGGAAAGCCATGGAGATGAAGAACTGGTCAAAAGCGGTCTGATGGTTCATGACCACCAGATACTGCCGACCGTTTTCTTCGCGGAAAGGTTCCACCGTGATGCCGTATTTCAGCTTTGTATATGTACCGATCAAGGGGCGCAGGATCTCCAGAACAATCTTATGATGTCTGCGTACCCAGGGGTGTTTTTTCTTCTTTTCCATGATGATTCCTCGTTAGGTGGGATGAAATATTGAACACATTATACCACTTCTGTCTCCGTTCGACAAGAAAAATATCAAGCGCCGTTGAAGTTTTGGGGCAAAATCCATTAAGGATTTGTTAAAAATGTTTAACAGAGGAAGCTGAAATCAGGTTGAAAAGGTGGGCGGGAAGCCCTCTTGACGGATGAAGAAATTTCAGCTAAAATGAGAGAAAATGGTTTATTATGCCCATTTCTCACCAAGGAGGTTTTCATATATGGCAAATGGATTCATCGATAAAGCCCGGATCACCGTGCGCGCCGGCAACGGCGGCAACGGCGCGGTGTCGTTCCACCGGGAAAAGTATATCGCGGCCGGCGGTCCCGACGGCGGTGACGGCGGCAACGGCGGCAGCATCATCCTGCAGGTGGATGACAATATGTCCACGCTGATGGACTTCCGCTATAAGCGCAAGTACGTGGCCACCAACGGTATGGACGGTCAGGGCGCACGCCGCACCGGCAAGGACGGCCAGAGCCTGATCATCAAGGTGCCCCGCGGCACGCTGGTGCGCCACGCCGAAACCGGCGAGATCATCAAGGATATGTCCGGCAGCGAGCCTTACGTGCTGTGCAAGGGCGGCAAGGGCGGCTGGGGCAACCAGCATTTCGCCACCCCCACCCGTCAGGTGCCCCGCTTCGCCAAGGCAGGTCTGCCCGGCGAGAGTCTGGACGTGTTTCTGGAGCTCAAGCTCCTGGCCGACGTGGGTCTGGTGGGCTTCCCCAACGTGGGTAAGTCCACGCTCCTGAGCGTGGTCAGCAAGGCACATCCCAAGATCGCCAACTATCACTTCACCACCCTCTATCCCAACCTGGGCGTGGTGTACGTGGATGAGGGTGTCAGCTTCGTCATGGCCGATATCCCCGGCATCATCGAAGGTGCCAGCGAGGGTGCAGGCCTGGGCCACGACTTCCTGCGCCACATCGACCGCTGCCGTCTGCTGGTGCATCTGGTGGACGTGTCCGGCAGCGAGGGCCGCGATCCCATCGAGGACTTTGACACCATCAACGCAGAGCTGCAGCAGTACAGTGAGGATCTGGCCAACCGTCCCCAGATCGTGGTGGCCAACAAGACCGACCTGCTGGAAGATCACGAGCAGCTGGATGCTTTCCGCGCCCATGTGGAGGAGCTGGGTTATCTCTTCATGGAGATGTCCGCCGCCACCCATCAGGGCACGCGGCAGCTGGTGCAGCGCATCGGCTCCATGCTGGCGGATCTGCCGCCCGTCATCGTCTACGAGCCGGAGTATGTGCCCCGTCCGCCCCAGATCGATACTTCCGAGCCGCTGGAGATCACCCGCGACGGCGATACCTGGCTGGTGGAAGGCCCCTGGCTGCAGCGCCTGATGGCCAACATCAATTTCAGCGATTACGAAAGCCGCATGTATTTCGACAAGATGCTGCGCCAGTCGGGTCTCTTTGACCAGCTGGAGCAGATGGGCATCGAGGATGGTCACTTTGTGTCCATGTATAATCTGGAGTTTGAGTATCAGAGATAAAGTACCTCAAAAAAGCGGCAAATGCCGCTTTTTTGATTTTTTGCAGTCCGCTGCGTCGCACTCGCTTGCGTGAGACGCTCGCACGCTTGCGGACTGAGCTGTATTTTTTCTCCCGCACATGTCGGTAGAAAAAATGATTCCACTATTTTCGCCGCTGTCGCGGCGAACTCTGTGAGACCGTATTCCCCGCATAAACCACAACGCCTCCGCGCAGACTATGCGCGGAGGTGTTTTTTTATGTCCGATCCCCTGACCGATCTTTTGAACCGCAACGCGGCGGCCTATACGTTTTTCTATTCTCTCTCGCCTGAGACCCAGACGGCTCTGCGCGCAAAGGAGATCCATACCCTTCCCGAGCTGCACCGGGCAGCCTCAGACGCCGCCATGCAGCAGCGTCCCCGGGCATTTTGAAAGGAGTCAATGCAATGTCGACCAAAGAGACCATTTCCATTTTGAAAGAGTGTGATGCCGGCGTGAAGATGGCGCTGGCGTCTTTAGACGATGTGTGGGAGCATGTGCAGCACTGCGATCTGCGAGCCATCCTCAACACCACACGCGCCCAGCACCAGATGGTGGGCCGGGAAGTGCAGCAGATGCTGGACGAGTACGGCGGTAAGGAAAAAGACCCCAACCCCGTGGCACGGAAGATGTCCGCTGTGATGACGAAAACGAAGCTGGGCATGGACAAGTCCGACGCGGCGGTGGCTAAGCTGCTGCTGGAGGGCTGCGACATGGGCGTGCAGAGTCTGCACCGCTACCTCAACCGCTACCGCGGCGCGGAGGTCCCTGCCCGCGCCGCCTGCCGCACACTGGTGGCCATCGAGGAGCAGCTGGGCCGGGACATGCGGCAGTTTTTGTAAGATTTCGAAAAAGACGGGTTTCCGCGTGACGCTGGCGCTAACGATGCTCCCTGCGAGGCTGTTATCTTGTCCTGTCTCCGACGGCCTCTTTTCTTTCCACCAGCGGAAAGAAAAGAGGAAAAGAAACGCCGCAAGGAACCGATGGTTCCTTGACCTCCTTGCACGGGCTACCTTGGGTAAAATGTTTTAATTCCTGCCGCGCGTTTTTGGAAAACAGCGTTTTGGCGGAAATCAGGTGTTGTCTCTGCTCCTCTTTTCGCTGCCGCCCCGCTCGAAAATGTAGAAGTGTAACGTTCTACATTTTGAACAAGTGAGCGGCTAAGCGGATAAGTCGATGCGGCGCGCAGCGCGTAGCTTCGCTCTTGACAAAAGTTACCCGTCGGAGACAGGACAGGCCGCAGACAAAGCAGGGAGTCCGTAAGCACAAGCGGGGCGCACTAACTCTGCACAAGCAAAAAGACCGGAAACACATCGTTTCCGGTCTTTTTTGTTACCTATTATGTTACAGGCTCTGCCAGCTCTCGTCGGAGGGATTCTTCTGGAAAGCTTCCAGCTTGGCGATGTCGCTTTCGGCGATGTAGCCGGTCTCGGCGGCCATGGCGATGAGGGCGTTGTAGTTGGACAGGGAAGTGTTCTCCACTTCCGCTGCAGCCAGACGGTCGATACCCTTCTGCAGGCCGTAGGTGAAGATGGACACGATGCCCAGCACGTCGGCGCCGTACTCACGCAGCACGTTCACCACGTCGATGGCGCTGCCGCCGGTGGAGATCAGGTCCTCGATGACGACCACCTTGGCACCCTTCTCGATGCGGCCTTCGATCTTATTGTTGCGGCCGTGATCCTTGGCGCTGGCGCGGACATAGGCCATGGGCAGATCCAGAATGTTGGCCACCAGTGCGCCGTGGGCGATACCGGCGGTGGAAGTGCCGGCGATGACCTCGCACTCGGGGTACTTGGCCTTGACGATGTCGGCCAGACCCTGCTCGATCACGTCGCGGACGCGGGGGTAGGACAGGGTCAGACGGTTATCGCAGTAGATGGGGGACTTGATGCCGCTGGCCCAGGTGAAGGGATCGTTGGGACGCAGGAACACGGCCTGAATGTCCATCAAGAGCTTTGCAACTTTCTTTTCCATATCGGTTCTCCTCTCAAATTCTCAGCCCAGGAAGTCCTTGCAGACGCGGCGGTAAGCAGCCACAGGATCGGCGGCCTGGGTGATGGGACGGCCCACCACGATGAACTCGGTGCCGGTCCCCCGGGCCAGAGCGGGGGTCATGATGCGCTTCTGGTCACCCACATCGCCGTCGGCGAAGCGGATGCCGGGGGTGACGGTGATGAAGTCACGGCCGCAGGCTTCCTTGACGAGGGAGGCCTCCAGAGGGGA